>PKTZ01000093.1 GCA_002868925.1 Desulfuromonas sp. | reverse complement strand
ACAAAATGGCCACCTGTTTTGGGTGGCCATTCTTGATTTAATAACCCTCTTAAATATCTCTATCAATAAGAAGCGGTTTTTCTTCTCGCAACCAGTGACTTATGAGAATATATGTCAAAGGTTCAAATCATCTCACCCCAACCAATAATAAAAAGAATTACCCTAATCAGAGTCGCTTTTTTTATTTGCATTCCGGCCCCGGGCTTCCTCTCCGCAGTTGCACCTTGACTCTATAGAGATAAAATCAATTAAGAAAAACCAAATTTATGCAAGGAGGGCAAATCATGAAAATTCAGAGACGTTTCTTCTTCATCCTAGTGCTTTTATTATTGTGTAGCGGTTGTGCTCATAATATTAAGATCAACCCAAAACTTGACAATATTGGCAATGAAGGCCCTTCACAAAAAATCAATAAAAACGTCGGCTATTACATTTCGACAGAAAATATAGCTTTACAAACTACAACATCTGCGGGCGGAGGTGATTCTGTAAAATATGCACCGTATGCTGATCTTGAACCAGCCTTCAACCTTGTATTATCAAATATTTTCACAACAACTTACATGATCAAAGATCTCAATGACATATCGTTCCTTCAGGATAAGGACATATCTTTTGTTTTCATACCAAGAATTACAACTACATCTTCATCTCGAAATGCATTCTTCTGGCCACCCACCGACTTTTCGATGACAATAAACTGTATTGCTGTTGACAAAGACCAAACTCAGGTTTGGCAGACTACCGTTCAAGCTGATAACGACGTTGTAGCTGTAAGTGAAATCATTAAGGACCACAGTCTCGCTGGAAAACTAGCTGCTGAAAATGCACTAAAAAAACTCCAAAAAGAATTGATTGATGCCGCCGTTTTTCGCAATAAGTAAATGCCATTGATGAAGAATAGAGAGGACTATCCTATTCGTCCTTTCAACAGACTTCTAAAAAATCAAAGGATTCGGGAACAAGGGTTGGAGGTTTAAATCCTCTAGCCCCGACCGATAATAGGAAGAGCGATCCTAATCAGGGTCGCTCTTTTCTTATAAGTCCTACTATTTCTCACTAAGGGTTCAAAACCCGCCTAATTTAATAATTCCTATAAACCCTGCAATTTAAGAATTGAGATAGCTTCTCACCAGTCCTGCAATTTGAGAAAGACAAAGCCTTCCTGGCAGTCGTGACTTATGGAAATTCGTAGAGTGAAGGGAGCGCGGGCCCAGTTCCTTCAATGAGACTCTATCCTCACGAAAATCTAAATCCCTAGTTTAATTATAAACTTTCCCGCTTGCGCATTTTCTTTTCCCTTATAGAATTCAAAATATTGATATTATTCCGCGTTCATCTGCTACGAAGCGGAATTGGCATGTCCTCAAACCAATCGCAAGGGAGATGAACCATGAAGAAGTTGACAATGATGTCGTGTCTCGGATTGATCTTTACGTTGTTGGCTGTTCCGGCCGTCGCCACCGACTACGTTGGATCGGATCAATGCTTTTCCTGTCACCAGGAGAACTACAACGACTGGCAAGCCAGCGGGCATCCCTGGAAGCTGCGCAAAATGGAGAAGGCCCGCTACTCTAAACTTCCTCTTCCTCCTGGCTATAGCTGGGACGATATTTCCTATGTAATTGGCGGAGCAAACAAGAAAGCTCGCTTTATTGATAACAACGGTTACATTATTACAACCGCAAAAGACGGTAGTGAAGCTATGACCCAGTACAACATCGAGGATGGGTCTTGGTCGTTCTATCACAAGGGGGAAAAGAAGCCTTACAAGTGCGGCCCCTGTCATATGACCAACTACAGCTCCATGGGGAATCAGGACGGTAAGCCGGGCATGATAGGGACCTGGTCCGAAGACGGAATCGGATGTGAAGAGTGTCACGGTGCTGGCGGTGACCACATCCGTCAGCCGAGCAAGAAGAATATCCAGATAAGTACATCGGCCGAGTCCTGCGGCAAATGTCACCAGCGCGGCGGTATGGGGCCTGAGCCACCAGCCAGTGGCGGCTTCATAAAGCATCACGAGCAGATCAACGAACTTAAGGCGGGCGTCCATAAGGACCTTGACTGCACGACCTGCCATGATCCGCACAAGCGGGCAATCCTGGCCAAAGATAACTGTGCCGAATGCCATGACGATGTCGCTAAGAGCTTCGCTAAGAATATCCACGGGAAGCAGGGAACCCGCTGCATCGAATGTCACATGCCGAAGGCGAGCAAGTCGGCCATCGCAGTCTCCAGCTACACCGGTGATGTTCGCACCCATATCTTCAAGATCAACACCGACAAGAATGCGGATATGTTTAAGACTGTGGAAGAAAAAGGAATGAAGTCTACTTTTTCAAAAGGTTTTGTGACACTTGATTATGTCTGCCTCGGCTGCCATGCTAGCCGTGACAGGGGATGGGCATCCCAGAACGCGAAGAAAATTCATTAGCAACAAAGATCTATATTAAAAAACAGGGGCCTTTAATTTGAAGGTCCCTGTTTTTTAGGTAACAAATAAAAAAGTGCGGCCAGGGAGGGATAGAATCCCAAAGAGTGGCCCTTAGCCGCAATTGGTTTGGTTTTGTAATTATAGCAAAGTTAAAGAACTATTCATTTAATGGGATAAAACAAAAGCACAGTCAAATTAATGACCGTCTTATAAATCCTGCTATTTCTATTCTGAAGCTGAAATACCCTCAGATTTACCAATTCTTACAACCCCTGCAATTTAAGAAAGCGAAATGCTCCTTGGCCGTCGTGATTTATTGGAAGACAGCGTAGCCCTTATAGGAAGCCATTAGAGGTTTGAGTCACTTCAATTTTGGCTGATTCAATCAATGATTAATTATGCTGACAAATATTCGATTTAAAAGTAACTAGACACATATCTGGACACCTTGGGAAGGAGCAATAAAAAAGGACTTACAGCACAAAGCCATAAGTCCTTGTTTTTATTGGTGGAGCTAGGCGGGATCGAACCGCCGACCTCTTGAATGCCATTCAAGCGCTCTCCCAGCTGAGCTATAGCCCCGTGAAGCGAGAAAGATTTATAGCAAAGTCGTTTCCCGGTGTCAACATTATTTAAGCTCTTGTTGACGAAACTGGCCGTTGGGCGGATCAGGGGGGCTGCCGGGTATCGAAGAAGACCCGGATATGATTTTTCAGGGCCAGGCTGCTGGCGTTGTTGACGGCGTGAAAGAGCGCTTCGTTGCTTTTGGCGGTATCGCCCAGTTTGTGGTAGGCCAGGGCGGTGTGGTAGTGGATTCGGGCCTGTTGGTCGCGATTTTTGGTTTCGGCGAGGGCGTTGCCGAACAGAGCCAGGGCCGCTCCCGGTCTGGCGTCGTAAATCTCGATAACCCCCTGCAGGTCGAGCTTCTGTGCCGGGTCGGTGACATGGGTGAGGCTCTGTTTCGCTTTTTTGATATCCGTGCCGTTGCGGGCGAGAAGCAGTCCGTATCGATAGTGGATTAATGGCAGCGACGGGTCGCCCGCCGGCAGGCGATCGACTGCATTTTTGAAAACGTCGATCGCGCCGTCGAACAGCCGGATCGATTCGAGCACCTCGGTGTAGGTGAGATAGGCCCGGCTGTTTTGCGGGTCGTACTGGATGGCCCCGGATAGTTTCGCGGAGGCCCCGGTGAAGTCGCCGCGGTTGAGCAGGCTGAGCCCTTCACGCTGCATCTGCTGGGCAAGATCCGGGTCGGCCGGCGGCAGCTTTTCGGCGCAGCCGGAAATGAGCAGGCCGGCAAGAACCAGCAGGATGATAAAAGAGGACGGATTCGTAGGTCTCTTCATAGTACAAGCATAGATAAAAAAAGGCCGATTGCTCGGCCTTTTTTGGTTAATCTTCGATTTTTATGCCGGTCAGGCGGAGCAGTGCCTCGCGGTATTTCTCCGAGGTCTTCTGCACGATCTCGTCCGGCAGCGGTGGTGGCGGTGCGACCTTGCCCCAGTCGAGGGTTTCGAGGTAATCACGCAAAAACTGCTTGTCGAAGCTCATCTGCGGTCCGCCCGGCTGGTACTGGTCTTTCGGCCAGAAGCGGGAGGAGTCGGGCGAGAGCGCCTCGTCGATCCAGATCAGTTCGCCGTCCATCAGACCGAACTCGAACTTGGTGTCGGCGATTATGATCCCTTTTTCGTCGGCGAATTTGCGGGCCCGCTCGTAGATGGCAATCGAGATGTCGCGTACCTTTTCGGCCATTTCCTGGCCGATCAGCTTGACCGTCTCCTCGAACGAGATGTTCTCGTCGTGGTCACCGAGTTCGGCCTTGGTCGACGGGGTGAAGATCGTCTCCGGCAGGATTTCGCTCTCCTTGAGTCCGGCCGGCAGCGGGATGCCGCAGATGGTGCCCATCTTCTTGTATTCCTTCCAGCCGGAGCCGGAGATGTAGCCGCGGACAATGCACTCGACCGGCAGCGGTTCGGCCTTCTTGACCAGCATGCTGCGCCCCTCGAGCTGCTCGCGGTATTTGTGGGTCTCGGCCGGGAAGTCGTCGACGTCGGTCGAAACGATGTGGTTCGGGATAATGTCCAACATTTTCTCGAACCAGAATTTGGAGAAAGTGTTGAGCACCTGACCCTTGTGCGGGATACCCTGGTCCATGATGACGTCGAAGGCGGAGATCCGGTCGGAAGTGACCATCAACAGGTGTTCGCCGAGATCGTATATCTCGCGGACTTTGCCGCGGTTGACCAGGTTGAGGTCGGGGAGGTTACTCTCTTTAATAACGTTTGCCATGATCAACCTCTTTCGAGCATCGACTGCATGTATGGAGTGTAAACGATTTCGGCGGCGGCTTTGAGCTCGGCAATGCGGTTTTCGAGCACTTCGCGACGCTTGCTGTTGTTGACCTTTTCCCGCAGCTCCGCCCGTTTCTCATCGTCGAGCTTGCTCATGTCGGCCGGCTCGAGCTTCTTCAGGGAGGCGACGACGAAACGTCCACCGAGCTCGTAAACTCTCGGTGCGACCGGGTTCTCTTCGGTCAGGTCGAACGCCTGGGTGGCCAGCTCTTCGGCATTGCCGAGGCGGGGGACGAAAGCACCATACGATTCGGCGAACAGCCCGGTCTCCTCGACCTTGGCGCCGCTCTTCTTGGACAGCGCCGAGAGTTTTTTGCCCTCCTTGAGCCCGGCCAGGATCTCGTCGGCAGCCGCTTTGGCCAGGCCGACGGCCTGCTGTTTGCGGTAGGCTGCCTCGACCTCTTTTTTGACGTCGGCGAATTCCGGGATATGGCTCTCTTTGCGCTCCTTGAGACCGACCAGGTAGATGCCAGATTTAAGGCGGATCGGGCGGGCCAGCTCGTTCATGTCAAGCGCGAAGGCGGCGGCGGTGATTTCCGAGGACTCGCTGATGCCGTCGATCGGGGTGACGCGGTCGAACAGGCCGCTCTCCTTGACGCCGAGGTCGTTGTCCGCAGCGGCCTTGTCGAGGTCGCCTGTTTTGCGGTTGATGTTATAGGCGTCCATCGCTTTTTCGAAGGCGACGGTCACCGCCATCTCTTTGCGCAGGTCAGCCTTGATGGTGTCGATCACCTCGTCGATCGGTTTGACGGAAGGCTCGATGTAGCCGTCGGCCTTGATGATATGCAGGCCGAATGGGCTCTCGACAATGTCGCTGATCTGTCCCGGTTTCAGGGCGAAGGCGGCTTTTTCGAAGGACGGGACCATGGTGCCGCGGGTGAAGTAGCCGAGGGAACCACCCTTGGCGGCGCTACCGGTGTCGTCGGAATAGGTACGGGCCAGCTTGGCGAAGTCTTCGCCAGTCTTGGCTTTCTCGAGAATGGTTTCAGCGAGCTTACGCTTCTCTTCCTTGGTCTTGTCGTCGGCGTCCTGGTCGAGCTTGACCAGAACATGGGCGGCGCTGACCTGTTCCTCGATCTCGAACTTGTCGAGGTGGCGCTGGTAGTATTTCTCGATGTCGTTCTGTTCGAGGACAACGTCGTCCTCGTAGCGGCCCGGCTCGAACTGCAGGTAGCGGATGGCGATTTTGGTCGGCACCCGGAACTCTTCCTGGTTGTCCTGGAAATAGGTCTCCAACGCCTCATCGGCAACTTCGACCTTGCTTTCGAACAGGGCCGGGGCGAGGCGGACGAAGCTGAGGTTGACCTTCTCGTTCTCCTTGCGGAACTCGTCTTCGATGTCGGCGTCGGTGACGGTGACCGACGACATGATCTGTTCTTCGACTTTTTCGGCGAATAGGGTGCTCTGCTGGGCCGCTTCAAACTCGTCGGGGGTCAGGCGCTGATATTCGAGCACCTGCAGGTAGGTCTGCCGGTCGAAGACGCCGTCTCTCTGGAATTGCGGGATCTGCGAAATCGAGTCGACCAGCTCCTGGCGGGAGACCTCGATGCCGAGCCGGTCCCCTTCTTCTTCGAGCAGGACCTGGCGGACGAGCTGGTCGATTGCGGTCCGGGCAATGCCGAGCTGTTTCTCCATCTCGGCGTTGAACTTCTCCTTGTAGAGGTTCTGGTAGAACTGGTAGAGGTTGCGGTAAGCCCGCTGGTAGTCCGTGATCGCGATCTGCCGGTCATTCACGGTGGCGGCGAGGGTGCCGCCGTTCGAGGCGCGGTCACTCCCTTTGCCCCAGACGAGGAAAATCGTCCCGACGAAGGTGGCGATGATCGCCCAGAATACGAATTTGATTATAGTCGATTGCTGTTTTTTTCTGATCAGATCGAGCATCCCTGAAAATCTCCTTGAAAGGGTCGTTTTTTGTACCTGAGAAACAGGGCCGCATGTTAGACAATAAGGGGGTTAAATGCAATAACTTTTTGCTTTTTCTATCTTGCAAACGAGGAGCGATTTTGGTAGTGTGAACAGCATTTTACGGGAGCAGGACAAGCCCGATTCCGATTTGAAGGAGAAACGCTGAAATGGCGAATTTATTCGATGCAATATGGGGCATGTTCTCCAACGATCTGGCGATCGACCTCGGTACCGCGAACACGCTGGTTTTTTCCAAGGGCGAGGGGATCGTCGTCAGTGAGCCGTCGGTGGTGGCGGTACAGAAAGATTCGATGGGGCAGCGCAAGGTGCTGGCGGTCGGGATGGAAGCGAAGAAGATGCTCGGCCGGACGCCGGGGAGCATTATCGCCATCCGCCCGATGAAGGACGGCGTCATCGCCGATTTCGACATCACCGAGGAGATGCTGCGCTATTTCATCCAGAAGGTTCATAACCGCAAGACGCTGGCGCGACCGCGCATCGTTATCTGCGTGCCGTCGGGGATTACCCAGGTCGAGAAGCGTGCGGTCCGCGAGTCGGCCGAATCGGCCGGTGCCCGCGAGGTCTACCTGATCGAGGAGCCGATGGCGGCGGCGATCGGCGCCGGCCTGCCGATTACCGAGGCTTCGGGCAATATGATCGTCGATATCGGCGGCGGCACCACCGAAGTGGCGGTGATCTCGCTCTCCGGCATCGTCTACGCCAAGAGCGTCAGGGTCGGCGGTGACAAGATGGACGAGGCGATCGTCCAGTACATGAAGCGCAAGTACAACATGCTGGTCGGCGAGCGGACGGCGGAGCAGATCAAGATCGAAATCGGCTCGGCCTATCCCGAGGAGAACGAGGTGACGATCGAGATCAAGGGGCGCGACTTGGTCAGCGGCATTCCCAAGACCCTGGAAATCAACGGCACCGAGATCCGCGAAGCGCTCTCCGAACCGGTCAACGCCATTACCGAGGCGGTCCGGATCGCACTCGAGCGGACGCCGCCCGAGCTGGCGGCCGATATCGTCGACAAGGGGATCGTCCTTGCCGGCGGCGGCGCGATGCTGCGCAACCTCGACCTGTTGCTGCGCGAAGAGACCGGCCTGCCGGTCGTGATCGCCGAGGATCCACTCTCCTGCGTCGTGCTCGGTTCGGGCAAGGTGCTCGACGAGATCGACCTGCTCAAGAGGGTCGCTGTCGCCTCCTAGTTGCCGGTTTATATCTCCGTTTCCTGGAGATTGTTTTTCTCATGCAGGGAGGGCCGGCTTTGGCCCTCTCTTTTGCTTTCATATTGACCTGGAGTTATTCCGATGCTGGAACTCCTCCGGCGCTTTCGCCGGCCGATTCTCGTTTTTGCCCTGATCCTGGCCGCCTTGCTGCTCTATTCGGCAAACCTGCGGCGCGGGGGCGGCTCGACTTTTTTCGAGCGATCGGTTCTGGGCCTGACCTCCCCATTACATAAGCTCATCGATGTCGCCTGCAAGGGCGCGGCCGATACCTGGAACCATTATCTCTGGTTGATCGAAACCGAGGAGGAGAACGAGCGGCTGCTCAAGCAGAACCGCTGGTTGCAGAACGAGCTCGCCGAGGTTGACGAAACCCGCCTTGAGAACGAACGGCTGCGCAAGCTGCTTGACTTCAAGGAGGAGGTGCAGCTGCCGACCCTGCCGGCGCAGGTGATCAGCGAGGATGCCTCGAGCTGGTTTCGGACCGTGATCATCGACAAGGGGTCGGAAGACGGGCTCGAAGAGGGGATGCCGGTCGTCGTCGCCGAAGGGGTGGTCGGCCGGACGGTGCGGGTCGCCCCCCACCAGTCGACGGTCTTGCTGGTCACCGATGCCTCGTCGGCAGTCGCTTCCCTGGTCCAGAGCAGCCGCACCCGCGGTGTCTGCCGGGGACAGGGGGCCGAGCTGACCCTCGATTTTGCGCTGCGCCTGGCCGAGATCAAGGTCGGCGACCGGATCGTCACCTCCGGCACCGGCGGTGTTTTCCCGAAGGGGCTGGTTATCGGGTCGGTCCGCCAGGTGGTGAAAAAAGAATACGGGCTCTTCCAGTCGGTCTCGGTTGAGCCGAGCGTCGATTTTTCACGCCTGGAAGAGGTCCTGGTACTGCTCAGGGAGGGCCCCTGATGCGCTGGTTTTTCTACTTCCTGGTCGGCCTTATCTGTCTGATGGTTCAGACGGCAATCTTCCCGCGGTTTTTCCCGGTTCATCTCAAGCCCGACCTGTTGCTGATCCTGGTCGTCTATCTCGGGGTTAACGAGCAGTACGGCCGAGGCGGGATCGCCGCCTATTTCCTCGGGATCCTTCTCGATGTCTATGCCGGGACGTTCATGGGGATGTACGGCATGGCCTTCCTCGTCATCTT
The DNA here is from genome assembly GCA_002868925.1 of Desulfuromonas sp. Classification (GTDB taxonomy): domain Bacteria; phylum Desulfobacterota; class Desulfuromonadia; order Desulfuromonadales; family UBA2294; genus BM707. Next base: position 34,969 of record PKTZ01000093.1, on the reverse strand, counting down.
TTTCGTGGTCCGGGGCACGGTCAGCTTCTTCAACTCGGAGAACCCGTTTCTGTTGCTGTTCATGGTCTTCTGCGGGACCCTGCTCGAGACGGCGATGCTGATCCTGCTCGGCGGGCTGGCCAAGGCCGGCGATGTCTGGCTGGTTATCGCCCGCTGGATCCTGCCCCAGGTTTTGCTCAACGTTCTGGTCGCTTACATCATCATGTTTATGCTGACCCGCCTGCAGCGACGCTTGCCCCGCCTGGTCATCCCCGGCCTGAGCCGCCTGAATGAGAACTATGAAAGTTAGAACCCGCTGGGTCGATCTCCCCAGGCTGAAAAATCGATTCGTTCTTTTTTCGCTCGCAGCGGTTGTGGTTTTTGCCATCCTGCTGCTCCGCCTGTGGTACCTGCAGATCATCAGCGTCGATCAGTATCGCCAGCTTTCGGAGAAGAACCGGATCCGTTACCTGCCGGTCGCGGCCGAAAGGGGCCCGGTCTACGATCACGACGGTACCTTGCTGGTCGACAACCGTCCCGGGTTTACCATCGCCGCATTGCGCCAGGAGGTGGAGGACAGCGATCGGCTGCTCTCCAGTCTGGCCGGCTACCTCGACGTCGACAAGGAGCAATTGGAAGAACGGTGGATGGCCGGGAAGCGGCTGCCCCGCTATCGTCCGGTCCCGCTGGCGGTCGATGTCGGTTGGGACAACGTCGAGCGGGTCCAGGAGAACGCGGTCGACCTGCCGGGGGTACTGACCCTGGTTACCCCGATCCGGGCTTATCCGTACGGCGAGATGGCTTCGCACCTGTTCGGTTACCTCGGTGAGATTACCGAGGAGGAACTCGCCAGCGGCGATTACAATAACTACCGCGGCGGTGACTTTATCGGTCAGAACGGCCTCGAGCGTTTTCTCGAGGATTACCTGCGCGGACTGGAAGGGGAACGTCTGCTCGAGGTCGATGTCAAGGGGAAGGAACTGCGCACCCTCAAGACCCTGGAGCCGACCCCCGGCAAGAAGGTGTTTCTGACCCTGCGCAAGGAGCTTCAACTGGCGGCAGAGGAGGCGATCGGTGATCAGGCGGGAGCCGCCGTTGCCCTCGATGTCCGGAGTGGGGCGGTACTGGCGCTGGTGAGCAAGCCCTCCTTCGACCCGGCCCTGTTCGCCCGTGGCATCTACCCGGAAGAATGGCTCGAACTGCTGCAGAACAGTCGCCACCCGTTGCAGAACAAGGCGTTGCGTGGCCAGTATCCGCCCGGCTCGACCTTCAAGCTGGTTACGGCGTTGGCCGTTCTGGAAAGCGGGCTGGTCGGTCCCGACTACACGGTCGATTGCAGCGGCCGCATCGAAGTCGGGCCGCGCGAGTTCCGTTGCTGGAAGAAAAAAGGGCATGGCGAAACCAACCTCAAAAAGGCGATCCGAGAAAGTTGCGATGTTTTCTTTTATGATGTCTCGCTCAAGATCGGCATCGACAAAATCGCCGAGACGGCCCGGCAGCTCGGCCTCGGTTCGGTCAGCGATTTCCGCCCGGCCAGGGAGCGCAGCGGCCTGATTCCGGACAGCGCCTGGAAAAAAAGGCGGTTCAACGATCGCTGGTACAACGGCGAGACGGTGATCGCGGCGATCGGCCAGGGATACGACCTGGTAACGCCGATGCAGTTAGCGGTGATGACGGCGGCGATCGCCAATAACGGTAAGGTACTGCGGCCCTACGTCGTCGAGCGGGTCGAGGATTTCGACGGCAACGTACTCAGTTTAACCGAGCCGGAGGTACTCAAGGTCGCAGAAATCGAACAGAAAGATTTCGATGCCCTTAAAGCAGGTCTTGTAGCGGTGGTGAACGAACCGCATGGCACCGGTTGGCTAAGCCGCATGCCGGACGTGACCGTAGCCGGCAAGACCGGAACCGCCCAGGTCATCCGGATGAAGAGTGACGAGGAAGAGGAGAAGATCAAGGACGAGGATATCGAATACCGTTTTCGTGATCACGGTCTTTTCGTCTCCTACGCGCCGGCGGAGGCGCCCGAAATCGCCATCGCCGTCGTCATCGAGCATGGCAGTCACGGCAGCACCGCCGCGGCCCCGGTTTCAAAGGCGATCCTGCAGGCCTACTTTGCCGAAGATGACGATACGGCACCGGAGGACGAGGTGCCGGTTCCGGAAGGGGAGATTGAATAGATGTTCGATCGTCGACTGATTGTTAACTTCGACTGGGTCCTGTTGCTGCTGGTCTGCCTGCTCACCGGTATCGGTATTCTCAACCTCTACAGCGCCACCTCGACCTGGAGCGCGGCGGCGACTCCGGTCTACCTCAAGCAGTTCTACTGGCTCGGGATCGGGCTGGTCATTGCCCTGTCGGTCTGCCTTTTCGATTATCGCAACCTCGAATACTTCGCGACCCCGCTTTACGTGCTGAACGTGCTGTTATTGGTCGCCGTGCTGGTCGTTGGCAAGACCTCGATGGGGGCGACCCGCTGGCTCAATCTCGGTTTTTTCAACCTGCAGCCGAGCGAGATCATGAAGCTGATGATCATCGTCGTCATGGCCCGCTATTTCAGCGTCAAGGACCAGGTGCAGGGCTATAACTTCAAAGAGCTCTGGATGCCGTTCGCACTGCTCGGAGTTCCGGTGCTGCTGATCATGAAACAGCCCTATCTCGGTACCGCCATGCTGGTTATTTTCATCGCCAGCTCGATGGCGCTGTTTGCCGGTATTCAGCGGCGCACCCTGATCTCGCTGTCGCTGATGGGACTGGCGGCCGTGGGCGGGGGCTGGTTCCTGCTGCACGATTACCAGAAGCAGCGGATCAAGACCTTCCTCGACCCGGAACGGGATCCGCTCGGCGCCGGCTATCACATCATCCAGTCGAAGATCGCGGTCGGCAGCGGCGGCCTGTTCGGCAAGGGCTTCATGCAGGGGACCCAGTCCCAGCTCTCTTTTTTGCCGGAGCGGCATACCGACTTCGCCTTTTCGGTCTTCGCCGAGGAGTGGGGTTTTACCGGCTGCCTTATCCTGCTCCTCTGTTACCTGCTGCTCGTGACCTGGGGGATCTACACGGCGCGGCGCGCCAACGACCTGTTCGGCATGTATCTCGCCCTCGGGGTGTCGGCGATGCTGTTCTGGCATATCGTGGTCAACCTCGGCATGGTCATCGGCCTGCTGCCGGTGGTCGGGGTGCCGCTGCCGCTCTTCTCCTACGGCGGGACCAGTATGGTGACGACGATGATCGGGGTCGGAATTCTGCTTAACGTCAGCATGCGCCGCTTCATGTTCTGATCCGTCGATATTGCCGATCCGCTCTCTGGCGGCGGCCTTCATTTCTGTTATAGTTGTTCTCTAGTCCGACCGGGAGGAGAGCCATGCACGAGGCGCGTTTCTGGAAAAAGGGTGAGGGCGATTCGGTCCACTGCAATCTCTGCCGATTCCATTGTCATATCAAGGATGGCAAGCGCGGTATCTGCGGCGTACGTGAGAACCGGGAAGGGACGCTTTTTACGCTCGTTTACGGTAAGAGTATCGCCAGCAACGTCGACCCGATCGAGAAGAAGCCGCTGTTTCACCTTCTCCCCGGCAGCCTGAGTTATTCGATTGCTACCGTCGGCTGCAACTTCCGTTGCCTGCACTGCCAGAATTATCAGATCGCGCAATGGCCGCACCACAAGAGCTCGATCCCGGGCGACCCTTTGTCACCGCAGCAGGTGGTCGAAAAGGCGTTGGCGGCCGGCTGCCGCAGTATCGCCTACACCTACACCGAACCGACCATCTTTTTCGAGTACGCGTACGATACGGCGGTGCTGGCCAGAGAAGCCGGCCTGAAGAATGTTTTCGTGACCAACGGCTATACCTCGACCGAGGCGCTGGAAACGATCGCACCCTATCTAGACGCGGCCAATGTCGATCTGAAAGGGTTCACCGAGGAGTTCTACCGTCACGTGACCGGCGCCTCGCTGCAGGGGGTGCTGGCGACCCTGAAGGAGTACAGGCGGCTCGGTATCTGGATCGAGGTGACGACCCTTATAATTCCGAATCACAACGACGATGAAGAGCAACTACGGGGGATCGCCGATTTTATCGCCGCTGAACTCGACGTGACCACTCCCTGGCATGTCACCGCCTTTTACCCGACCCACAAGATGCTCGACGAACCGCCGACCCCGGTCTCGGCCCTCGAGACAGCGCGGCAGATCGGTATCGACGCCGGGCTGCAGTTTGTCTATACCGGCAATATCCCGGGCGCCGACGGCGAGAGCAGCCTCTGCCCCTCCTGCGGTGAAACGGTGGTCGGGCGGCTCGGTTTTCGGTTGACCGAGAACAATGTACAAAACGGTCGGTGTGCAGCCTGTGGCACCGCCCTCGCCGGAATCTGGCAATAAATCAAATGATGGAGGAGTGAGATGGAACAGTGGTTTTCCGGGTTGGACCGGGAGATGATAACGGTCTGGGGATTGAAGATTGTTTATGCCATCGCGATTTTTATCGTCGGTCGGATTCTGGCGAAGATGGTTACCGGCTTTCTGGTCAAACTGTTGGCGCACAAAGTGACCGACGAGGCGCTGCTCGGTTTCGTCCGGACCGTGATCTCTTCGATCCTCACCGTGGTGGTGGTGATCGCCGCCCTCGACCAGCTCGGGGTCGATACGACCTCCCTGGTCGCCGTCGTCGGTGCCGCCGGCCTGGCGGTCGGGCTGGCGCTGAAGGACTCGATGCAGAACGTCGCCTCCGGCATCATGCTGATCATGATGCGTCCGTTCAAGGCGGGTGATTATGTCGAGGCGGGCGGGACGGCCGGTAAAGTCGAGCGGGTCGGACTGTTTACCTCGATGCTCTGCACCCCCGATAACCGCGAAGTGACGATCCCGAACAGCGCCATCATCGGCGGCAGCATCATCAACTACTCGGCCCGCGAGACCCGGCGCATCGACCTGGTCTTCGGCATCCATTATGACGACGACATTGAGAAGGCGCGGCAGATTATCCACGACGTGCTGGCGGCCGAGCTGCGGATCCTGCCGGAGCCGGAGCCGGTGGTAGCGGTGGCCGAACTCGGTGCGAGCAGCGTCGATTTCGTGGTGCGCCCCTGGGTCAGGGCCGATGAGTACTGGCCGACCCGCTTCGACCTGATCGAAAAGCTCAAGGTTGCTTGCGACGAAAATGGCATCACCATCCCATATCCGCAGCGTGATGTTCATCTCTACTCCGAGTCGAGCGAGAACGGCAACTGATGGCCCATCTGACCGCGCGGAGCAGTTACGCCGACCTGACCGATCGGCTCAACCGTTTCCCGCAGGGCGCCCCGCCCTCAGAGCTGCTGTTCAGAATACTCGGCATGCTCTTCAGCGAAAAGGAGGCGGAGCTGGTCGCCGTCTTGCCGATCCGGCCATTTACGGTCGAGACAGCGGCGAAGTGCTGGCAGATGGGACTCGAAGAGGCGGAGACAGTGTTGCAGCAGTTGGCCGACCGGGCGCTGCTGGTCGATATGGAAGTCGACGGGCGGATGGAATACGTGCTGCCGCCGCCGATGGCCGGTTTTTTCGAATTTGCCCTGATGCGTGTCCGCGACGACATCGATCAGAAACTTCTTTCCGAGCTGTACGAGCAGTACATCACGGTCGAGGAGGATTTTATCAAGGCGCTCTTCGTTACCGGCAAGACCCAGCTCGGTCGGGTACTCGTGCAGGAGGGGGTGTTGTCGGCCGAGCAGTCGCTGCATGTGCTCGATTTCGAACGGGCAACCGGGGTGATCGAGTCGGCCAGCGAGATCGGCATCGGTATCTGTTACTGTCGGCATAAGCGCCAGCACCAGGGGCTGGCCTGCGACGCCGAGATGGATATCTGTATGACCTTCAACACCGTTGCCGAGTCGCTCAATCGGCACGGAGTTACCCGCCGGGTCGACAAAGTCGAATGCCTCGAGCTGCTGCACAAAGCCTGGGAGCAGAACCTGGCGCAGTTCGGCGAGAATGTCCAGCAGGGGGTCAATTTTATCTGCAATTGCTGCCCCTGCTGCTGCGAAGCGATGCTTGCCGCCCAGCGTTTCGGGTTGATGAACCCGGTCCACACCAGTAACTTTATCGCCGAAATCGATGATCGTTGCAGCGGCTGCGGCCGTTGCCTGCCGACCTGCCCGGTCAAGGTTCTCTCCCTCGAGACGGATGGGAAAGATGGTTTCGGTCGTAAAAGAGCGGTTGTCGACAAGGAGCTTTGCCTCGGTTGCGGGGTCTGCGCCCGTAACTGCCAACGCGATGCGATTGCGATGAAATCGCGCCGCGAGAAAGTGATCACCCCGGTCAACTCGACCCACAAGGCGGTGCTGATGGCGATCGAGAGGGGAAAGCTGCAGAACCTGATCTTCGACAACCGGGTGCTCTGGAGCCATCGCGCCCTGGCCGCCGTCCTCGGTGTTATCCTGACCCTGCCGCCGGTGAAGAGGGTGCTTGTCAGCGAACAGGTCGGCTCGCGTTATCTCGGTAAGTTGTGTGAAAGATATGGTGCTGTGATCTGATCGATGGGAAGGATTTTTACGAGAACAGCTTGTCGATCAGTTCCCGGTACTTCCGCTCGATGATGTGCCGCTTTTTCTTCAGGGTGTTGGTCAGCTCTTCACCCGGTTCGAACTCATTTTCCAGGAAACTGAGATTCATCAGCTTCTCGTAGGCCTTGAAACCCTCTTTCGGCATCAGCAACTTGTTGATCTCCTGGCGGGTCTTGTCGGCCAGCCCCTGGTCGGTCATCATTTCAGCCGGACTTTCTTTGGTCCGGTGCATTTTCTCTTTGGCGAATTCCTTGAGCTTATCGAAGTCGGGTACGATCAGCGCCGCCAGCCCCTTGCGATCCTGGCCGACCAGGACCGCGTCTTTGACGAACGGCAGCATGGTGATCGTCCCTTCAATGCGGGACGGGTCGATATTCTCGCCGCTGGCCAAGACGATGATCTCCTTGGCCCGCCCGGTTATCAGTAGTTCGCCGCCAACGGTCAGCTTGCCGAGGTCGCCCGTTTTCAGAAAGCCGTCTTCAGTGAAGGTCTTTGCGTTCTCTTCCGGGGAGTTGTAGTAGCCCGGCATCACCTGCGCTCCCCTGACCTGGATCTCCCCTTCCTCTCCCGTTGGTAGCGGCCGGTCCTTTTCATCGGCGATCCGCAACTCGGTTCCGGGCAGGGCGGGGCCGATGGTGCCGAAGACATCGCAATTGAGCCCGCGGGCAGCGATCGCCGGCGCGCACTCGGTCATGCCATAGGCATTGACGATGCGGATGCCGAGCGCGTCGATCCATTCGTCGAGGTACTTCGGCAGGCTGCCGCCGCCGCTGACTGCCAATCGTAACTGACCGCCGAACCGCTCCTGGACCAGAAGGAACTTCTTCTGTGCCAAGCGGTAGGGCAGCACGAGCAGAGCGATTTTGAGCAGGGCCGGGAGTTTGCCGATGAAATCACCGGGCCCTACTTTCTTGAAACGGGGCAACTGGTCTTTGAGGATACGCCGGTTTCGTCGGTAGGCGGCCGAGACCTTGACCAGCAGGCGGAACATGTGGGCCTGCCGTGCCCCCTTTTGCTCGAGGGCGGTGTTGATCCGGGTGTAGAGCGCTTCCCAGAGCCGCGGCACTGAGCAGACCAGTGTCGGCTTGTAGTACTGCAGGTCTTCGGCGAAGGTTTTCACCGAGGAATAGACGGTGCAGCCGCAACTCGAAATCGCCATGTACTCGGCGGCCCGTTCGAAGATGTGCCAGGTCGGCAGGACCGAGAGCCAGTAGTCGTCGCTTTCGAGATTGACGATCTTGGGGATCGCTTCGATGTTGTAGATGATGTTGGTGTGGGTGAGGATGACCCCCTTCGGGTTGCCGGTCGTCCCCGAGGTGTAGATCAGGGTGAACGGGTCTTCCGGATCGATCTTCTCGCCCCGACTGTCGAATTCTGCCATGTCGTCCGGACTGATCTTCCGCTTCTTCATCAGGTCGTTGTAGCTGAAGACGTTGCTGAACAGTCTGTGTTCGATCTTTCCCTCGATAAGGAAGATGTTCCGGAATTTCTTGGTCGAGAACATCTGATCATGCTTTTCGAGAAGGGAGCGGGTCTCGGCAATAAGAAATTCGCAGCCGGAATGATCGATGATGTATTCCAACTCCCGGGTCGGGGCGTCGCTGCCGCGTGGGACGCTGATGGCACCGAGCGCGACCAGGGCGAAGTCGGTAACGATCCAGGCGTAGCGGTTGTCGGAAAGGAGCAGGACTTTTGTCCCCTTGCCGATTTTCTTGTCGGCGAAGGAGCGGGTGAGCAGGAGGACGTCCTCGTAGAACTTCTTGTAGGTGACAACATGCTCCTCTTCGGCCGCACGATAGATAAACGCCTCGTTGTCGGGGTGCTTGTGCCGGGCCTGCAGCAACACATCGTGCAGGGAGCTGAAGTTGTGCTTTTCGGGCATGTCGCCTCATTCTTGTTCCGGTGTGTAAAGTATCATTTTACTTATATTTGGTCAGGGTCTGCAACAGTCGAATTTAAATTCGTTCGGGTGGAGTGTCGTTCTGTCCCCAGCAAAAAACATGTCGCCACCAAGGATACCAAGAAATTCAAGATCTATTTTTAACGCAAAGACGCGGAGACGCAGAGAGAATCAAAAACTTTGTTTGATCAAAAACTCTAAACAGTAAGGTTTTGGTTTTACCCCTTAAAATAAGATTCTGTTGTTTAGGTTGTCGACTTTCTTCGCGTCTTTGCGTCTTCGCTTGAGACAAGTCTTTAAGGATTAGCCTTTCTTGGTGTCTTCTTGGCAAACCTGTTTGTCGATTATAGGTTTGTTGTATTGACTCCGTTGCCCTTCACTAAGATGTGACAAGGTGCAGGATGAATCGTTCCCGACTTGAACAGCGGCGCAGGTGTTGGTAGTCTCGAAGTGAATGAATCGCTGAACTTTCCCGAAACCAGAAGAGGCCGATATGATCCCTCAAATACCGAATGAACGCGTTCCCGAGGTCGAAGTCGATGCGATCTTTACCGATCGCTGGTCGCCCAGGGCTTTTAGCGACGAACCTTTGAGCGAAGAACAGATCGCAACCCTGTTCGAGGCGGCCCGCTGGGCGCCCTCCTGCTTCAACGATCAACCCTGGCATTTCCGCTACGCGGTGTCGTCCGACGACCGGGCCCGCTTCAGCGAAGCGCTGGTCGAAAAAAATCAACAGTGGGCACAGCATGCGCCGATGCTCGTCTTCGTACTGGCGCGCAAGCATTTCAGTAAAAGTGAAAAGCCGAACCGGCATGCTGTCTTTGATGCCGGCGCCGCCTGGATGTCGCTGGCGCTGCAGGCGCGGCGACTGGGACTTTACGCACACGGCATGGCCGGGTTCAGCGTGAACAAAGCGGCCGAGGTGTTGAACGTTTCTCTTGATGAGTACGAGATCATGGCGGCGGTGGCGGTCGGCAGGCGGGACGATCCATCGAAACTATCTGACGACCAGCGGGCAAATGAAAAGCCGAACGGTCGGAAACCGTCGGCCGAGGTTGCGGGGGAGGGGAGTTTCTGATCGAGGGTTGCTGTTGGTTAAAGGAATAGAAGGGATTTGCTTACCACGAAGGCACGAAGGACACGAGGAAAGTCAAAGTCTGTTTCTCACGCTAAGGCGCAAAGCCGCAAAGGAAAAGCAAAGAAACCATTTAAGGCGAAATCAAAAACTTAAAAACACAAGAAAAATTTTGGGTTTAATCCCCAAAAAAGTTTTTCCCCTTTTATTAGATTGTCGGTTTCCTTGGCGGCTTTGCGTCTTTGCGTGAGACAAGTTTTTTAGAATCTGTTTTTCTTCGTGTCCTTCGTGGTGATAAATACAAGTTGTTGTGAATTGTTTAACTTTAGTATTTAATTAAATATTGAAATAATGATCTTTTATGTGTTTGTTTGATTATATTAAGTATACTTATATGTCTTTTAATGCCTGACATTAACCTTTCGGCTTCGTCTTGTTTTTCTTGAGCTGCTCCCACCAGGCCATCCGTTCGCCGATGGTCTTTTCGTAGCCCCGCTCGGTCGGCCGATAATACTTCTTCCCCTTTAGCTCATCGGGCAGGTACTCCTGTGACTGGTAGCCCGCGGCGTCGTCATGGGCGTACTTGTACCCCTTACCATAATCGAGGTTCTGCATAAGCTTGGTCGGGGCATTGCGGATGTGCAGCGGCACCGGCAGGGCACCGCTGTTTCTCACCTCGGCCTGGGCTTCCTTGATGCCGACGTAGCTGGCGTTGCTCTTCGGTGCGGTTGCCAGGTAGGTCACCCCCTGGGCCAGGGTGATCCGGGCTTCCGGCAGGCCGACGAAATGGACCGCCTGTTGGACCGAGAGCGCCAGCTGCAGCGCCCGCGGGTCGGCGTTGCCGATGTCCTCGGAAGCGAAAATAACCATGCGCCGGACGATAAAGAGCGGGTCCTCTCCCGCCTCGAGCATCCGGGCCAGCCAGTAGAGGGCACCGTCGGGGTCGGATCCGCGCATGCTCTTGATGAAGGCGGAGATGACGTTGTAATGCTCCTCGCCGCCCTTGTCGTAGAGCAAAACTTTTTTCTGCATCGCCTCTTCGGCGATGGCGAGGTCGACTTTCCCGTCTATCGCCGCCGCGGCTGCGGTCTCAAGTGCATTCAGTGCGGTACGGGCGTCGCCGTTCGCCTGTTCGGCGAGGAAGTCGAGCGCCTCGTCGCTGATCTGCGGGACCGGCTGGTTCAGGCCGCGTGGGTCGGTGGCCGCCCGTTGCAGAAGTTGGAGGATATCCTCTTTCTTCAGCAGTTCGAGGACGAAGACGCGGGAGCGTGAGAGGAGTGCGGCGTTAACCTCGAACGAGGGGTTTTCGGTGGTCGCGCCGATCAGGATAATATCCCCCTTCTCAACATAGGGGAGGAAAGCGTCCTGCTGTGCCTTGTTGAAGCGGTGGATCTCGTCGACGAAGAGCACGGTGCGGGTGCCGTGGTACTTCTTCAGATCCTGCGCCTTGGCGACGATCTCCCGGACATCCTTGACCCCCTGCAACACCGCCGAAAAGAAGACGAAGTTGCTGCGGCTGGTGGCGGAGATGACCTGGGCGAGGGTGGTCTTGCCGGTGCCGGGCGGACCCCAGAAAATGACCGACGAAAGCTGATCCGACTCGATCAGGCGGCGCAGCAGCTTCCCTTCGCCGATCAGTTCCTGCTGGCCGACCATCTCCTGCAAACTTCTGGGGCGGAGCCGTTCGGCCAGGGGTATTGATCGCGGGTCGGTTTGGGTGTCGAAAAGGTCCATGTAGGTTGCCGGAAAAAGGGTTGAATTGACTGAATCTAGCACAGCTCCGCCAATGCGACAAGCGAAGGTGAAAAGATGGACTTCCGTTAGCGCCTGTGATAGATTTCAACCGGAAAAAGGTCTTAAGGAGATTCGATGCAAACCGCCGGTATTTTTAGCAAAAGAAAAAATCCCGATGCTGTCGAACTGGCGGCCCGGGTCGCCGCCTGGCTGGAAGAAAAAGGGGTTGGGGTTGTGTTCGAAGAGAACCTCGCCAGCGAGCTGAATTGCGAAGGGCGGCCGGAGGCGGAAATCCCGTCACTGGTCGATATGATCATCGTACTTGGCGGCGATGGTACCTTGATCTCCGTTGCCCGGGCGATCGGTGGCTTCGGCACTCCGATTCTCGGGGTCAATCTCGGCAGCCTCGGATTCCTGACGGAGATCACCCGCCAGGAACTGTTCGACGTGTTGGAGCAGGTGCTGCAGGAGCGTTACACGGTCTCCGATCGTCTCATGCTCGAAGCTGTGATCAATCGCAATGATAATGTCGTCAATAAGTACCCGGTTCTAAATGACGTGGTCATTAACAAGGGGGCACTGGCGCGGATCATCGACATGGAGGTGCATGTCAACGATTCGTACCTGACGACATTCAAGGCGGATGGATTGATTATCTCCTCGCCGACCGGTTCGACCGCGTACAACATGGCGGCCGGCGGACCGATCATATATCCCGGCACCGACTGCTTCGTTATTACCCCGATCTGCCCGCACATGTTGACTAACCGGCCGATGATTGTGCCGGCCGATTCAGCGATCCGGATTGAGGTTAAGTTCAAGGATGAGGATGTCGTCCTCACCGCCGATGGCCAGGTCGGGATGCCGCTCAAAGGCGGTGATGTGGTCGAGGTGCATCGTTCGACCAACCGAACGCGCCTGATCCTGAGCCCCGACAAGGAATACTGCGAAGTCCTGCGCGCTAAGCTGCACTGGGGCGAGCGCTAACCCTTCACCCGACAGATCCCGATGCTGACTGAAATCCATATCAAAAACTTTGCCATTGTCGAAGAGTTGCACCTTTCGTTCGGCGACGGCTTCAACGTCCTGACCGGTGAGACCGGAGCTGGTAAGTCGATTATCGTCGACGCGGTCGGACTGCTCCTCGGCGACCGTGCCCGCCCGGAATTGATCCGTTCCGGGGCCGAAGAGGCGACGGTCGAGGCGATGATCGCCATTGCCGGCTGTGATGTGGTGCGACAGCAGCTCGACGCGGCCGGTTTCGAACCGGGCGACGAGCTGCTGATCCGTCGGGTTATCTCCCGCAGTGGCAAGAACCGGGTCTACCTCAATGGTTCAATGGCGACCCTGACCCAGCTACAGGGTATCGCTTCGGAGCTGATGGTGATCTACGGTCAGCACGAACAACAACAACTGCAGAAAACTGCAGCCCACCTGGCGTTGCTCGACCGCTTTGCAGAAGTCGAGGATGAGTGGCTTGCCTACCGCCAGGCCTATGATCATTCGAAATCGGTACAGGAGCGGTTGGCGGCACTCGAGCTGGCCGATCGCGACCGGGCCCAGCGTATCGACCTGCTCACCTTTCAGGTGCGTGAGTTGAAAGAGGCGGACCTGGAGGTCGGTGAGGACGAGAACCTCGAGGCTGAACGGAAGAGGTTGAAGTACGCCGAGAAACTGGCCGGCACCTGTTCTCAAAGCGTCACGGACATTTACGAAGGGGATGCCGCGATCTGTGATCGCCTGGCGACTCTGGCCGCGGACCAGGAAGCCTTGCAGGAGGTCGAGCCGCTTTTCGCCGAAACGGCTGAATCGGTCCGCCAGGCCCAGTACCTGCTCGAAGATGCCGCCACCCGGTTACGCGACTACTCTGGCCAGCTGGTTTTTGATCAGCAACGCCAGGAGGAGGTCGAGGCACGGCTGGCCCATCTGACATCGCTCAAACGGAAGTACGCGCCGACCGTCGAAGAGTTGATCCAGTACCGCGACCGGGTCGAGAAGGAGCTGGACGAGTTGGCCAATGTCGAGGCATCACGCGAGGCGTTGAGTGCAAAAGTTGCAGAGGCTGTGGCACAACTGAGTGAAAATGCGACACAGTTGAGCCAAAAAAGAGAGCAGGGCGCGGCCCGTATGGAGAAGGCGGTTGCCGCAGAATTACAGGATCTGGCACTGGAAAAGGCCCGGTTTCGAGTTTCCCTCGAACCGGTTGAGGTGCCGGAGCATAACGGGATGGAGCGCTGCACCTTCCTCTTCTCGGCCAACCCGGGCGAAGAGCCTAAACCCTTGAATAGAATAGCTTCCGGCGGTGAACTGTCACGCATCATGCTGGCGATCCGGCGGGTGGTGCCGGCCGGCATCGCGATGACGACGGCCATCTTCGACGAGGTCGACGCCGGTATCGGCGGAGTGGCCGCGACCAAAGTCGGGGAAAAGTTACGTAAAGTGGCGCAGGGTTTGCAAGTTCTCTGTGTAACCCATCTGCCGCAGGTTGCCGCTTATGCCGATTGCCATTACCGGGTGGAAAAGGCGGTCGCCGGGGAACGGACGCGGACCGATCTGGTTCGGTTGGATGAAGAGGCGAGGGTTCAGGAGATGGCGCGCATGCTGGGCGGCGCCCAGGTGACCGACCGTACCCTCGAACACGCCCGCGAGTTGATCGGCCGTTCAACAGGCAGGGGAGAGTAGGAAATGATCCGCAAGGCGAAGATGGCCGATGCCAGGACCGTTCAGCAGTTGCTGTTGAAATACGCCGGCGAGGGGATGATGCTCTCCCGCTCTCTGGCCGATATCTACGAGACGATTCGTGATATCTATGTTTACGAAGTCGATGGGATCGTCGTCGGCACCGCCTGGTTGCATATCTGCTGGGAGGATCTGGCCGAAGTCAGGTCGCTGGCGGTTGCCGAAGAGGCTGCAGGCAGGGGCGTCGGACGAATTCTGGTCGACGCCTGCCTCGACGAGGCACGACGGATCGGGGTCAGCAAGGTTTTCTGCCTGACCTACCAGCCCGATTTCTTCGGCAAACTCGGATTTTCGGAGATCGAGAAGTCGGAACTTCCGCAGAAAATCTGGAGTGATTGTATCAAGTGTGTCAAGTTTCCCGAGTGCGACGAGATCGCCATGCAACTTAACCTGGCCATGGTCGAATAATGCGATAACTGGTTCTTTTTTAATGAAATTTGACCTTGACAAGAATGGAAGATATGCAGTATTACCTGTATCTTACGCGGGGTGCTCCTTTTTTGGTGGCATTCTAAGATTTATCCGGAGGCTTTAATTTGTCAGTCAAGAAGTACACATTTCTGATCATCCCTGAAGGTTCACACCAGGTCCGGCGCTTCAATATCAAGCGTTCGGTACTCAAGGCTTGTTTGGCTTGCGCCCTGGTGGTGATGACCGGTTTCGGTGCGATGACTGTTGATTACATTGTCTCTGAACTCGACCAGGCGGAACTGGAACGGTTGCAGACCGAAAATCGCCAGCAGCGTAACGAACTGCAGAGCCTCGTTGCCGGTCTGGAAGACCTGCAAAAAGAGATGCGGTTGATGGCTCAGACTGACGCCAAGGTCCGGATTCTGGCCGACCTGAGCAAGCCAAAAACCGATGCCATGGCCGGTATCGGTGGTCCTCCCGAGATCGACGAGAACGACTCCTTCGCCCAGCTGCAGACCCGCATCGACCAGATGCGTCGTGATATCGACCTGCGCCGCGAGAGCCAGGAAGAGATCCAGGGTTTCCTCCACGACCAGCGCTCGATGGTCGGCGCCAAGCCGTCTGGCTGGCCGGTCAAGGGCTGGCTCACTTCCAGCTTCGGAATGCGTAAGTCACCGTTTACCGGCAAGCGGAAGATGCACGAAGGTTATGACATCGCCGCCCGCACCGGAACGCCGGTCTACGCAACCGCCGACGGCGTGGTCAGCAAAGCCGAGACCGTTCCCGGTTATGGCAAGTTGGTCGTGATCGAGCATGGTTACGGCTACCGTACCTACTACGGGCATAACTCGAAGCTCCATGTCCGTGCCGGTCAACGGGTTACACGTGGTGAGAAGATCGCCGCCGTTGGCAATACCGGGCGCTCGACCGGTTCCCATGTCCACTATGAAGTGCGCCGCAACGGTGTACCGGTCAATCCGAAAAAATTCATTTAATAAAGCTTCCCAGTAAAAGTATTCAGGCCCCGGATAACCGGGGCCTTTTTTGTTTCAGCTTGGAGGGGGTGGTTCTTCCTCGGGCAAGGTCCAGCCATCATCCCCGACGTCGAGCCAGAGGTAGTCGGCAATTTCATCGGTGATATTGAGCCGATCGGCGCGACCAAAAAGCTCAGGCAGGATAACCCGAAAACTGATATCTGCTTCCCGCAGCATTTGCCGGGGGATGCCGTACTTCCAGGAATGTCCGCTCCCTGCAATAACCACGATCCGGAAGTCTCTGTTCTTTTCGAGAAAGGATACGAGATTGCGGGCCATTACACTGTCCCAGAGAAGCTGGGCTTCACAGAAATAGAGATACTTGGCGCCATGTCCACCAAAGCCTCCCATCGCCTGGCGGATAAAGGTTTCGTAATCCCGTCCGACAACGCATCGAACATCGCCGAGCATCTTGCGGACATCTTCCGGAAGTTTCTGAAACCCTTCCGCAGCAACCTGGTTTGATATCTGCCTTGGGATATTAAGACCGATCATCCTGGTTCCGTTTTCCCGGGCGTGAAAGAAGATGTCCTGGTATTGCGGCCACATCCCCCAGTTCTCATGATAGTGCACGAGAAACCTCTCCAGAGGTAGCTCGTTGTCGACCCATCGGTCAAGGATATGCTGATTGTTGTGCTGAAACATTTCCAGGCCGATTGCCAGCGGCATTTTTGGGTCATCATCGAGTGCGTCGATCACTGCCAACTGGGCCTGGTGGTGGCCGATATGGTCATGCAGTTCACCAATGAAGATGACCTGCGCCTGTCGGAGGTCTTCGAGGAAGGTGGCGCTGCTGACCTCGCTTTTGTCCTCTGTTTTAAGGATGTGCGGATGTGATAACGCGGTTGCAGACCATAAGAATAGAGTCAAAAAGAATATTGGGGTTCTGACAGTTGATAGTTTCAATGTTTTTGGTCCTGTTTGAAGTCATGCTTCAAGGGTGATGACTCGGTCCTCCAGGTCGCCTTGACCAAGTTTTTGCCGGCACGGAAAACGAGGTAACTGTAGCGACCGTAGTGGGGGATGCGACGTGCCGTTTGCTGAATCGCGGTTTTCGAATTGGCAAGTAAATAACCACGAACCTGTTCTCCCTTGTTGCTTAATAGTACCATGAAAAGGACATCTTCTCCCTGGTCGTAGCGGTTCCCATCGATTAGAAATTCCTGGCCGCTGATGGCGAATTTCTCAGGAAGGGAGATGGGGGGCAGTGCATTTGACGGACGGCCGATAAAAAGAGTGTCCCGCTTTTCAAAGTTCATCTTTTGTGACTCTTTTGCACTGATAATTTCGGCATCTTGCCAGTGTAAACCCCGGAGCAGGTCACTTGCCGCTGAGAGAATATCTTCATCCCTTTCGGTGACGATAATCACCCGTGATCGGCTGGCGCGCAAATGGTTGATGGTCGCCGGCTGCTCTTCCGGAAATAATCGACGAAAAATATGATTGCTCGGATCAATTTCAAGACTCAAAGGGCGTGCACTGACCGGAATATTGATGTCGGTCCTCTCTTCGTTGATTTTGATTGAGAGATCAACTGTTCCACTTTCGGTTTTTACCGCGATCGGCAGGTTGATCCGGTAGGGTGGATCAGTCTGGATGACCTCTCCGCCTATTTGCCATCCGGTTGTGGTCTTGTCGGATGTCATTTTGGCCAGCTTGATGGTCGGGGCTCCGCTCCGCGTGAGCCATTGACTGAAAAACAGATTCAGATCGATTCCGGAGGCCTCTTCGAATTGCTTTTGCAGATCTCCCCAGTCATAAATCTGGCCACGGCCGTTTTTCGCAACCAGGCGGAGTCCGGTCCAAAAAGCGCTGTCGCCTATTTTGTGGCGCAGCATATGGTAGATCATGGCTGACTTACCGTAGCCGATTGCCTGGTCCCGTTTCGACATGCGGCTGCGGAAATCGACCAGGGGGAAATCACTGTTGTCGGCAGCCAGGGTAGAATAGTCGCGCAGAATCTTCAGGCGGTATTCCAGCGCCTCGGTTGCAGATGCCAACTCCTTGAGATAGTAATCGGCGACGTAGGTTGCCAGCCCCTCTCCCCAGTTACCGCTGGCATAGTCGATGCCGATTGCGTTCCCCCACCAGGCGTGAGCGATTTCATGTGGCAGAGAGGTATGCCGAATGAACGGGAGCTTTATTACGCTGCTGCCGAGCAGAGTCCAGCCGGGGAGGCCGTACCCTGTAGGATAGAAGTTTTCGACCACGGAGAAGGAGGGGTAGGGGTAAGGGCCGAAGAGCTCCTGGTAGAGCTGGATGTATTTCCGGCAGGCGTCAAGGTAGGGTCGGGCTAATTCCTCGTTTTCGTCCCGCATAAAAGTGAGCAGTTCAACTTCACCAACCGTGGCCCGTTCCATGTGATACGGCCCAGCGGCCAGGGCGAGCGCCTTTTCTGGAACCGCAACTTGCCAGATGGTCTTTGTTTCGCTGCCATCGGTCGTGAGCGATAACAGTTTGCCACTGGTTACCCCGAGCAGTCCGGATGGACCGGTAATGGTGATTCGATAAGTGCTTTTGCCTCCAACCGGGCGTGGATGCCAACCGGATGATTCCGAGAGATAGGTTCCTTGCTCGGTAATGGTGGCGTCAATGCCGAACGATGGGTCTTCGATGCTGACCATTTTTTCCGGCAGCGGGTTGTCGAACCGGATCCGGTAGTCGACAGTCAAGGAGGAAGACGATGTTGCATTGATTAACAGCCGTCCGTTTTCGAATCGGTACGGAAGCGGTTTTTGACCAGCCTTGACAGTCAGGATGTCGGCTTCGGGGGCGAGGAAGTACACTGTCTCTTGGCCGGGCGGGGCCGGCTCTCCATGCAGGATCGCACTGCCTTCGAGCAGATGCTGGTTGGGAAGTAGTTTGACGGTGAGGTCTTGACTGGTCATACCCCTGCCAAAAGAGGGGAACAGTAGGATGGTGAGGAGTACGGTCAGGAATAATCGTAACATTGATAAAGTATAGCACCCGATCTCGAAAGCGATGAAAAAGGTATTCAGAAGGATTTTTCCTGTTTGACTTCTGGATGACAAACCAGTAAGGTGTGGGGCTTTTTCGGGCAGAACATCTTAATAGGAAAGAACATCATGAATGAGTTGAGAAATATCGCCATTATTGCCCACGTTGACCACGGCAAGACGACCCTCGTCGATGCCATGCTCAAGCAGTCCGGCATTTTCCGGACTAACCAGAAGGTGGTCGACCGGGTCATGGACCGGAACGACCTCGAGCGGGAACGGGGGATTACCATCCTCTCGAAGAACCTTTCGGTGCAGCGGGACGATATGCACATCAATATCGTCGACACCCCGGGGCACGCCGATTTCGGCGGCGAGGTCGAGCGGGTACTGATGATGGTCGACTCGGTGCTGTTGCTGGTCGATGCCTTCGACGGCCCGATGCCGCAGACCCGGTTCGTATTGAAAAAGGCGCTCGGCCTCGGTCATCGTCCGGTGGTCGTGATCAATAAAATAGACCGCCCTGGCGCGAGGCCGGAAGAGGTGGTCGACATGGTCTTCGATCTTTTCTGCGAGCTCGACGCCAACGAGGAACAGCTCGAATTTCCGATCGTCTATACCAGTGCCAAGCTCGGTATCGCCAAGAACGACCCGGCCGATGAAAATGATAACCTCGATCCACTGTTTGATATCATCCGCGAGCATGTGCCGGCCCCGGGTGGTAACCCGGACGCACCGTTCCAGATGCTGGTCTCCAGCATCGACTACGACGATTACATCGGACGCATCGCCACCGGCAAGGTCTTTGCCGGGCGGGTGAGTGCCGGCCAGACCATCGCCCAGATCGATCGGAATGGAAAAAAGACGACCGGCAAGATCAGCAAGCTTCTCGGTTACCAGGGCTTGACCCAGGTCGAGATCCCGGATGCCCAGGCGGGCGATATCGTCACCATCGCCGGATTCGAGGAGATCGGGATCGGCGAGACTTTGGCCGATGCGCAGGATGGCGAGGCGATCCCCTATGTCTCGATCGACGAGCCGACCCTGTCGATGAACTTTATCGTCAACTCTTCCCCCTTTGCCGGCAACGACGGCAAATTCGTGACCAGCCGCCAGGTGCGCGATCGGTTGATGCGTGAGTTGCGGACCAACGTGTCGCTGCGGGTCGAGGATACCGACAATACCGACAGCTTCAAGGTTTCCGGGCGGGGCGAGCTGCACCTCTCCATCCTGATCGAGAACATGCGCCGCGAAGGGTACGAGATGGCGGTTTCGAAGCCGGAAGTTATCTACCGCGATATCGACGGTGTCCGCTGCGAGCCGATGGAGTACCTGACAATCGACGTGCCGGAGGAGTTTCAGGGGACGGTGATCGAGAAGCTCGGCAAGCGCAAGGCCGAAATGGTCAAGCTTGAGCCGATGGACGGGGTTGTGCGGATCGAATTCGTCATCCCGGCCCGCGGTTTGATCGGATTCCGGACCGAGTTCATGACCGATACCCGCGGCACCGGCACCATGAACCATGTCTTCCACGAGTACTCCCCGTTCAAGGGTGAAATCCCGGGTCGCAAGAACGGTGTCCTGATCGCCATGGATGCCTGCGAGACGGTCTCCTACGCTCTCTGGAATCTGCAGGAGCGCGGTATCCTCTTTGTCGGGCCCGGTGTCAGCGTCTACGAGGGGATGATCATCGGCCAGCACGCCAAGGAGAATGATCTCGTGGTCAACGCCGGCAAGGGGAAGAAGCTGACCAACGTCCGTGCTTCCGGGTCGGATGATGCTGTCCGGTTGACAACACCGACAATCCTCAGCCTCGAGCAGGCGCTCGAATTTATCGATGAAGATGAACTGGTCGAGGTGACACCGAACGCCATCCGGCTGCGCAAGAAGGTTTTGGTCGAGCACGAGCGGAAAAAAGCGGCCAAGATCAGCAAAGGATAGGTTCGGTTGTTTACAACGAAAATGGAACGCACAGGGCCGGGGATTTCCCCGGCCTTTTTTTTGGACGGAATATAGTTCGCCACCAAGACACCAAGGTCACCAAGACGACAAAATCGATTCAATTTAACGCAGAGACGCGAAGGCGCAGAGAAAGCAAAAACTTACAGCATGATTTTTTCGATTAAAACCCAATCACTTCATGCTTTCGAAACTCCAATTCCCTGAGCGGTTTTCATCTTTTCCTTGCGCCTTGGCGGCTTAGCGTTAAAAACAGTTTTTGGTTTTCTTGGTGTCCTTGGTGACTTGGTGGCAATATGATTTTGTCTTGAGTTGTAGCCAATTTTTTACGGTTTCGGCTTTTGTCGCGGCGAAGGCCTGATAAAATGAAATAAGACCAAATGACAAAACCGGGAGGAATTCGTGCCTGTTGCCCGTTTTTTGCTGACAGCGCTCCTCCTCTGCCTCTTCCTGGCACCGCCCCTTTCCGCTGACCAGCGGCTGAAGGTTCACTTTTTTACGGCCGATAACTGCCCCGCTTGCGCGGCCGTCCATCCTCTCGTTCTCGATGTCGCTGCAACTAACCCCGGTGTTGTGCTGTGCGAGTACCAGGTCTGGCGGAACCGGCCGAACCGGGAAGTTCTGATGTCTCTGGTCGAGTTTTATGGCGAGCCGCTCGGAACGCCGGCACTGTTTGTCGGAGACCGCTACTGGATCGGCTTTAACGAATCACACCGGGCAGAGATCGAGCGGACCATCGAGCGATGTCTCCTGGACGGTTGCATCGATCCGCTTGACCGGCTCGCCGGGGTGGAACAAGGGGGCGAGGAACAGGTCCAAGTGGTTGAGCAGACCTTCACCGTTCCGCTGCTCGGTGAAATAGAAGGGAAAGAGACCTCCCTGCCGCTGTTGACTCTGACCCTCGGCCTGCTCGACAGCATCAACCCCTGCGCATTTTTTGTCCTTCTTTTCTTGCTCGGACTGCTGGTCAACGCCCATTCCCATATACGGATGCTGGTGATCGGCGGTGTCTTCGTCTTCTTCTCCGGCCTGATCTACTTCCTGTTCATGGCGGCCTGGCTCAATCTTTTCCTGGTGGTCGGCGGGGTGCAGGTCGTAACCCTTTTCGCCGGGCTGGTGGCGTTGATCGTGGCGGTACTCAACATCAAGGATTTCTTCCGCTTTAAGCAAGGCGCAAGCCTGTCGATGTCGGATGCCCAGCGTGGTCACCTGGCACAGCGGATCCGTTCGCTGGTCTATGCGTCCAGGTTCCCGGTGATGATTTTCGGCACCATTTTGTTGGCAATCGCAGCCAATTCATACGAACTGCTCTGTACCGCCGGGTTCCCGATGGTTTTTACCCGGGTGCTGACCATGCACGAGCTGCCGGTCACCGCTTTCTATCTCTATCTTGTCGCCTATAATGTCGTTTACATCCTGCCGCTTCTTGCCATAGTCGTGACCTTCAGCCTGACTCTGGGTCGTCATCAGCTCAGCGAGTGGCAGGGGCGTGAGTTGAAGCTGGTCTCCGGTGTGATGATGCTGACGCTCGGCCTGGCTCTGGTCTTTGCACCCCGTCTGCTCAACTCGGTCGCCGGTGCTGCCGCCATCCTCGGCGGAGCCCTGGCCGGTTCGGCTCTGATTATCGTTTTCTACAAAGCGAAGCACCCGGAAGTGGTCGCTGGCTTGTCCGGAAAAAGCAGCCATCATTAAGAGACCGGAAGAACCGCCGGCATTCACGTGTAAATCCCGTTTCTTCCCTTGTGAGCAGCCGACCCGCTATGCTAGAATTCCATGTTTTATCAGCGCGATAACCCGGAGTTTTATCCGGCCGATTTTTTTGGAGAAAAACATGATTGGTTCACTGGCAAAAAAAGTCTTCGGCAGCAAAAACGAGCGTGATCTGAAACGGATGCAGCCGATCATCGATCGGGTCAACGGTCTAGAGTCGGAGTTCGAGGCACTTTCCGACGAGCAGTTGAAGGGGAAGACGACCGAATTCAAAGAGCGGCTGGCGGCCGGAGAGAGTCTTTCCGCCCTGCTTCCGGAAGCTTTTGCGACGGTGCGCGAGGCGTCGAAACGGACACTCGGCATGCGTCATTTCGATGTGCAGCTGGTCGGCGGCATTGTCCTGCACGAAGGGAAGATCTCCGAGATGAAGACCGGTGAGGGTAAGACCCTGATGGCGACCCTGCCGGTCTACCTCAACGCCCTCGCCGGCGAGGGCGTCCACGTGGTCACGGTCAACGACTATCTCGCCAGCCGTGACGCCGAATGGATGGGCGCGGTCTACAAATTCCTCGGCCTGACGGTCGGTTGCATTGTCCACGGTCAGACTGACCAGGAGCGGAAAGAGGCCTACGTCTGCGATATCACCTACGGCACCAATAACGAGTTCGGTTTCGACTATCTGCGCGACAATATGAAGTTCGACCTCGAGGATTACGTGCAGCGTAGCCCGTTCTACGCCATCGTCGACGAGATCGACTCGATCCTGATCGACGAGGCGCGGACGCCGCTGATTATCTCCGGCCCGAGCGAATCGCGGGTTGATCTCTACGGAGCGGTCAACCGGGTCATTCCGCAGTTGAAAGAGGGCGAGGTGATCGAGCACCGGGACGGTGGCAAGATCGGCCAGACCCTGCGCGAATATACCGGTGATTACACCGTCGATGAGAAGTCGAAGAGCGCCAGCCTCACCGAGGAGGGAGTGGCCCGGGTCGAGAAAATCCTCAGTATCGAGAACCTCTATGATCCGCGCAACATCGAGGTGCTGCACCATGTCAACCAGGCGTTGAAGGCGCACACCCTGTTCAAGCGCGACGTCGACTACGTGGTCAAGGATAATGAGATCCAGATCGTCGACGAGTTTACCGGTCGACTGATGCCGGGGCGGCGCTGGAGCGACGGCCTGCACCAGGCAGTAGAGGCGAAGGAAGGGGTCAAGATCGAGAGCGAGAACCAGACCCTGGCGACCATCACCTTCCAGAACTACTTCCGCATGTACGAAAAGCTGGCCGGGATGACCGGAACCGCCGATACCGAAGCGGAGGAGTTCGGCGAGATCTACAACCTCGAGGTTATGGTCGTGCCGACCAATAAGCCGATGGTTCGTAAGGATAACGCCGACGTTATCTACAAGACCGAAAAGGAGAAGTTCGAGGCTGTAGTCGAGGACATCATCTCCCGCAACGAGAGCGGCCAGCCGGTGCTGGTAGGTACCATCTCGATCGAGAATTCGGAGAAGCTTTCCGCCTTTCTCAAAAAACGTGGAGTCAAACACCATGTTCTGAATGCCAAGCAGCATGACAGGGAGGCCGAGATCGTTGCCCAGGCCGGGCGCAAGGGGGCGGTCACCATCGCAACCAACATGGCCGGTCGTGGTACCGATATCGTTCTCGGCGGCAATCCGGAGATGCTGGCGAAGTCGGCTTCGGCAACCGCTGCCGATCACGAAGCTGCTTTCGAGGAAGCCTTCGAAAAATTCAAGCAGGAGTGCGCGGCTGAGAAGGAAGAGGTGCTGGCCGCCGGCGGTCTTTATATCCTCGGCACCGAGCGCCACGAGTCGCGACGCATCGACAACCAGCTGCGCGGCCGCTCCGGGCGCCAGGGCGACCCGGGTGAGAGCCGCTTTTATCTCTCTCTCGATGATGACCTGTTGCGGATTTTCGGCTCGGAACGGGTCGCCTTCGTCATGGAGAAGATGAAGCTGCCTGAAGGTGAGCCGATCGAACACCGGATGATCAGTAAGGCGATCGAAGGGGCGCAGAAGAAGGTCGAGGCGCATAACTTCGAAATCCGGAAACACCTGATCGAGTACGATGACGTCATGAATCGACAGCGCGAGGTAATCTACACCCAGCGCCGCGAGGTCCTGGCCGGTGAGAACCTCAAGGATATGGTCGAGGGGATCAGCAGCGAGACGGTCGGTGATATGGTCGCGACCTTCTGTGCCGACAAGAACCCGGCGCAATGGAACGTGGGTGACCTCTTCGATGATTTCGTCAACCAGTTCAACTTCCCGCCGGAACTGCCGGGGCTCGACGACGGGACCGTTTCGGCCGAGCAGCTCGAACAGTCGCTCGAGAAGCAGGTGCTGACCGTGTTCAAGCAGAAAGAGGAGGAGTTTACTCCCGAGGTTATGGAGCACCTGCTCAAGGTCCTGCTGCTGCAGACCATCGATACCCAGTGGAAGGGGCACCTGCTCAATATCGACTATCTCAAGGAGGGGATCGGTCTACGTGGCTACGGTCAGCGCAACCCGAAGGAGGAGTACAAGCGGGAAGCGTACAACCTCTTCATGGAGATGATGGATCGCATCCGTCAGGAGATTATGATGAAACTGTTCCGGGTACAGCTGGCCCGGGATGACGATATCGAGCAGATGGAAGAGCAACAGCGGAAACAAAAGACTTTCCTCGATCGCCACAGCGGATCCGACCAGGCGGGAAAAACTTTCTCCCGCGACGAGGAGAAGGTTGGACGTAACGATCCCTGCCCCTGCGGCAGCGGCAAAAAATACAAGAAATGCTGCGGAGCCTGATGACTGCAAGTTTCGGCCCCGTTTGAGTGTATTTCAAGGCTGATTAACGTTTAACGGATATCCCACCAGTGATGAACGCCGAGCTCGAAAAGCAGCCGAAGGTTCTCGTTATCGAGGACGAGGAGTTCTTCCGGCAGATGATCACCGACTCTCTGGCCGAGTCGGGGGTTACCACCTTGCCCGCTACGGCGATGGATCTGTCCGAAATTCTGGACCAAAATGACGATATCGGCCTGGTCCTGACCGATCTCGAAATGCCTGATGTCTCGGGACTCGAGGTGTTGCAACAGGTCAAGGCGCTTAAACCGGAGATCCCGGTGGTGGTCGTTTCCGGACATCAGGATTTTCACGCCTTGCGCGAAGTGCTGAGCGGTGGCGCCCTCGATTATCTGGTCAAGCCGTTCTCCGATATGGAGCTGGTTGCAACAGTTGAAAAAGGGTTGCTCGAGTACGTACGGAATCTCAAGGCGATCCGTGACCGGGAGGAAGCGGAGCGGCTACTCTCCGACCTGATTCTGTTGCGCGAGATCGGCGAGACGGCGAGCGGCGAGGGAGACCTGGATACCCTGCTCGACCGGGTCATCGACCTGATCGTCGATTCGGTCGGAGTTCAAACCGCTTCGCTGATGCTGCCGGACAAAAACGGCAACCTGAAGATCCGGGCGTCCCGCGGTCTGCCGGACGGTGTCGCCGATAAAGCGTTGATCAAGCCGGGCGAGGGTCTTTCGGGGCATGTCTTTGTAACCGGAAAGCCGGTTCTGACAACCGACATCGGTGGCGACGATCGTTTCTCCCCCTCCGGCGACGATGGGCAGTATTCTACGCGTTCGGCGCTGTCGTTGCCGCTCAAGGGGAGGGACCGGATTCTCGGGGTACTCAATGTCAACAATAAGGCCGACGGCTCGATCTTTTCAATCCATGACCAGTACCTGCTCTCGTCGATCGCACACCAGACGGTTCTGGCGATCGAGAACTTCTTCCTGTTCAGCCAGTTGCGGGAGAAGGCGAATGAGCTCGAGGCTCTGAACGAAAGGCGTTCGCGGCTGGTCTGCAACCTCTCGCATGAACTGAAAACACCGCTGACCAGCATTCTCGGGTTCTCGGAACTGCTGTTGATGCACCGTTCCCAGATCGGCGAGGCCGAGTTCGACGACTACCTGCAGAAGATGACCGATTCGAGCCTGCACATGGAGCGGTTGATCAGCGGCATGTTGCTTCTGTTCTCGATCGACTCTGGAACGGCCCATTGGCAGGAGCAACCGGTTTCCGTTGCCGAGATATGTAGGGAGGTTGTCAACTCGTTTGGTGCGGAGATCGAGAAGCAGGGGCTGAAGGTCGAGCTGGCGATCGATGACAACTTGCCGGCACTTAGCGCCGACCGCGATAAATTCAGGGTTTTGCTCGAGTCGCTGGTCGACAACGCCATCAAGTTCAACGAGCATGGTGGTAAATTGGCGATCCGGGGTGTGATGGAAACCGGGGACGAGGATCGGCACATCTACCTGCAGGTCTACAACAACGGTGCCAGTCTGTCGCCCGACATGGCGGCTGAAGTGTTCGCCGATTACAGCCAGCTCGGTGAAATCAACACCGCTAAACCGTCCGGAGTCGGCATCGGTCTTGCCCTTTGCTGGGCGATTGTCAAGAATATGAACGGAACGATATCCCTCGAGGAGACCGACGGGGTCGGAACCTCCTTCGGCCTGACTTTCCCGGTCGGCCCGGGTGCATAGAGGTGGAATAATGAATAAACAGGAATTAACGGTCAAGGGGTTTAGCTTCGCGGCGCTTTCGGCCGGGCTGAAAAAAGAGGGGAAGCTCGATCTCGGCCTGATCTTCTCCGATGTGCCGGCGAATAGTGCCGGGGTCTTTACGACCAACAAGGTCGTGGCGGCGCCGGTTGTTTTGACCGCTCCGCGGGTGCGGGGCGGACTCTGCCAGGCGATCCTGGTCAACAGTAAAAACGCCAACGCCTGTACCGGCAAGCAGGGGATGCTCGATGCCGGACGTTGCAGCATGGAGATGGCTGCGGTTCTCGATATTGACGAAACCCTGGTCGCGGTCTCCTCGACCGGTGTTATCGGGCAGCGGTTACCGGTCGACAAGATCACAGCGGCAATGCCACAACTGGTGTCGGGGCTGGATCCCGGAAATGCTGAAGCGGTCGCCGAGGCGATGATGACGACCGACTCCTTTTCCAAGGTGTCGGCGGCTTATGGCTCGTTTAAAGAGAGCCCTTATACAATCCTCGGCCTCGCCAAGGGGGCCGGGATGATCCATCCGAATATGGCGACCATGCTCGGCTTTGTTGTTACCGATGCCAAGATTGCGCCTGAACTGCTCGATACAATGTTGAAGCAGGCGGTCGAATCCTCCTTTAACCGGATCACTGTGGATCGCGATACCTCGACCAACGACATGGTCCTGTTGTTGGCCAACGGTGCAAGCGACGCCGAAATTGAGGCCGATTCCTCCGAAGCGGTAACCTTCTCGGAACTGCTGGCCGAGGTCTTGCTCGACCTGGCAAAGATGATCGTCAGGGACGGTGAAGGAGCGACCAAGTTGGTGAAAGTTGAAGTCATCGGTGCCGCCAGTGCAGGAGACGCCCTGTTGGCGGCCGAATCGGTGGCAACGTCGAGCCTGGTCAAGACCGCGCTCTTCGGTGAGGATGCCAACTGGGGGCGGATCATCGCGGCGGTTGGCTACTCCGGGGCCGAGATCGATCCGGACCGGGTCGACATCCGGGTCGGAGATATTTTACTGGCCGAGGATGGCCTGGCGACATCTGCCGAGCAGGAAGAGGCGGCGACCGCCATCATGAAACAGCCTGAGTTTACCGTGACCGTTGATCTCAAAAGCGGTGATGGCAGCGCCTACTACTATACCTCCGATCTGACCTACGATTACGTCAAGATCAACGCCGATTACCGTACCTAGAGTGATGATGAACCCGGCTTCCCTGATCGACCATACCCTGCTCAAAGCGACAACGACCGGTGCCGATATCGACCTCCTCTGTGAAGAGGCGGTCGAGTACGGTTTTGCCGCGGTTTGTGTGCCGCCGACTTTCGTCGGTCGCTCGAGCCACCGGCTCTACGGTTCCGGTGTCGAAGTCGCAACCGTGATCGGGTTCCCGCTCGGTTACGAGCTTTCGGAAATCAAGAAAATGCAGGCCGAACGGGCAATCGCTGCCGGGGCGACGGAAATTGACATGGTCATCGATCTCGGTGCGGCAAAGGCCGGCGACCTGGAACGGGTCCATTCCGATATCGCCGCCGTGGTTTCCGCCTGTGGTTCGGTGCCGGTCAAGACGATTCTCGAATGCTGCCTGTTCGATGCCGGGATGAAGGAACAGTTGGCCCGGACGGCGGTGCAGGCCGGTGCCGCCTTTGTCAAGACCTCGACCGGTTTTGCCGAAGGCGGGGCGACGGTCGAAGATGTCAAGCTTCTGACCGCGACTGTTGACGGCAGGGCAGGTGTCAAGGCGGCCGGTGGTATCCGCGACTGGGAGAGCTGCCAACGCATGATTGCGGCCGGAGCAACCCGGATCGGAGCCAGCGCCGGGGTCGAAATCGTCCGCCAGTGGTTAGCGGATCAGGAGTAAGCATGTCGACCTTTAACCGGGTAATCCTGATCGTTCTCGACGGGGTCGGGGTCGGCGCTTTGCCGGACGCTGTCGCTTATGGCGATGCCGGCGCCAATACCCTGCGTCACGTTGCCGAACAGGCCGGCCCTCTGGAACTGCCATACCTGCAAAGGTTAGGGCTCGGCAATATCTGCCCGGCTCCCGGTTTGCCTCCGGCCGAGCATCCGGCTGCCGCCTGGGGGAAGATGAAGGAGAAATCCCCGGGCAAGGATACGACAACCGGGCACTGGGAGCTTGCCGGTCTGGAGACGACCGAGCCCTTTGCCTCCTACCCCGAAGGATTCCCGCCCGAGATTGTTGAGCTGTTCCGCCAGGCTACCGGTCTCGACCTGCTCGGCAATATCGCAGCCAGCGGTACCGATATTATCCGCGACCTCGGCGCCGAACACCTGCGCACCGGTGCCCCGATCGTTTACACCAGCGTCGATTCGGTATTCCAGATCGCGGCCCACGAAGAGGTGGTCCCGCCGGACCAGCTTTACCAGATCTGTCGCGAGATGCGAGGCCTGCTCGATCCGTATCGCATCGGGCGGGTTATTGCCCGGCCCTTCGTCGGTACGGTCGACACCGGTTTTACCCGGACCCACCGGCGGCGTGATTTTTCGATGCCGCCGTCGGCACCGACCGTTCTCGATCTCTTGCAGTCGTCCGGGGTTCCGGTCGTCGCCATCGGTAAAATCTCCGATATCTTTGTCGGTCGGGGGGTAGCCGAAACGATCAAGAGCCGTGACAACGATGATGGCATGCGGCAGATCATGACTGCACTGGACCGGAGCGATCGTGGCCTGATCTTTGCCAATCTGGTCGATTTCGACATGCTCTACGGCCACCGTCTCGATGCGGCCGGTTTTGCCGGCGCCCTGGCCGACTTCGACCGGTGGCTGCCGGGCTTGATGCAAGAGTTGACGAGCGACGATCTGCTCATCATTACCGCCGATCATGGTTGTGACCCGACAACCGATGGCACCGATCATACGCGTGAATTTGTCCCGCTGCTACTCTGGTCAAAAGGTATGCAGGCCGGAATGGACCTCGGGATTAGTGAGAGTTTCAGGGATGTCGCGGCAACGGTGGCCGCAGCGTTTGGTCAGAATTGGCAGGTCGGGAATGATCTTCTGGCATGAACCGGAATGAGGCATTGAGTGTCAGGTCCCGGGGTGGAGCAGGTTCAGGGTCGGAATAATCGGCTGGCTATGCAGCTGGCTTAAGTCAAGGGCGTTTTCAGAGTCGTTGTGTTCACTCAGTTCGCTCACCAGAAGATTTTCGACATACTTCTGGAGTAGGGCCTCGTTTTCGGAGTCGATCCTGCAGAACTGAATGCCCATTCCCTGCTGGTAGTTGTTGCGTTGCAACGGCTCAACCGTGTAGATGACCTTGCCTTCCAACTCGATTTCTTTTTGCATTCCGATTAGCGGCAGCACGATGCGGACTTGGTCTAGGCCGTCAATACGCGAACCGGTCTTGATGAACATCCCTTCGACGCTGAGGCTGATGACCTCGGCAATGCAGGGGATGTTGCCATGGTAGTACATGCTCGGCATCTGGACCTTGATCCGGATGTTTTTTCGTGGAATCGTTTCGAGATATTTCTGGACCGATTCGAAGAGCTTGAAGATATCAACCGGGTAGTCGATCGGTTCGCCGGCGAGGTTTCTGATCGGTTTGATTTGTGAATCCTGAAGTATCAGCAGGGGGGCTTTCGCTCCCTTTAGATGAGCCTGGATCCCGGAGTTCGACAGGATGGTCGGGCCGGCAATGATCAGGTCGGGGGAGAGGTCGTTGAGCATGCTGGTGAATCCATCCGGTGAGGATGTGACCAGCACCCTGTAACCCCAGTTCTTGAGAATTACCTCAAGTGTGGAGAGAAGTTCCTCCCGGTTGTCGCCGACCAGGATTCTTTTCAATTCTATTCTCCTTTTTTTACCCATCCTGCAATTGTATGTAATTATGCCGCTGCAGGTCAAGCATCTTCGATTAAGAATATTCGGATGAAAACCCTTTTACGATAATACCTTATCGGGATATTCGGATATGTGCCGGGGAAAGACAAGTGAAGTCTTGTTGACTTGAAACGTCGATTTTGTGGACTCCGGTTCATTTGCATTTCGGACCAAACTCTTTTCTTTCCAAGAAAGTTGTTCGTCTGTTACACTTCAGTCATGCCGAAAAGCTAACTGTTTACAAAGGTTTGTTGGGTCATTTGATGGATATCCGCACGCTGCTCGAAAAAAAGGAAGAGAAAGTCCTCTCCCGTCATGCAACGTTCAGCCATGCCAGCAAGGGACGGGCGGTCGAAGAGAAACCGTGTGTCATGCGCACCGCTTTCCAGGTCGACCTTGACCGGATCCTCAACTGCAAGGCGTTCCGGCGCCTGAAACACAAGACCCAGGTTTTCCTTTCGCCGGAAGGGGATCATTATCGAACCCGTCTGACCCATACCCTCGAGGTTTCGCGGATTGCCCGCACCATCGCCCGGGCCCTGGCGTTGAACGAGGACCTGGCCGAGGCGATCGCCCTGGGGCACGATCTCGGGCATACCCCCTTCGGCCATGCCGGTGAACGGGTGTTGAACGAACTGGTGCCGGGAGGTTTTCATCATGTTCAGCAGAGCCGAAGGGTTGTTGAGCGGCTCGAAAACGGTGGTGCCGGTCTTAATCTGAGTTTCGAGGTCCTCGACGGCATCGGCAGGCATTCGAAAGGGCGGGGCACGTTGAGCGCCGCCGCACCGGAGAGTCTGCCGGCCACTCTCGAAGGACAGATCGTTCGGTTTGCCGATATCATCGCCTATGTCAATCACGATCTCGATGATGCCTTGCGGGCCGGCTTGATCAAGCGGGACCAGATTCCTGAAGAGATCCGGAGCGTACTCGGCGAACGATGTGAAGAATGGCTCGATGTCATGATCGGCGACATGATTGAACTCTCGCTTAATAACGACGGTGCTATTATCCGCTTTACCGACGATATCGACCAGGTCGTTATAACCCTGCGTGACTGGCTTTTCAGCCATGTCTACCTGGTCGAGACCGTAAATGAGGAGTTCGAAAAGGCGTCGCATCTGCTCCGGGAGCTGTTCCGCTACTTTCTCGATAACCGGGGAGCCTTGGCCCGATACGGTTGCCGGGAATCGGGTTCGGTTCCGGTCGAAGTCGATGTCGCCGATTTTATCGCCGGAATGACCGATCGCTTTGCTCTGAACCTGTATAATGAAATTTATTTGCCGCAACCCTGGAGCGTAGTCTAAATGTGCAGAATAGCAAAAGATATCTGGGCTGCGAGCCTTGACACTTTCGCTCTAATTATGATAATTACCTTTAGGTTTCCCCTTTTTCCGCAACGGATAGTTCAGGGCAACCGGACCATGGGCAGATGAGGGATATGATCGACAAGAAACTCGTCTTTCGGATCGCCGAGGTCGGTTTTTCCCTGTCGCTCGACGACCTTGTTGAAATAAGGGAAGCGGGAGCCGGCGTTCTAGATCGCTCCGCGGCCGATCCCGAAATGGGTCTGCTCGGCCTGATCAGTTATCGTGATGAGGCGATTCACGCGATCAACGTCAGGCAAAGGCTCGGATTGCCGGCCCCTGAAAGTTTCGAGAGTGCTTATGTCGTGGTCAACGGTTCGGACGGGGTCTGGGCCTTGCCGGTCGACAAGGTCGAGGGGATCTTCCCGGCCGATCAGTTCCGGGTCTGTGAAGTCCCGCTGCTGCTCAGAATGCACTCCGCACTGCCGTACCAGACGATCCAGGTCTGGCACCGGGAGCCGCTCGTCGGTTTTGAACCGCTCGCCCTGGAACAGGTCGGAGCAGCGCGATGACGGCGAAGGTGGCATTGCTCAATTTCGGCGGTCGCGATTATTCGTTGCCGGTCGACGGGATCAGGCATATCCTCCAGGAGCCGGAGCTGTTTCCACTGGCCGGTCTGTGCAAGGGGTTGGCCGGCGTTTTCCTCTTCTCCGGTGAGATCGTGCCGATGGTTTCGGGCGATATCCTGGCCGACGGGGAGACCGGGGGCTGCGGAAAAAACAGTTACACCATCGTGTACCAGAGCGATTATGGTTCTATCGGCCTTCCGATCGAGGCGGCCGTCAGGATCGTTGAAAGTCAGGACGGAAGCTTCAGGGAGGCGACCGCAGAAGACGAATCGGCAGTCGTAAGCCATTTCTTTCAGTACAGGGAGCACAATTATCCGGTGCTCGATATTGAAAAGCTGCTTACTCTGCTTTCTATCTAGCGAATCTACAAGGCGTTTCGCGAGGCGCCGAGGAGGCATGCAATGAGCAAGAAACTGTTGTTGGCAGACGACAGTATTACGATCCAGAAAGTCATCGGGATCACCTTCGCCAATGAGGACTACGACCTGACGATCGTCGATAATGGCGATGCCGCATTCGAGAAAGCACAGGCGGACAAGCCGAACCTGGTCCTGGCCGATGTTTTCATGCCGGGCAAGAACGGTTACGAGCTCTGCGCGGCGATCAAGCAGGACCCGAACCTGCAGGATGTGCCGGTGCTCCTCCTGACCGGAACCTTCGAACCGTTCGACGAAGAGAAGGCGATCAGTTCCGGCGCCGAAGGCTGGATTGCCAAGCCGTTCGAGTCGCAGTCGCTGATCGAAAAGGTCGAATCGCTGCTCGCCGGTGCCCCGGCAGGTGCTGCCCCGGCCGCGCCTGCTCCCGAACCCGCGGCTCCGGTCCAGCCGGCTGCTCCAGCTCCAGAACCGGCCGCCCCGGCCATCGAGCCGGCAGCACCGACTTCTCCCGACAGCTGGGACGATGTCACCTTCGACGAGCCGGAGATCGAGCCCGAACCGGTTGCCGAAGCGCCGGTGTTCGAAGATGAAGCCGATTTTATCGTCGATGACGGTTCCGCTGCCGAAGCCTCCGACTCAGCCGCCGTCTGGGGGGATACCTCCGAGACCATCGAGCTCGACGAGCCGGAGATCGTTGCGGTTGAGCCGAGCGCTCCGGAGCCGCCTGTCGAGCCGGCCGCCCCGGTTCCGCCGGCAGTGCCCGAGCCACCGCCACAAGCGGCAGCACCAACTCCGCCCGTTACGCCAGAGCCGGTACAACCGGTCGTGCCGGAACCGGTTCAGCCTGTCGCCGAGCCAGCTCCGCAACCGACCCCGCCGGTTCAGCCGACCGCTGCACCTGCTGACGTCGAAAGCCAAGTCGCCGGTATGTCGGACGCCGACCTGGAGAAGATCGTTGAGCGGGTCGCCGGCGTCGTCCTCGAAAAGATCGCCTGGGAGGTCGTCCCCGATCTGGCCGAGAGCCTGATCCGGGACGAAATCCGCAAGATCAAGGAGAACCTCTGATCGGCCGGAGCCGGTTTCCTGTTTCAAAATTCATGGGAAATGGGGATGCTCCCCATTTCCCTTCTTTTTAGAAGGTAATAAAAGAACGGTGTTGCCGTTCAATAAGCTCAAGGATTTGCAAAGACGATGGCTCAGAACCTGCCGAAAGGCTATGAACCGCATGACGTAGAGAAAAAATGGTACGCCGCCTGGGAAGAGGGTAGCATCTTCCACGCCGATGAGACGAACGGCAAGGAGGCGTACTCGATCGTTATCCCCCCGCCCAATGTCACCGGCGTGCTGCATATGGGGCACGCCCTGAACAATACCCTGCAGGATATCCTCGCCCGCTGGAAGCGGATGTGCGGCGCCGAGGTCCTCTGGATGCCGGGGACCGATCATGCCGGCATCGCGACCCAGAACGTGGTCGAGAAACAGCTGGCCGGGGAGAACCGTGACCGGCATGAACTCGGTCGTGAGGCTTTCGTCGACCGGGTTTGGCAATGGCGCGAGGAATCGGGCGGCAAGATCATCGAACAGCTCAAGCGCCTCGGCGCTTCGTGTGACTGGGAACGGGAACGCTTTACCATGGACGAGGGCCTGTCGAAGGCCGTGCGCGAGGTGTTCGTCCGGCTTTATGAGGACGGCCTGATTTATCGCGACAACCGGCTGATCAACTGGTGCCCGCGCTGCCACACGGCGCTCTCCGATCTCGAGGTCGAGCACGACGAAAAGCGCGGTCATCTCTGGCATCTGCGCTACCCGGTGATCGGTTCCGATCGTTATATCGTCGTTGCCACGACCCGCCCCGAGACAATGCTCGGCGACACGGCGGTGGCGGTCAACCCGGAGGACGAGCGTTACGCCGACCTGATCGGCGGCAAGGTGATGCTGCCGCTGGTCGATCGCGAAATTTCGATCATTGCCGATGAGTACGTCGACAGCGAATTCGGTTCAGGGGTGGTCAAGATCACCCCGGCACACGACTTCAATGACTTCGAGATCGGCAAACGGCACGACCTGGAGTTTATCAATATCTTCGACGAGTCGGGTGTCGTCAACGAGAACGGCGGTCCCTACAAGGGACAGGAGCGCTACGAGGCGCGGGCCAACGTCGTTGCCGACCTCGAAGGACGCGACCTGCTGGAGAAGATCGACGATTACGGCAATGCGGTCGGTGAGTGT
>PKTZ01000004.1 GCA_002868925.1 Desulfuromonas sp. | reverse complement strand
GCTCCTTTGACCGGGAAGTCTAGGTGGCATAGATGCTACCGCAGCTTGCTCACTTAAACTACCCCTGCAAAGTTGCACTTACAACTTGAACCCGGGCAACTATTAACTTCATCGATATTGGGGATACCACTTCTCCCGCCTAATTGACGTGCCTTCAGTGCGGCGCATACCGAAGCAAATCTGACAATATCAGCAAGAGGCCATCCTTGCAATAATCCGTAGACATAGCCGCCATGAAAGACATCGCCGCAGCCGGTGGTATCGACGACCGGCACCGGGAAAGCCGACTGATGAAAGAGGCTATCACCACGTTGCTGAGCCCATACCCCCTTAGCTCCGCAGGTGACGACAGCAGTCGTTGCGCCGTACTCGAGCAAATGCGCCGAGACATCCTGTGGTGACTTGCCCGGGGACAGTTGCCCGACAAACTTTTCACTGACAACCAGATGATCGATCAACGGCAATAGCTCAGCAGAGCCGGGACGGACCGAGCCGCCGTCAAGAACAGTGACCACACTGTTAGCCCGGGCGATCCTGGCCGCTTCGCAGGCAACTTCAACATGGGTTCCGTCGAGAAGGAGGATCTTGGAACGACGGATCAGAACATGATCAAGATCTTTTGGCTCAAGGGGAGTGGTGGTTCCGGGGTGGCAAAAAACCGTGCGCAAGCCATCTTTATCGACTGCAATAAAAGCGGTCTGGCTTGCGGCGCCCGGTTCGACTTTCAGGCCAGAGCAATCGACCTGTTCATCGCGGAGGCCGGCCTCGATTTTACGACCGAATTCATCGTCGCCGACCGCACCGCAGAATGCGGTCGAAGTACCGAAGCGCGAAAGGGTGACCAGCGCCGTAGCAATCGGACCGCCGCCCTGCAACAGGATTTCATCGAGGTCGGTTTTTTGATCTGCTTGGGGAAAGGATTGAAGACGACCCAGGATATCGTAGGAACATTGACCGATCCCGACGACATCGGGCCGCTTCATTTCAGACATGAGCCCTCCGGAGGATTACTCCTCAATACGGCTCATCGCCCGGTACTTCTGATAACGCTGCTCGACCAACTCCTCCGGCGACAGCTTCTGCAGTTCGGCAAGCTGTTTCTGCAGGTACTCCTTGACACTCGCCGCAGCTGCCACCGGGTCGTTATGGGCACCACCTTCCGGCTCGGGGATGATATCGTCGATGACGCAACCGAGCTCATCGATATCGGTTGCCGTCAGTTTCAGAGCCTCGGCAGCCTGCGGCCCGAGCGCCCCGTCGCTCCAGAGGATTGCGGCACACCCTTCCGGTGAGATAACGGCATAAACCGAATATTCCATCATCATCACCTTGTTGCCGACGGCGATAGCCAGGGCGCCGCCCGAGCCCCCTTCACCGGTCACGGTGACGATCACCGGAACCTTCAGATCGGCCATCTCCCGCAGGTTACGGGCGATCGCCTCGGCCTGCCCTCTCTCCTCGGCACCGATCCCGGGGAACGCGCCCGGCGTATCAACGAAGGTGAAGATCGGCAGCCCGAACTGTTCGGCCATCTGCATAACGCGTAACGCCTTGCGATACCCTTCCGGGTTCGGCATGCCGAAGTTGCGGTAAACCTTCGCCTTGGTATCACGTCCCTTCTGGTGACCGATTACCGCGCAGGGCTGCCCGTCGAAACGGGCGAAGCCACAGACCAGTGCCGGGTCATCCCGGAAATTGCGGTCGCCGTGAACTTCGAAGAAATCGGTAAAGATATTCTCGATGTAATCGAGGGTATAAGGACGGGCCTGATGGCGGGCCAGCTGGGTGCGTTGCCACCGGGTCAGGTTGGAGAAAATATCGTTGCGGAGCTTTTCCGCTTTCTTTTCCAGCTTCTTAAGCTCACCGGAGAAATCGACATTATCGGTTGAAAAATCACGCAGTTCGTTGATCTTTTTCCTCAACTCGACCAGCGGTTTTTCAAAATCGAGAAAGAATTGCATAAAAACACTCCTGTTTGCTATTCGAACGTCACGACATTGTAGCTGAAAAGCCGTTCCGTATCATCCATTAATTGATCGGTCGCTGCTACTTTAAGGGTTTCCGGCAAACGAATCAAGGTTTCACTCCGATTCGGCACCACAAGATGGAGCATCGCCTCGCAATCACCGCGATGCTTGAGCAAGAGATCCCGCAGCTGGCGCAGCTGATCGCGATCGAGACCCGGCGTCGATAACCGAAAATGGACCCGGCTGGTCTGCTTCGCTTTGACATCACGCAGCAGAACAATCTCGGTTGCAAGGATCTTGCAGCTTTCCTCGCCGGCATCCAGAGTTCCGGTCACGAACAACGGCTCATCACTGTTGAACAGCTCGACCGAGGCCTGGTAGACCTCGGGAAAAACGATGGTCTCGACCGAACCGGATAGGTCCTCGATGATCAGCCGTGCCATCCGGTCCCCCTTGCGGGTCATAAGTTCCTTAATCCCGGCGACCAGTCCGCAAATCCGGACCTCTTCCCGATCTGTCCGTTCTCCGAGATTGGCCGTTTCGCAGGTAGCAAAACGTTTGATCGATTCACTGTGCCGGGCCAGCGGATGGCCGGTAATGTAGAAGCCGAGCGCTTCCTTCTCATTGCCCAGCAGCAGCTTCTCGGCCCACTCTTCGATATCGGGCAGGGTGCCGTAGCCGTGCCCCCCTTGGGAGACGATCTCCTCGGTCCCGAACAGCGACTCCTGGCCCTGCTCCTTCTCCTTCTGTAGTTTCTGCCCCATATCGATCGCTTCGTCAAGCACTGCCATATACTGCGCCCGCTTGCCGCCGAGGGAATCGTAGGCACCGCATTTGATCAGCGCCTCGACCACCCGCCGGTTGACCTTGCGCAGGTCGACCCGCTCACAGAAATCGTTGAGGCTCTGGTAAGGTTCTTCCTTGCGCACCTCGACAATCGAATCGAGGGCGGCGGCACCGACCCCCTTAACCGCACCAAGACCGAAACGGATCGAATTCTCATGAACCGTAAACGACCGCTCTGACTGGTTAATATCGGGCGGCAACACCTCGATCCCCATCGCCCTGACCTCGCCGATATTCTTAATGACCTTGTCGGTGTTCTCCATATCCTCGGTCAGCAGGGCGGCCATGAACTCGACCGGGTAGTGCGCCTTGAGGTAGGCGGTCTGGAAAGCGATCAGGGCATAGGCGGCCGAGTGCGACTTGTTGAAGCCATACTCGGCGAATTTTTCCATCAGGTCGAAGACGGCGGTCGACTTCTTGGTGTCGAGCTTGTTCTGCTTCGCCCCGGCGAGAAAGAGCTCTTTCTGCTCGGCCATCTCCTCCTTGACCTTCTTGCCCATCGCCCGCCGCAACAGGTCGGCGCCGCCAAGGGTATAGTTGGCCAAGACCTGGGCGATCTGCATGACCTGTTCCTGGTAGACAATGATGCCGTAGGTGTCCTTGAGGATCGGCTCGAGCTGCGGAAAGTCGTAGACGATCTGCTTCTTGCCGTGCTTGCGCAGGATAAAATCGTCGACCATGCCGGAGCCGAGCGGACCGGGACGGTAGAGCGCACAGACGGCAATGATATCCTCGAAGCAGTTCGGCTTGAGCTTGACCAGCAGCTCCTTCATCCCGCTCGACTCGAGCTGGAAGACGCCGGTCGTCTCGCCGCGGCAGAGCAGTTCGTAGGTCTCCGGATCGTCGTCCGACACCAGGTTCAGGTCGAAATCGGGTTCACTCTTGTGGATATGACGCAGGCAGTTATCGATGACGGTCAGGGTTTTCAGGCCGAGGAAGTCGAACTTGACCAGGCCGATCTTCTCGACGTACTTCATCGAGAACTGGGTCACCTGGGCACCGGTTTTCGGATCGGAGTAAAGCTGCAGGTAGTTGGTCAGGGCGTCGGGCGTAACCACGACCCCGGCAGCGTGGGTCGAGGCATGGCGGGTCAGACCTTCGAGCGACAACGAGATATCGATCAACTGCTTACACTTCGGATCCTTCTTGCCGAGGTCCTTGAGCTGCGGCTCCTTGGCCAACGCCTCCTTGAGGGTGATACCGAGCTGGTTCGGAACCAGCTTGGCAATCCGGTCGACCTCGCCGTACGGCATGTTGAGCGCCCGGCCGACATCGCGGATAACACCCTTGGCCTGCATGGTCCCGAAGGTGATAATCTGGGCGACGTTCGGCTCGCTGTAGTATTCACGGACGTAATTAATAACGTCCTCACGACCGTAGATGCAAAAATCGACATCGATATCAGGCATGCTCACCCGCTCTGGGTTGAGAAACCGCTCGAACAGCAGGTTATACGGCAGCGGGTTGATATCGGTGATGCGCAGGGCGTAGGCGACCAGACTGCCGGCGGCACTACCACGGCCGGGGCCGACCGGGATATCGTGATCCTTGGCCCAGTTGATAAAGTCGGCAACGATCAGGAAGTAGCCAGGGAACTGCATCTGCTTGATACAGTCGAGCTCGATTTCAAGCCGCTCCCGGTACTTTTCGACATCCTCTTCCTTGAAATCCTTGCGCCGTTTGCGGATCTCATCGAACCGTTCTTCCAGCCCTTCGTGGGCATGATCGTCGAGGACGTCGTCAAGGGTTTTCCCTTCAGGCTTCTCGTACTGCGGGAAATGGTAGGTGTTGAAATCGAAATCGAGGTTGCAACGTTCGGCGATCGCCACCGTGTTTTGCAAAGCCTCCGGCACATGGGAGAAGAGCTGCGCCATCTCCTCCGGCGACTTGACGTAGAACTCGTCGTTATGAAAGCGCATCCGGTCCTGGTCATCCATGGTCTTGCCGGTCTGGATGCAGAGCAGGACCTCGTGGGCATAGGCCGCTTCCCGGGTCAGATAGTGACAATCATTGGTCGCAACCAACGGGATGTCCGCCTCTTCCGAGATCTGGATCAGCCCCTTGTTGGCGACTGCCTGTTCCGGGATGAAATTCTCCTGCAGTTCAAGGTAGAAACGACCATCATCGAAGATGGAGGACATCTCCTTGGCCCGCTGCAGGGCTTTGTCATACTGGTTTGCCATCAGCAGCGACGGCAACTCGCCGCCGAGGCAGGCCGACAGGGCGATGATTCCCTCGTTGTATTCGACCAGTTGGTCCCAGTCGACGCGGGGACGGTAGTAGAACCCCTCACGGTAGGCACTCGAAACCAGATGACAGAGGTTGCGGTAACCGACCTGGTTCATGCAGAGGAAAAGCAGGTGATGCGAGGCCTCGCCCGACCCCCTGACCCCGCTCTTGTCGAACCGCGAGCCGGGCGCAACGTACATCTCGCAGCCGATGATCGGCTTGACCCCGTGCTTGCCCGCTTCGAGATAGAACTCGAGGGCGCCGAACATATTGCCATGGTCGGTGATCGCCAGCGCCGGCATGTGCAGGTCGTGCGCCCGCTTGACCAGGTCCGGAATCTTGATCGCGCCGTCAAGCAACGAATACTGGGTATGGAGATGTAAGTGTACGAAATCGGCGTGTTTCATCGAAAACCAGTAATGAGACGGTATGGATATCAGGGACGAAAAAAGCCGATCCCCGCAGACTGACAGGCGCTCTGCGAAACCGGCGAAAACGGTCCAGTTATATTATCACTGTGAATCCGGAACGGTCAAGCTGCTTCGGCTAGAGAAGTGCGACATCGAACCGTTCGAGAAGTTCGGTCAGCTTGATCAGTGGCAGCCCGATCAGGGCGTTGTAATCCTCCCCTTCCATCTTCTCCATAAGGGCGATCCCGAGCCCTTCGACCCGGAAGGATCCGGCACAATCGAAGGGCTTCTCCCGATCGACATAAGAGGCAATCTGCTCGTCGGAAAGGTTACGGAGCGTCACCGCATAGGTCGCGCAGTCCGAAGCAACTTCACCGCACTGCGCATCGAAGACGGAGACCCCGGTGTAGAAGGTATGTTTCTGTCCAACCATCGCTTTGAGTTGCAGAATCGCAGCATCGCGACCGGCCGGTTTGCCGAGGATTCGCCCCCGCGGGTCGACAAACACCTGGTCGGAACCGATTATCAGGGCATCGGGATAATTTCTTTTCAGGCTCTCGGCCTTACGGAAGGAGAGATGCTTGACCAGCAGCTCCGGCGCCACGCCCTGGTCCATCTCTTCGATGTAACGCGGGGTGGCAACACTGAACGGGAAATCGAGCTGCTGCAGCAGCTTGCGGCGGTAAGGGCTGGTCGAGGCGAGAACAATTTTTCGCATAGTCAATTCCTGGAGAAATGTCTACGTTTTACCCCAGCCCCAGGAAAAATGCAATGCCCGTTCGAACAGTCTTGTTTAAATTGCGGCGCTCCATTCCGGAGGTGGCTCAGCAACCTGGCAGCCGGACGGTACAACCGGATGCGGAGATGCTTGCACCCGGCCACCGACGTCCCGACATCGTTCCGAAACAACATCGACCAGTCGCTGTTCGAGCGAGCCAGCATCGACGCCAGCGAGCAAACGATATCTCGAGTCGACTCCAGTCGACAGATCGACATAGGTCACCTCGTTATCGTCTCCGATTTCAACCAGCACATCGGTCTCAAAGAGGCCGTTACCGCAAATACCGTTGACAACATGCCGCCAGCGGCGGCGTGAACGTTTGCGCTCGACACGGTGGATATCGAAATAAAGCGCGTTCCCTTCTTCGTCACAGATTCCAAGCCAGATCATCCGTCACCTCCAGTTGCTGTTATTGACAGATTCAGGCTAGCAATGGATTAAGACAGAATATGTCACGACATCTTTTGCAGCGATTTTTCGAGCAGGGAACGAAATTCCTGACGCAGCGGCGCAGGCGCAAGGACCTCGACGTGCGGGATAAAGGAACAAACCCAGGCCAGAATCTCTCTCGTCCCGGCCGCCTCGAAGCCGACAACGACCGAGCCATCCTCTTCCTCTTCGAGAGACTGCTGCGGATGCCACTGGCGTTCCTTGATTAGATGGGCGATCTCGACATCGAAGCGGACCTTGACCGGCAACGTCTGACCGTTGACCAGACCGAAGGCGCCGCCGGTCAGATCTTCGACATCGTAATCGTCGGGGACATCGAAGCGCTCCTTATGAACCTCGACCTGCTGAATCCGGTCAATCAGAAAGAGACGCAAGCCGTTGCGATTATGGGCATAGCCGCCGAGATAGAGGGCGTTCTGGAAGAAGAGGAGCGTGTAGGGGTCAAACTGATAATGTTCAGCCGTGCGCTGCGGTGGCGCATACAGAATATCGCAGCGGTACTGGTAGAGCAGCGCCTTGCGCAGTTCGGCGAGGATCTCCTTTTTCTCGGCGTAATTGCGCACCCCCTGGAAACGGGGCGCTGAAGCTTCGGCGACCCGTTCGAGATGAGCGACGTTCTTCGGGCTCAAGGAAGACCTGATCTTGGCAAAAATGGCATCGAGATCATCATGGAATGGGGTTCCCTGCAAAAAATCGAGCTGCCCCCGGCAGAAGTAAAGGGTCATCAACTCGTCGAGGGAGAAGGTGATCGGCGGAATCGACTTGAAACCGGTCATGAACCGATAGAGGACACGGCCATCCTCTTCCGGCTCCGGCACCAGAGGGTAACCGGCGTCGGCGATCGCCTGCAGATCCCGGTAGATGGTGCGACGATGGACCTGGCACTCTTCGGCCAGTTCATCAACTGTTGCGCCGTAGCGCGCTTCGAGGATACGGATCACGTCATGCAGGCGAGCCGCCTGGCTGTACTTCTTGGCTGGTTTCCCCGGCTTCTTGGCCATCCGATCCCTCCCGTTTCGCTGAGACAAAGTAAAAAGCCGTCGACAACAGCGACGGCTTTAAAATGTCATTCCCACTC
>PKTZ01000166.1 GCA_002868925.1 Desulfuromonas sp. | reverse complement strand
TTTTCTGATTTTTCACAGCCGGTCAGAACCGATAGCGGAACCAAAGCAATCAGCAAAACAGACCAACAAACGAACACCAGGTTTTTATTCATCAAACAAACTCCAGAAAACTCGCACCAGCAAACGAAAACAGATCAATCAAAGCCCTGTCCGCGCGCAACCCGAAAATTCGAATTGAAGCGTGCAACCAATACCTCCTGCTCGTCAAAGACATCAGCCTTGCCGACAAAATTCCGCCCTTCTCCCCGGCTGACATCGGCAACCGCCCGAACCCAGCCACTTTTGACCGGGGCGAGAAAAGTCGTATTGAGTTCGGTCGTGGCGAAAATGGTCCCTTCCGGCAGTAAACTTTTGATCGCCATGGCGACGGACGTATCGGCCAGGGTGGTCAGGGCGCCGCCGTGCATGACCCCGCCTCCCTGACTCAGCTTAACCCGGAAAGGGACGCGCAGTTCAGCCCTGCCATCGGCAGCCGAATCGATAACGAGACCGACCAGATCCTCGAACGGTGCCGTCGCGATCCAGCCTTCTAAATCGAACGGTCGGGGGCCATCGACAGGCATCATCTCTTCTTTGTCAATTTTCAACCGGGCCATGCACGCTCCTCAAGGAAGGCTGATATAGTACCCGCGGTTATCCCGAATGACAAGGAAGGAAAGTGGAATCTCGCCGAGATGACGAACCATGACATCTTCATAGGCTGCGACGGTAGCCGTCTCCTGGCCGGCGATCTCGCTGATCCGGTCACCGACCCGGATCCGTGCTTTTTCAGCATAGGAATCAGGCACAACCCGAGAAATGAGAACCCCTTCCAATCCATCAGCGACCTCCAGGCCAAATACCCGGGAGCTGTAGAGAAGACCGTACTGATCGGGGAGCGGTTGCAACGGAACGGATCGCTTCAACACCTCCACCCCGCGCAGAATCTCGAGTTCGATTTCACTATCCGGGGTATAGGAGCCGAGAAGCTGCCGCATTTCGCGCGGGCTTTCAACCGTCATGCCATCTATCGAAAGAATCACATCGGCGATTTCGATACCGGCGACCGTAGCCGGTGACCCGTCCTCGACCTCGGTGACCAGGACACCACCGACCCCACGGGAGCGGACCAGTGCCTGGTTGACATTCCCCGGCATGATCCCGAGATACGGGATCCGGGCCTGCCCGAACGTAATCAGGTCATTGACAACCCGTTTTGCCATATCGATCGGGATCGAAAAACCGATCCCCTGGGCCTGGCTTGCGATCGCGGTGTTGATGCCGATCAGGTCGCCGTCGATATTGAGCAGCGGTCCGCCCGAATTGCCCGGGTTGATCAGGGCATCGGTCTGAATAAAATGTCCGACGAACCCCTCTCCCATCGGCACCCGACGATGGGGCGAGCTGACCACCCCG
This sequence comes from Desulfuromonas sp., assembly GCA_002868925.1. GTDB lineage: Bacteria > Desulfobacterota > Desulfuromonadia > Desulfuromonadales > UBA2294 > BM707. The sequence goes on along the minus strand of PKTZ01000166.1, from coordinate 922 downwards.
GTTGTCACCGAGTTACCCAGCCCGAGCGGATTCCCGATGGCGACAACGGTCTCGCCTAGTATCAGGTCGTCGGAGCGGGCCATTTCGATTGCCAGAAACGGCCCCTCACCGGCGACACGAATCACCGCGATATCAAGCTGTTCATCGGCCCCTACCAGCGTCGCTTCCCGCTCCTTCTGTTCTCCGTCAAGCGCAACGAATATTTTCGAAGCCTGTTCGATAACGTGGGCATTGGTCAGGACATAACCCTTCGGATCGATCAGCACACCGGAGCCGAGCGACTGCGTCTTGTAGACACGGGTCTCGCCGAAGCCGCGGAAAAAATCGTCGAACAGGGAATCGCCGAACCCGAAAAATGGTGAACTGCGCCGCCGCACGATCTGTTCGGTCCGGATGTTGACCACGGACGGGCCGACCTTTTCGACGACCTCGACCACCGGCGAACGCCGCGCCGGCGATGCAAAAGCCGTCAGCGTCGATACCGACGCAACCAGAATCAACGTTAACATTGAAACACGGGTAAAAAATTTCATTTCAAAATCACCTTTGCTTATTTCGTTTCTTCAGATCGTATTTTTCAAGCCGATACAGCAAGGTATGCCTGGGAATATGCAACAGCTCAGCGGCGCGGGTCTGGTTCCAGCTGCTCATCTGCAACGCCTGCAGCACCGCCTCTTTTTCCAGTTCGGCCAGCGGGTAACCCTCCGCAGGCAGGTTGACCACCGAACCGGTTCCAGAGATACGCTCTGACCTGATCTTGGCCGGAAGGTCCTTCGATTCGATCCGGTCGCCATGGCGCAGGATGACCATCTGTTCGATCGCATTTTCGAGCTCGCGCACGTTCCCCGGCCAGTCGTAGCTATTCAGGGCATCGAGAGCGTCGTCACTGATCTCGATCCTTGTATCCGGGCTGAAGCGATCG
>PKTZ01000117.1:3081-11009 GCA_002868925.1 Desulfuromonas sp. | reverse complement strand
GGTGGTGCAGATCGAACCGGGACCGATACCGACCTTGACCGCATTGACCCCGGCCTGAACCAGTGCCTTGGCTGCGTCGGCGGTGGCAATATTGCCGGCAATCAGGTCGAGTTCGGGAAAGTTTTTCTTGGTGTCGCGCACCGCATCGATAACTCCCTGCGAGTGTCCATGGGCGGTGTCGATAACGACAACGTCGACCCCGGCTTCAACCAGCGCCTGCAGCCGTTCGTCCCGGTCCGGACCGACGCCGACCGCCGCCCCGACCCGCAGTCGGCCGAATTCATCCTTGCAGGCGTTCGGGTACTTGCGCACCTTTTCGATATCCTTGATCGTAATCAAACCGACCAGTTTATAGTCCTCATCAACCACCAGCAATTTTTCAATTCGATGCTTGTGCAGGTGCTGTTTCGCCTCTTCGAGGGTGGTGCCGGGCGGTACGGTGACAAGGTTCTCCTTGGTCATGACGTTGGAGATCGGCTGGTCGAAATTGGTTTCGAAGCGGAGATCGCGGTTGGTCATGATCCCGACCAGTTTTCCTTTTTTGGTGATCGGGATCCCGGAGATACGGTATTTTTCCATCAACTCCAGCGCCTCGAAAATCTTCTGATCCGGATCCATGGTGATCGGATCGACGATCATGCCGCTCTCCGACTTCTTGACTTGGTCGACCTCGAGCGCCTGCTCCTCCGGAGTCATGTTTTTGTGAACGATGCCGAGGCCTCCCTCGCGCGCCATGCAGATCGCGGTGCGGGCTTCGGTGACGGTGTCCATCGCTGCCGACAACAGCGGCACGTTAAGACGAACGCCGGGCGTCAACTGGGTCGAAAGATCTGCATCTTTCGGCAGGACGATTGAATGGGAGGGTAACAGCAGAACATCATCAAAGGTTAGACCTTCACGAATCTCGAGGTCCGACATGGGATACTCCTTGAGGAAAGATTGACGGTTGCCAGATCATGCGGTTTCGCCCCCTGAAACGGGGGCGAAATATTAATCAGAAAAAGTACAAGAGACGACGAATAAAGGTCAAGGAAAAACGGTGCAATTTTCATATAATCGGCATTTAAAATTTTTGTCCTGTTCAACTGTCGCTTCCCGTGCCCGAATTCTTAATTCGGTATGAACACCCCCCTGTCCTTAATACGGTAAATCACTCCCGTCAGCAGCCGGACCGTATTTTCCAGATCGTTGAGCGACAACACTTCAGAGGGGGAGTGCATATAGCGCAGCGGCACGCTGATCAGGGCGGTGGCGACTCCGCTACGCGCCAGCTGGATAACATTGGCATCGGTTCCGGTCGCACGCGGGCTGCCGCTGACCTGGTAGGGGATCCCCTCTTCCTTCGCGGTCCCGACCAGCAGATCAAACAGCGCCGGATTGACGTTGGCGCCGCGGGTGATGATCGGCCCCTTGTCTAGCCCGAGTTCACCGATCTCCTTCATCTCGAGGCCGGGCGCGTCGGAGCTGAAACCGACATCAACGGCGATGCCGACATCGGGGTCGATGCCGAAAGCACTGGTGGTCGCCCCGCGCAGACCGATCTCCTCCTGCACGGTCGAAACTCCGTGGAAGGTGACCGGCGGTCTCTTTTTACTGACCTCCTGCAAAACCCGGGCAACGATCCAGGCCCCCATCTTGTCATCAAAGGCGCGCGATGCGACCCGCTCCCCCTGCAGTCTCTCCAGGCCAACCGAGAAGGTAATCGGGTCACCGACCGCGACCAGCTTTTCCGCGGACTCCTTATCCGTACAGCCGATATCGATAAACTGGTCCTTGAACTTGACCACTACCTCCCTCTCCTTCGGTTCCATTAGGTGGATCGGCTTCTTGCCGACGACCCCGAGCAAAGACCCGACCGCACCGTGCACCTGCACCCGCTGCCCCGGCACCAGGTGGGCATCAACGCCGCCAATCGGGGCAAAGAAGAGAAAACCGTTTTCGTCGATATACTTGACCATGAAACCGATCTCGTCGCAGTGCCCGGAGAGCATCACCTTCGGCGCATCATCAGCGGCGGCGTCGATCCTCCCGATCACGTTTCCCATGACATCGGTAGTCAGAGAGTCAACGCTATTTTCGACATGCTTGCGGAAAACCCGCTGCGCCGGCTGTTCGAACCCGGAAGGGCTCGGTGCTTCGACAAGCTCTCTGAGGAGAGCGAATGACTGTTCGTTCATCGTTAACCTTCTCTCAAATCTTTAGATCCCCGCCAGCTTTCCACTGTTGGCGAGGGCCTGTTTGTATTCATCTTCACTCATCCCGGCGCCGAGCGCGACCTGGCGCATCATCTCCGGTGAAAGAAGATCACCGGGGGCATGGGCATCGTTATTAACCACCAGCTTGGCGCCATGTTTGCGCGCCATCTGTACGACATGGCCGTTGGTCAGGCTGTGCCCCTTGCGTGTCGTAATTTCGAGGCAGACATTGTTCTTCACTGCCAGGGCCGTGTCTTCGTCCGAAATCATGCCGGGATGTGACAGGATATCGATGCCCGCCTCGATCGCCGCCCGATTGGTGCCGGAAGCAACCGGCTCGACGATGGTTTCACCGTGGGCAACGACGATATCAGCCCCGAGCTTGCGTGCCTCGGCCGCCGCCGAGGCAAACTGCGCCGGCGGCACATGGGTCAATTCGATGCCGACGATGACCTTCAGTCCCCATTGTTCGGAGAGATCGTCGGCAACGCGCAGCAGGCGTGGGATAATCAGGTCGATATTCGACAGGTCACCATGGTCGGTCATGGCGATCGCCTTATATCCAATAGTCGCCGCCCGGCGGGTCAGTTCTGCCGGAATCAGTTCGCCGTCGCTGAACAGCGTATGGGTATGAAGATCTATCATTACAGTCCAACCTCCTGTTCCTTGCCGGTAAACGGCGCAGCGAAATAGTGCAGAAGCCGCCGCAGACCGTCCCGGTCACCGCGTCGCAAAGGCAACACGTCGTTGAAGTTTTCGTTATCACGGCATTTTGCCACAGGGACACGGGCCGATTCAAAGAAGTAATTTTCAGCTTCATGCAGCGAGATATCAGTCGCCAGGGAGAGTACACCGAACAGCCGATGACAGAACGGCCGCCACAACGGCGCCGACTCCTCGGTCGCCGGCAGCAAAAACAGCCGCAGGTGGAAGGTTTCCGATATTTCGAGGCGGCCGATATCGCCGAGGGAGAGTCCGCCATCGCCGTGCAGAAAATCACTCTCCGGCTCAAATTCATCGACCCCCTGCAGTGCCTGCAGGAAGAGTCCGGCCTGCTCGTCGTTCTCGGCCAACACGATCAACTTGGCCGAGCTCTCCTCGAGCAGGTTTTCCCGCTCGCCGAAAAACTCCTTGATCGCCACCACCATCTCGTCATCGAGCAGCAGCGCCGCGCCGTCCTTTTTACCGGGCGCGGTCGTCTCCTTGAGCAGGCCCTGCTCGATCAGCGCCCTCAGGACCTGCAACACCTCGTAGTCGCTGCGCATACTGCTCTCGACTACGGTCATCACCTGGGTCGGCCCGTCGAACAGCTTAGCGATCTCCAGGGTCGCCGGGCGTAATCCTTCAGGGAGGTGCCCGAACGGTACGGATAGCTCGTAATATTTACGGCCCGCCGGGAAGGTCGACATCTGGGACCGCATCTCGTCGTTCTGACGCATCCCTTCGATCAGCAGCTGGTCGGTCGGCATGTTGATGCGGCGTTCGACCTGCGGGTTGCCCGGGGTGAAACGGAACTTGCCACTCTCCCACTGCAGCAGCCGGAAGAATGCCTTCTCACCGACGACCTGGCCGACCCTGGAGCTGATCACCTGACCTTCGAGCAGGTGGATATATCCCTTTTTATCCTGGTCGGAAACGGAGATCACGCCATCCTTCCGGTTCAGGGAGAATACTTGCAATAGGTCGGTGAGTGGAATCTGCCCGAGGTCCCCTTCGACCTCGGTATGAGCCTGACCGATCGATTCGTTCTTCTCTTCCCGGCTGAACCGGGTCAGAATCTCGGCCAGCAGCTGCTCGTTGTTGAACGGGCGCGGCACGTAATGATCGATCTGTCGTCGGAACCCCTCGATCTGCTCCCCTTCGGGGCCGACGAAAAAGATCGGTGTCTTCTCCGATTGGCTGTTGGCGCGCAGAATCTGCGCCATTTTGTCGACCGCAAGAACGGTGATGGCGTTATCGACGATCAGGATATCGGGCGTAAACTTGAGCGCCATTTCAAGAGCCTGGGCGCCATCACGACAGATCGAAACCTTGACCCCGGACTGCTCAAGCAGTGTGGCCAACGGCTCAAACAGGTCCGTTGCCGAAGCGAGCAGGATATGTTTCTGTTTCGGTGTCATCTCAGACCTGCGCCCTCAACTGATATTGATCCTGCAGCTTGGCGATCATGTTCTCGACAAAATAAAAATCTGAGGTATGAAAACCGACCAGTCCCTTGTCGGTGCGGCGACCGATAAAGGCATAGGCGTAGTCTTCGTTCATATAGAAGAGAAACACATTCTTTTCGAATTGGCGGTCATCGACGTGAACCGGCACCACCCGCTGCAGGTTCCAGTTGCTCCTCTTCTTGCCGCCGAGCAGGATAAAGCTGGTTTCCGTCGACTCCAGCTGCTCGACAAATCGGAGTGCGTCCTTCATGGCATCAAAATCGGCACAGCTAGCGTAGATGATACCACGGACCCGGCTCGATTCGATCACTTCCCGGCACAGGGCACGGGTGATATCAATCAGCCGCTGCTCCGACACCTCGACATAGCAGCTTTTAAGAGTGGCCTCATACCGTTTGAGTCGATCGGAAACAACAATCCCGGCATTCCCCTTCTTCATCTCACCGCTGCGGCCGAGAAGACGCTCGACCACCGGCCAGAAGGTCCGACCGACCAGGTCGCTATTGTAAAAAACACTGCTGCGCAGCCGTTCGAGACGCCGCTCGGCGATATTCTCCAGATCCTGCACGGTCGCGCCGTCGGCCGGGAAGGATGCCGAGCGCATGTAAACATCGAGCCGGGCATCCCGCTTCATGTTACCCAACTTCAATTCACCGTCAAAAGCGTTGCGCAATCTCCGCTGGGTCACCAGCGACCCCCAGTAATCGGTCTCCGGCAGCAGAATACTGTAGCTGTCGTCGGCATGCATGGCGATGACATCGGCATCACGCATGGCGGAGTTGACAAGATCGAGCATTTTGGCCTGAACGGCCTCAACCTCTTTCTGATTGAACAGCCCCTTGATCCGATCCATGTTGTCGACGACCAGGCGGATGCAGGAGAGACGCCGGTTGTAACGGCGAGCCTTGTACAACTCCTTATCGGCGTAATCGTGATAATAAGCCGGGTTGTAAGCGCCGTCCTGGGCCGCGTGCAGACTGCTCCGTTCAAGCTTCCGGGTCCGGATGACCTGATTAAGTGCGGTCGCGGCAAACTCGGCGACCAGTTCGGAGGTCCTTACGTCACGGAACTGGAAGGTTTCCCGTCCGACCGGGGATTCGATGCGGATCAGACCGAGGGGTGTCCCCTCGTACTCGAGCGGCACGACAACGATCCTGTCATCGCTTTGCAAGCGGGGCTTGCCGGAGCGGACCATCTGCCACTGGTTATCGGCCAGGGTAAAGGAGCGTTCGGTGGTTCGGAGCCGAACCAGCCCGCGCCGACAGCGCAGCCCGAACTTCTGGGCATCGAGCGCCAGCCACAACGCGCCCCCCTCGGCCGAGAGCCCCTCCATCAGGGTATCAAGGATGAGATCGCCGAGCCGGTCGAGGTCATCGACCTTGAGCAGTTCGAGGCACTTGCGGTACTGCGCCAGAGTGGAGTGGAATTCGATATTTTCGTCGATCAGGCGCTGGTGTTCGAGATGGACCGACTGCCGGAACAGGATGCGGTTGACCACCAGTTGGAACTCTTCATGGTTGATCGGCTTGAGCAGATAGTCGGAGATACCGAGCTTCATTGCCCGCACCGCATGCCGGGCATCCTGCTGCCCGGTCGCGACCAGGATATCCTGGTGCTGATTGTACTTACGGATGGAATCGATCAGGGAGAAACCGTCGGCATCGGAGAGCTTGACCTCGATGATCACCAGATCGAAAGCGTTCTTGCGCAGCGCCGTCAGGCCGGCAGCGGCGTTGGCGGCAGTCTCGACCACGAACCCTTCGGCTTCGAGGCTATTCCGGTAAAACCGCTGGTAGAACTCTTCTCCATCTATGGCAAGGATTCGACCCTTGGCCATGCCGCTCTCCTTAAATCGACGTCAAGCTGTTCAGTCGGATACGATCTCCCCCAACTGGGAATTGCGGAAATTCTTAACAATCCGCAGCATAACGGTACGCCCGACCAACTTAGGGCTGCCGGGAAAATTGACGATCCGGTTCCAGGTTGTCCTGCCGAAATACTGCCCTTCCCCCTTTTTACTCTCCCCCTCAACCAGGACCGGCAATACCTTGCCGACATCGTCCTGCCAGAAGGTCTCGCTGATCTGCTGCTGCAGTTCAATAAGCCGGTCGAAGCGGGCCTGCTTGACCTCCGGCGCGAGCGTCTCCTCCATCTCGGCGGCGGCGGTGCCGGGTCGCGGCGAATAGAGGAAGGTAAAGGCATCGGCATAACGGACCTGCTCAACCAGGTCGAGGGTCTGCTCAAAGTCGGCTTCACTTTCGCCCGGAAAACCGACGATGATATCGGTCGAAAAACGGATATCGGGGCAAGCCTTGCGCAGTTTTTCGACCAGCTCGAGATACTCCTCCCGGCTGTATCCGCGGTTCATTTTTGTTAATATCGGGTCGGAACCACACTGCACCGGCAGGTGGATATGGTGACAGAGTTTATCGAGATCGGCGAAACAGGCGATCAGTTCATCCGACATATCCTTGGGGTGCGAGGTAGTAAACCGGATCCGCTCAATACCGTCGATGTCGGCCACTGCCCGCAGCAGCGCGGCGAAGGAGAGTTCCCGCTCGTCCTGAATACCGTAGGAGTTGACGTTCTGCCCGATCAGAGTCACTTCCTTCATCCCGTCCGCCGCCAGCCCTCTGACTTCGTCAAGGATCTCGGCGCTGGATCGGCTGATCTCCCGGCCGCGTACATGCGGCACCACGCAATAGGTACAGAAGTTATCACAACCCTGCATGATGGTGACGAACCGGCAGACCTCGTCCCCCTCGCTGCGGTTCGGGAAGAGCGTCAGCCGGGTCTCCTTGTCGAGGAAGTCAGTCTCGTGAAAACGCCCCTCGCGCCCTTCGACCTTGAGCACCATCTCCGGCAGTTTGTGGATATTGTGGGTGCCGAAAACGATGTCGAGATAGGGTGTCTCGGCCAGCATCTTCTCCCCTTCCTGCTGGGCGACGCAGCCGCCGACGCCGACGATCAGCTCCGGCCGGCGATCCTTGATCGGCTTGAACCGTCCGAGATGGCCATAAACCTTGCGCTCGGCTCGATCACGCACCGAGCAGGTATTGAGCAGCACCAGGTCGGCCTCTTCGGCCGAGTCGACCTGCCGGTATCCGATCTGCGCCAGCAGGCTGATAATCCGTTCCGAATCGACCACGTTCATCTGGCAGCCGAAGGTTTCGAGATAGACTTTTTTATCCATAAAATCCGGGTCTTTTGCTAAAAAGTTGCTGCATGGTAATGGAGTCATCCGGCCAAGTCAAACCGATAAGTCGCAATTTACAACTCTATTAAAAAAAAGCGGTCAGACGACTTTTTCGGAGAGCATTGTTTATTCAGTCGACGGCTGCAGCTCGATACCGTTATCGACAAGGACCGGCTCCAGCAGATCGGTCAACTGTTTCGGGTACTCGATGCAACAGATGAGCAGCGCCTTCTCACGCTCCCGGACCCGCACGGCGACCGTGCCGAGCTGTTCGCCGATCGGCCGCAACTGGAAACCGAGCAGATCCGCAAGCGGCAACGATTCGACCCGCTTACCGCCAATACCTTTTTGCACGATAAGACGCCGGTC
>PKTZ01000117.1:0-3068 GCA_002868925.1 Desulfuromonas sp. | reverse complement strand
CAGGATCAGCACGATCTTTCCCTGCGCACCGTTGAGCTGGATGCCGTACCAGAGCCAAAATCCGGACCCGATCGTGAGGACAATCCCGAACAGGGAGTGCATCCAGTTGCGGAAAGTAAAGCAGCGCGGTGCCGGCCGCCCCTGCCAGGTTATATTCTCGTTATCTTCCAGATGTGCTGACCAGTTCATTTATTCCCTTCCAGTACGACAATCCGGGCTGCGGCATGCTTACCCATCTTACTGCGCGGGTCGGTCTTCTCGACCGCCCGGTAGTATTCCAGCGCCTTCTCCGTCTCTCCATTTGCGTCGAAACCGCGCGCCAGCAGGTAGGCCCCTTCCAGGGTCGGCAGAAGGTTGAAGCTCTTGCGGGCATGTTGAATCGTGCGCCCGGCATCGCCCTCGTTCAAATACATGTAGGAAAGCCCGAGTTGCGTCTGGAAATATTCACTGTCGAGCCGTGCCGCGTGCTGAAGATGTCGCCGCGCCGAAACAAGATCGCCAGCGCGCAAATAAGCGATGCCGAGATGACTCAGGATCAGCGCTTCATCAGGAGCTGCGGCCGCCGCCTGCAGATAGAGAGCGATCGCCTTCTTGTCATCCTCCTTCTTCTCGGCCATCCGGGCCTGTTCATACAGGGCATAACCAGCACGACTGTCTCGCAGCCGTTTGGTGATCAGCAGAAACTCGGAGTTGCTGCTCTTGCTGCGAGAAGGGGTACGGCCGTAGTTGGCGGCAATATATTCCTGATTCTGCTCCATCCGTTTACGTGAGAACGGGTGAGTACGGAACATCCCTTCCAGCCAGCCTGCCTCCTTGCCACCTTCGATCTTCCGGAAAAAAATCTGCTGAAGTTCAACCGCCCCGTTCGGGTCGTAACCGGTTTTGGCCATGTAATCGATGCCGAGACGGTCCGACTCCTCCTCCTGGTCACGGCTGTAGGACCGATCGACCAGGGTTGCCGCAATCTCACCTGAGGTATTGATCAATCCGCTGTACTGAGAAGTCCCGGTCGCCCCGGAAAGGACCGCCAGCCCGATATTGAGCAGACTGCTGCGCTGCATCCCCTGCACCGCGTGACGGGCGTCGACATGGCCTATCTCATGCCCCAGTACCGCCGCCAACTGTGCTTCGTTCTCGAGGTGGGTTAAAAGTCCTCGGGTGATTGCGATATATCCGCCCGGCATGGCAAAGGCGTTCGGAGTCGAATCATTTACGACCTTGAACGTAAAATTCAAACCGCTGCGGTAACTCGCGCTCTTGAGCCGCTCCCCCACCCTCTGCACGTAGGTGGCAAGCTCCTTGTCCGGATAAGTACCACCCATCTTCTGCAGCACCTGCGGGAACATCGACTTGCCGATCTCGATCTCCTTTTCGGTCGACATCGACATCAGGGAAAGCTGTGAACGACCGGTCGCCGGGTTGGTGGCACACCCCGCCGTCAATAACATCGAAACAAGAACAAGGACTATAAATCTTATTGAAAACACTTATAAAGCTCCATTTCGCAACAGTCAGAGCATTTATCATAAATTGTTCGGATAAGATGGACAAGCACTACTAGGGGATATTCGATAAAATGACCCGAAATTTTACAGTTCATCGACACGAATCCCTTGAAATCTTCGCCAAATCCGAATAGCATGTCGACGTAGTGTATACAATTTACCATTGTTCGCATATGAAGGAGGCTGCGTGGAAGCAAAGCTGAAAAGCAAAGAAAAGAAAATCCTTCTGGAAATTGCCCGCAACGCCATCCGGGCCGCTGTTCTCAAGACCGACGAAAAACCGGAACCGCGCGAGGAAAAAACCCTCAACATGCGCAACGGCTGCTTCGTTACCATCAAGCAGGACGGGCAGCTGCGCGGCTGTATCGGCAACTTCCAGTCCGAGCTGCCACTGTTCAAGGAAGTCGCCGAAATGGCGGCCTCATCGGCGACCAAGGATCCCCGCTTCTACCCCCTGCAGGAACCCGACCTCGAAAACTTCTCCCTCGAAATCTCGGTGCTTTCGCCATTGAGCAAGATCGACGATATCGAAGAGATCGAGATCGGCAAGCACGGCATCTATATCGAAAAGGGATTCTACCGGGGCGTCCTGCTGCCACAGGTAGCCACCGAAAACAACTGGGATCGGCCAACCTTCCTCAAGCAGACCTGCCTCAAAGCCGGCCTCCCGACCGACGCCTGGGATGCCGAAGACGCTGACATCTACATCTTCAGCGCCCAGATCTTCGGCGAAGACAAATAATAAAAAAGCACCCGATTAAGGGTGCTTTTTTTAATGGTACCCGGGACGAGAATCGAACTCGTACAGGATTACTCCCGAGGGATTTTAAGTCCCTTGCGTCTACCAGTTCCGCCACCCGGGCGAAGTGCGTATTATCAACAACCTACCACTTATCTGTCAACGGCATTTTTGTTTTAGAGCGAAAGTCATTCAGTTATGCAGAAATCGTTGTCCTGCCCGAACTGCCACGCTACGATCAAGGAGTACCGAAACCCTTTCCCTACGGTCGATATCATCATCCGGATCGATGACAAAATCGTTCTGATTGAACGCAAGAACGAGCCGCATGGCTGGGCGCTGCCGGGCGGTTTCGTCGACTACGGCGAGAGCCTCGAGCAGGCAGCGATCCGCGAAGCGAAAGAAGAGACCGGGCTCGATCTTGCCAATCTGAAGCAGATGCACGCCTATTCCGCCCCGGACCGTGACCCGCGCCAGCATAATATCTCGGTCATCTTTACCGCCGACGGTGTCGGCACATTACGTTCAGGCGACGACGCCGCCAACGCTGAATTGTTCCTTCTTGATGAACTCCCGCAACCGCTTTGCTTCGATCACGCCACAATCCTTGCTGACTACAGCAAACTCATTTCCGCTACGGGCTGAAAAACTCGAGTTCAGGCGCCTTTTCGATCAGGCCATGTTTCTCGAGCAGGTAATAGAAGCAGTTGAGCCCCTCGATGTGAAGCGGATCGAGATCGTAGGAGACTTTCTGCCAATACTCGACCAGTCCTTCGACGCCCATCCATTCTTTTTCAGGTGCTGCCGCCGCAAGTCCTTCAAGT
>PKTZ01000102.1 GCA_002868925.1 Desulfuromonas sp. | reverse complement strand
TTACCTGACCGCACCCCATATCCGGCCGATCACCACCGGCGAGGTGACCCGCCTCTGGCGGGAGGAGACCGGCACCATCGTCGGACTCGAATCACTCCGGTTCCAATCGGACCGGGGCGGTCCCGGAGGCGGCGCCTCGGTCACGGTCGAACTGGCACACAGCGACACCGAGGTTCTCGACCGGGCGAGCGCCGCCCTGGCGGCCAAGCTTGACGAATTCCCCAACGTCAAGGATATCGACGACGGCTTCACCCCGGGGAAACGCCAACTCGACTTCAAGATCAAGCCGGAGGGGCAACGGCTCGGACTGACTTCGATAGAAATCGCCCGCCAGGTTCGAAACGCTTTCTCCGGGGCGGTTGCCCTGCGCCAGCAGCGGGGGCGTAACGAGGTGACGGTCCGCCTCCGGCTGCCGGAGAACGAACGGAGTCACGAGTTCAGTGTCGAAAGCCTGCTCATCCGGACCCCGAACGGGACCTACGTTCCACTCTACGAGGTGGCCGAGGTCGTTCCCGGCCGGGCCTACACCTCGATCAACCGGCGTGACGCCAGGAGGACGGTCACCGTCACCGGCGACGTGGTGCCGCTCGGCGAGACCGGCCAGGTTCTAGCGACCCTCAACCAGGAGATCCTGCCACAACTGATGCGCGACTTCCCCGGCCTCAGCCACGGCTACCAGGGGCGGCAGGCGCGGATGAAGGAGAGTATGGGTGGACTGGTCAGCGGCTTTGTCCTCGCCCTGATCGGCATCTATTTCCTGCTCGCCATTCCGTTTCGCAGCTACATCCAGCCGGTCATCGTTATGATCGCCATCCCGTTCAGCATCGTCGGCGCGGTGATCGGTCACATGATAATGGGGTACAACCTGAGCCTGATGAGCATGATGGGGATCGTCGCCCTCTCCGGGGTGGTGGTCAACGATTCGCTGGTCCTGATCGACTTCGCCAACCATCAACGCGCCGAAGGGGCGTCGGCCTACGAAGCGATCACCAGCGCCGGTACCCGCCGTTTCCGCCCGATCCTGCTGACCACTCTGACCACCTTCGGCGGCCTGGCCCCGATGATCTTCGAAACCTCGCGCCAGGCGCGGTTCCTGATTCCGATGGCGCTCTCCCTCGGCTACGGCATCCTGTTCGCCACCGCCATCACCCTGATCCTCGTCCCCTGCCTCTACCTCTATATCGACGATGCCGAGCGCTTCATGCAACGCATAACCGGGACCAGCGATCCGTCCGGAAGTAGGTCAGCATAGGAAACGGAGCAGAACCGAACGAAAGGTCAATTTATTTTTAACGCAAGGGCGCAAAGTCGCAAAGAGCGCCGAGGCAACACCTATTCCCCCGTCTTGCAGAGCTGAACTGACAATGAGTTTTCTTTCGGTTTGCGACGAAAACTTTTTGCAAGGGGTTGTGTCTATGTATAGGTTATGTGCTTACTGAAAAATTCCTCCTTTCGATCTCGACTTCGTTTTTCGTGGCGTCTTTGCGCCATTGCGTTGAAACTTTTTTGATTTATTGAACTGTTAATTAACGAGATGAACCACACCCTGAAAATATTGCATAAACGTGCCCGCATCATTCAACAGATCCGTTCCTTTTTCATCGAAAGGAAATTCCTCGAGGTCGAAACCCCGCACCGGATCGAAACCAACGCTCCGGAACCACACATTGACGCGGTGGAAAGCACCGGCATGTGGCTGCAGACCTCTCCCGAACTGGCGATGAAACGCCTACTCGCCGCCGGCTGCGGCAACATCTTCCAGCTCTGCCGGGTCTGGCGCGGCAACGAGCGTGGCAGCCGCCACCTGCCGGAGTTCAGCCTGCTCGAGTGGTACCGACCGCATTCCGATTATCACAGCCTGATGACCGACTGCGAAAACCTGCTACTTAAACTGGTTCCGGAAAAATCGTTGACGTACCGGGGAGAGAGAATCGACCTAGCCCCGCCCTGGCGGCGGCTGACGGTAAAAGAGGCGTTTCGACTTTATGCCGACTGCTCGGCCGAGCAAGCGATCGAGAACAACCGCTTCGAGGAGGTGTTGACCGATCAGGTCGAGCCGGCCCTCGGCTTCGGACCGATCTTTCTGACCGAGTACCCGGCACCGCTCGCCGCCCTGGCCCGCCTCAAATCGGATGATACGAGTGTCGCCGAACGCTGCGAACTTTATATCGGCGGACTTGAACTGGCCAACGGCTTCTCCGAGTTGACCGACCCGGCAGAACAGCGAATTCGCTTTGAAGCCGATGAAGAGGAACGGCGGCGTCAAGGTAAACCGCCCTGCCCGCTCCCGGAAGATTTCCTCGCTGATTTACACAACATGCCGGAAGCGGCCGGCATCGCCCTCGGCGTCGACCGCCTGGTAATGCTTCTGACCGATGCCGCCAGCATCGACGAGGTCGTCGCCTTCCCGCCCGGCTAGCCGGGCGAACCACCAATACTCTATTGCCCGTAAACATTCGGGACAGTCCCGAATGGCACTAGTTTAAGGGTAGAACACAGCATAAGCCGGGACTGTCACCGCAAGGGGGCTGTCCCAGCTCTTTGCGGCACGAAGTTGCACAGTTTCTTGGTCCGTAAACATCTTGGACAGCCCCCGATGAAGCGAGGGGACAGTTCCGAGCCAACATTGTAACGATAAGCGACCGGCGGCTCTTACTTCTTAGACCTACCAGACGTAGCCGAGTTCCATCTTGCCGTAGCAGTAGGAGTAAGCGGCACTGGTCTCTTGGGCCGAGGTGCAGCCGATGCGCGAGACAAGTTGTGTATTATCGTTGAACCAGCCACGCAACTGAACCTCTCCCAGATAAGCGTCCTTGGTCTTGGTTTCGCCGGAAAACGGTTCGATCCGTTGCACTCCCGGACCGGCGAGCAGCTTGATCACCCAGTTATCATCGGCAAAGGGAGTGGCGTAACCGAGCAGCAGGAACCCTTCGAACAGCGTCTCCGGCGAGAAATAGTGCGGGCTGTCTTCATCGGCATTAAGCAGGCGCCCTTTGAGCTGGAGGTTCAATCCGGGCCAACGCTGCAAAGAATAGATGACCCGGGCGCTTCCTCCCACCTTTCGATTGTCGTCACCGAACTCCTGATCGATAAAAGCCCCCACCAGCGTCCAGCTGTCATTGACGCGATAATCGGCCGAAGCGACGTAGCTGTCGACGTCGATATGGTTGCGGATGGCACTCAGCGAATCGACCAGCGAACGCTCGGCCGAAAGTTCGACATACCATTTATTGCCAAGTTTGTTGGTGTACGTGGCCGCCGGCAAGGTCGGAGACCAGTCGTCACCATCGAGCAATCGGCACGAGACAATCAGTCGCCATTTATTTTCGGCCGGGGTCAACAACCGCAGCCGGGCCGTATCGAAACTCTCGTCATCCCCGTTCTCGGCATAACGGTTAATACCACCTGCCAGTTCAAGCTCTGTCCCGCCGAGGCTATCGAACAGCTTGCCGTAACCGGCCAGCGCTTCGATCCAGGTTGCATCGTCACTGTCGCGCGAACCGGTCACCTCGGTAAAGAGCCGATCGGCAAAACAGGGAGAAGCAATCAGCAACAGGGCCAAAATCAATATCGTAACGTTATATCGCATCATTTTGTCCCCCAACTCTTCTTAGCGCGGAACAGCTCCGACAGATAACCGGCAGTACTGGCCGGTGCCATGATCAACTGGTAGGTAAACATGTAGAGGATCAGGCCGAGGATGTTCTTGCGAACCTTGAGCCCGTGCTGGCGAAAAATATTGCGTTGATAGAAAAACATGGTGGTATTGATCATGATCATCAACGGCAGAAGGAACAGGGTCATGATCCCGACCAGCGAGTAAACCTGGAAAAAGACGGCGGCGATGACTCCCGGGACGAAAAAGAACAGAAATGCCGCATCGAGGTACGGGAACAACATATTGAGGTAAACGAACGGGGTAAAAAGCCGCAGGCGGAAGATAATCGACGGATGGCGGACAAAGGCTTCGATCAGACCGCGCGCCCAGCGCTGACGCTGTCGGAAAAATTGTTTGTAGGTCGTCGGTGCCTCGGTAAAGACGAAGGCGTTCTCGGCGTAGTTAACGCGGTAATTGTGCTGATGCAGCGCCCAGGTGAGGACGATATCCTCGCCGACGGTGTTCTCCCACCCTCCGACTGCCTCGACCGCGCTGCGATGGTAGGCGGAAAATGCCCCCTGCGCAACCAGTGTCCCCTGGTACAACGACTGAATTCTTTTGACCACGGCGATTCCGAGAAAGTAATCCCATTCCTGAAGACGGGTGATCAGGGAGTCGCGCGAGTTTCTGACCAGGACCGTTCCGGCCACCGCCGCCGTGTTCGGCGGGCCGTCGATCAGGTTTATAACCAAACGGGCCAGACTGTCACGGTACATGCTGGTGTCGGCATCGACAGTCACGATGATATCGTGACGTGCTTCGGCCAATCCGGCGTTGAGCGCCGCAGCCTTACCGGCGTTCGGCTGCTGATCGACATGGCGGATCGAGAAATTTTCACCGATCGATAAGGTTTCGCGGGCCCGTTCGATCTCGGCGTTGGTGTTGTCGGTCGAGCCGTCGTTGATAACGACGATTTCCGCATCACCGGGATAGTTTTGCTGCAATACCGACTGCAGCGTTTCGAAGATACAATCCTCTTCGTTGTAGGCGGCGATCAGAACGCTGACCGGCGGCAAACTGGCGTGGAGGTTATAAACCGGGCGTCGGTCGAGAAGCAGACCGCTGATCAGATAGGCGTTGGCCCATCCCGGAATCAGGGCGATCCCGAAGACCATCAGCACCGCCAGGGGGAGTCCGAATACATTTGAAAGATCCTTGAGCCAGGGGATCGCCAGATAGGTACAAAGAGCCAGCCAGAGGCAAGATATCAAGATGGCAATCAGCAACTTGGCGCGAATCGGAACATAGAACTTTTGGTAGGGGCGATCGTTGAGAGAACTTCTTTCGTTCAGCTTTATATTATCTTGCTTCATCGGTCCTCCGAGAAATCTGCGCAATAAAAAAAACGCTCATTTCCTCGATTCCGAAGATGAGCGTCATAATTAAGAGACGATGAATACGTGTCCCTGTTTTAATGATTCTCTTCGGCGGCCGGGCTACCTCACGATCGAGGCCCCTTGCTCTGCGTCCCCGGATCACTCCGGGTTTGCTCTTATCGAAGATTTGACATTAATGTATAAGCAATTACTGCGATTGTCAAATTAAAACTAAATGAGTAATCAATTATTCGCACCTTAAATTTCAGCAACTTAGAACATAAACAAGGCGCCCGATTGGGCGCCTTGTTTTCATATAAATTCTCTGGACTAAACTACTGGGCCACCATGTTGACCACGGCCAGGATCTTCTCCGGCCGGACCGGCTTGGCGATCCACCCTGAGACCCCGGCCTCCCTCCCCGCCTTTTTGACCGCCTCGTCATCCTCGCCGGTCAGCATCAGAATCGGCATGAAACGATTGATCGAATCTTTTCGTACTTCCTTGATCAGGTCGATGCCGTTCATACCCGGCATGTTGAGGTCGGTGATCAGCATGTTGGGCGGCTGTTCAGAGATCAATCGCAGCGCCTCCTCGCCATTGGTCGCTTCGCTGACCTCGTAACCCGCCTCGTCGAGAGGTGCGGCAAGAATCGTTCTCACCAGTTTGGAATCATCGACGATCAGAACCTTGCGCTTCGGCTTCGATTGCTCTGCTGTCATCACGATGTTGCCCTCCCAGCAAACTTGACCCCTCCACTCAACATCAACCTTATACAATAAATAACGCTGTTTTAAAAGCGTTTTAATATTACAAATTAAATATCAGAAATATCCATTTATTGGGCATTAATAACTGCATCTCCGTTTTAATATAAAAATAGCTAGCCGAAGAATTGCATGAACCGGCATCTTCGCTATAGTAGCTCTTACATTTTGTCGGAATGTTCAACACGTCGCACCGAAAGGAGGAGCATATGGGGGACCATTACATTTCCGAGGACTGCACCAACTGCGCTGCATGTGCCGATAGTTGCCCGGTCGAGGCGATCAGCGAAAGCGGCGACTACCATGTAATTGATCAGGAGGTCTGCACCGACTGCGAGGCATGCATCGATACCTGCCCGGTCGGGGCGATTCTTTGTGAATGATTATTCGGCGGCCTTACCGGCCGCCTTTTTATTCCCGATTTTAAATGCAGATAAGTTTTTCACCACGAAGCACAAAGGGCACGAAGAAAATCAAAATTAATTCAACGGAGAAGCACCGAGGTGGAGAGAAAATCAACAATAAAACATTGAGCACTTGGTAAGACCAAAACCAAAAGCCTAATGATTTGGCATGGAACTTTTTATGAATTTACTCTGACCCTCTCCAACTCTCAGTTTAAATACCTTTAAGAAGTTCTTGCTTATGCGTGAGGAAAATTTTTAAGAATCAGATTTTCTTCGTGCCCTTCGTGTACTTCGTGGTCAGCCCTTTTCCCTTGTATGAATCGAACAAATCACTGAACTACTATATATTAATTCGAATTATTGGATTGACAATAGCAGTAGAGTCCGACTAGCATATTCAAAACCGATTACATTTTACGGATGGACACTATGAAAAAAACATTTCTGATTATTTCACTCACCCTGCTCCTTCTCTCTCTGACCGTCGCTACCTTTGCCGCCAGCTTCGGCAAGGGAATTACCCTGAAAGAGGTCACCCCGATCTCGACCATCTTCGAGAACCCGGACTCCTATCTCGGGCACAAAATCCAGGTCGAAGGGTTGGTCGTCGACGTCTGTGCAAAACGGGGCTGCTGGCTCTACATCGCCGGCGACAAACCGTTTCAAAAACTCCGATTCAAGGTCACCGACGGGGTCATGGTCTTTCCGATGACCGCCCGCGGTAAAAAGGCAAAAGTGGAAGGGGTTCTGCAAAAGTTCGTTTTGACCAAAGAGGAGGTCATCGCCCGCAAGCGCCATCACGCCGAGGAGACCGGCGAATCGTTCGACCCGGCAACCATCACCTCGGGAGAAACCTTCTACCAGCTGCGCGGCACCGGAGCGGTGGTCGAGGGTCTCTGATCGCTCCATCTATGAGCTGGCGCCGCCTCAACCACGCCCTGCACCGGGATATTGGCTACCTCTGCATCGGCCTGACCCTGGTCTATGCCCTGTCGGGAATCGCCGTCAACCATGTCGGCGACTGGAATCCCAACTTCAAGGTTGTTCGGGCGACCAGCCAGCTGTCGCCGAGCAGCTTCAGCGGTGTCGTCTCCGAGGATCAGGTGCTGCAGCTGTTGAGGCAAATCGGAGAACCTTCTGTTTACGATAATTATTTCCAGAACGACCCGGAAAGCGTCAGAGTCTTCGTCAATGACAGGATCATCGATTACCATTTTGCCAGCGGCGAAGTGATCCACGAACGGGTCGAGCCCCGCAGTTTCTGGCACCCGTTAAACTTCCTGCATCTCAACCACCCCAAAAAGGCCTGGACCTGGATGGCCGACCTCTACGCGATCGGCATGGTCCTGCTCGCCCTGACCGGCCTGCTGCTGTTGCCGAAGGGAAAAATGCGCCCCCGTTGCCTGCTCCTGACCGTTATCGGATTTGCCCTCCCCCTGTTCTTTCTGGCACTTTATTATTGACCTTCCGCCAATTATTCACTGTTAAATATCAGGCGGTCGGCCGGGTTATCCCCGTAGCCGAACACCTTCTGGCGCCAGCTTAAGATTGCTTAAGAATTCATGTAATGCTATAAATTTCAGGTTGTTAAATAACCGACCAATTCACGGCAAGAACACGTACCGCACATCAATAAGTTACAATGGTTTTGCTCGGCCGAAATGGGGGGGACATGGACAAACCACGCTACCAGATTGTCTTTCGCGGCTTCCTGCTGCCCGGCTTCGAACGGGGCGAAGTCTGGAACAACATCAAGAATCTCTGCAAGTACGACGACGACACCCTCTACCGTTTCTTCTCGGGAGAAGCGTTTATCCTTAAGCGGGATCTTGACCGGGCGACCGCCGAGAAGTATAAAAAGGTGCTCGATCAAACCGGCGCCGATTGCGATATCCGTGAAGTTGAAGCCCCTCCCCCGGCCGTAGAGCCGGAACCGTTCCGCTGCCCCAAGTGCAACACCGAGCAGGACGAAGGAGAAAACTGCATCCAGTGTGGTGTCATCTTCGCCAAGCTGCACCAACAGCAGCAGCGCCAGGCGACGTCTTCACCGACGCCGGCAGAAACCGCGGGACTGGAGCCGGCGGCAGGTCATCTGCAATCGTCCGATCCGCAGGATGATTCGACCTGGGGGAAACTCGCTGCCTATTTTTCCGACCATCAGGAACAGGCGTTCGTGCTCAAATCGTTCGCGATGATCGCAGCGATCCTGTTGTTCAAAAACCTGATCCCGCGTTTTTTCCTGATCATCCTGTTTCTGATTTCCCCAGTAGTGCTCTCCTGCTATGTCCGGTTCATGGCGGCCGAGAGCGGCCGGACCTATTTCCAAGTCCTGCGCGAATACATCACCTTCATGCCAGTGATGTACACCGAGGGGGAGAAAAAGACCGAAGGGCTCGCCGGCGTCACCTACGGCATCATCTTTCTCAACATCCTTATCTACTACTTCTTCGAGAAGAACGTCACGATCGAGACGCTCGATAACCTGGTCTTCCTACCGCACGATCCGAATCCGCTGAATGTACTGATCAGCGCCTTCTCACACCAGTTCCTGCACGCCGGGCCGGGACATCTCTGGGGGAACATGCTTTTTCTCTGGGCGGTCGGCACCGTGGTCGAGAAACGGATCGGCCACCGTCGTTTCTCTATTTTTTACATCCTCTCCGGGCTCGCCTCCGGTCTGCTGTTCGTGATCATCGTCCGCATCTTCCACGGCGAGACCGGGCATCTGCTCGGCGCCTCCGGCGCCATCTCCGGGGTGATGGGGATTTTCGCGATCCGCTGCTACTTCAAGAGCATGGTCTTCCCGCTGCCGATCCTCGGTATCTTCTCCCTGATCCTGCCGATCAGCCTCAAGGTCCGCCTCAACTCCCTGGTCATCATCGGCCTCTTTTTCCTTGCCGATCTTTCCGGCGGAATCGGCCAGATTTCCGGCAGCAACAGCTCCAATATCGGGCACTGGGCACACATCGGCGGCATGCTCGGCGGCATCATGCTCGCCAGTCTGTTTCGGCTCGGTGAGGAAGCGATCGACGAGCGACACATGGATATCGGCACCCAGGCGGTCGAAACCGGCAAGGTCAACCTGGAGGAAGGAGAGCAGTCGCTCCGTTTCACCCTGCAGCGCAACCCGGACAACGCCGAAGCGATGCTGATGTTGGCCCAGATCCTGTCGAAATTCGGACCGAACGAAGAAGGCGAACAACTCTACCGGAAAGCGATCCGCCTCTTTATCGAGAATGAACCGATCAAGGCGCTCTTTGCCTTCCGCGAATACTACAACATCTATTTCAAGGGGACCGACCACCCAACCCTGTTCCGCCTGGCCGCAACTTTTCACCGGGAAAAAGATACAGAGATGGCGACCCGCTGTCTGGAGATGCTTTCGGGCGACGCGACCACCCCACCGGCGCTGCGGGAGAAGGCGATGTTCCAGTGTGCCCGCCTGCTCGAACAGAACGGATTCAGAGACGCGGCGAAGCGCTACTATCGACAGTTTGTCGATCTTTTCCCGGAATCGGCAATGAGTGACAAGGTCAGGGCGAAATTGGCTTGAAGGGGAGTACCTAACCGTATCGAATTCTACTGGATCAAAAAACAGGGTTTAGCACCACGAAGTTCACGAAGGACACGAAGAAAGGCTAATTCGTAAAAGCATTTCTCACGCAAAGACGCAAAGCCGCTAAGAAGAACAAAAGACTGGTTAAGGTAAAAATCAAAGCTATAAATGGGACACAAAGAGATTTTGGGTTTAACCCCAAAAAGCTTTTTGCCTTTTTAGATTTTCGGCTTTCTTGGCGCCTTTGCGTCTTTGCGTGAAAACAGACTTTGATTTTCTTCGTGCCCTTCGTGGACTTCGTGGTCGACCATTTTCCGGCTATACATCTCAAAAAAAAAGCGCCCCTCCCGGGTCGGGAGAGGCGCTTGTACGTTCAGTGTTGGCAACAATCAATTTGGTAAACTCGGTTTCTGAATACGGCCGTCACAATAGAAGCAGACATAAAGACCATCCTTCCAGATTCCGGCCAACGGTATGGCCGGGTTGGTCACGACCAGTTCGTCCCACTTCCTGGCAAGTTGAGCCTCGTCTTCAACGATTCTTTTCTTCTCACCCTTGTCCATCCCATCCCTCCTAAACCCGTCAATCTCCAGCACAAATTAGATACAAGACCCCCTGATGATTGAAATAGCATAGCAAAACAATTGCCAATTTCACTCATTATTTATCAAGTTAAAAGGTCAAGAAAAAATTCCGGCCGACTCTAATTCTTAAACTACAGTGATTTCAATTCATTAAAAATATCCGGTGCAGATCTGATAAAAATTTACATGACCAACGCCCCGGAAAACTACTGGAATCGCAATCACTTTTCGATACAATTTGAGATATAGAGTCTGCTTATTATTGACAGTGCGCTTTTTTTGCCAATTTAATATGCACTTTTTGCCTGTTGATGGGACCATTTGCAAAAGGGAAGGAAACTTCAATGAAACATCTTGCGATCCTGACCATCACCCTGCTTACATTTGCCGGAAGTTCGATCGCACTCGAAGTCGAGGGGGTCGATATCTCCGCCACGACCGAGCTGACGGGAGAAACCCTGCACCTGAACGGATATGGCATCCGCAAGAAGATCATTTTCATCAAGGTCTATGTCGGCTCGCTCTACACCGAGGCTAAAGCGAAAAGCACCGCCGAGGTTCTCGCACTTGAGGGGAGCAAGCTGATCCGGATGAACTTTCTCTACAAAGAGGTCGAGAAGAAGAAAATCGTCGACGCTTTTGCCGAAGGATTCGAAGCGAACAGCCCGGATCTGGTGGCGACACCTCCGGTCCGCCAGTTCCTCGCCCTGTTCAAAAAGGACTTTGTTGCCGGTGACCAGGTCGATATCGCCCTGGACAGAGGCGGGACTGTCCGTGTCCTGCTGAACGGCGCCTGCCTCGGAAAGGTCAAATCGGCAAAACTGGCAAGGGGAATCCTGTTGATCTACCTCGGCGACGAGCCGGCCGATGAAGAGATGAAGACAGGCATGCTCGGTCAGACTTAAACTATTGAATTATAGATGAATTTTTTTGGGGCCGATTTGACATCGCTCTGCCAGTGTTGTATAACGTCACACTCAGATCCGACCTGAACAGACAAAAACAATCGAATAGAACACGACGAAAGGAGCAACATGGACCGCGAAGCGGAGCCTCCGGCCAGCGAGCCGCTTAAGTTTGCGCCGAACGACACGGCGCGGCTCGACTGGAAAAAGGAGCTACAAAACAACATCACAACCATCGACGAACTGATCAATAAAATAGAGATCACCCCGGCTGAAGAACTGATTCTGCGCGAGGTCGTCGATGCCCACCCGATGAATATCCCTCAATACTATCTCGACCTGATCGATCAGGACGACCCGAACGACCCGATCCGGAAGATGTGCATCCCGAGCCGCGAAGAGCTCGTTGTTGCCGGCGCCATGGGTGAAACCACCAAGGACCCCTACGGCGACGACAAGCACGACAAGGGGAACGGTATCCTGCACAAGTACGGGTACACCGCCCTCGTCGTCTCGACCGAGTACTGCGCCATGTACTGCCGCCACTGCTTCCGCAAGCGGATGGTCGGCCTGGAGAACGACAAGACGGTCGAGAACTTCCGCGAGGCGGCGAAGTATATCGCCGCTCACGAGGAGATCACCAACGTCGTCGTCTCCGGTGGAGACCCGTTCATGCTGCCGACCGACGTCATCGCCCGCATGCTCGAACCGCTGCGCGACATCCCGCACCTGAATTACGTCCGCATCGGCTCACGGGCCCCGGTGGTCTTTCCGGTCCGTTTTCTCGACGACGAACTGATCGAACTGCTTGAAGACTTCAACCGGGACAAGACCCTCTATGTCCCGACCCACTTTAACCATCCGAACGAGTTGACCCCGGAGGCGACAGAAGCACTCGCCCGCCTGCGCAGCGCCGGTATCTCCGTTAACAACCAGGCGGTCCTGCTGCGCGACGTCAACGACGATGTCGAAACCCTCACCGACCTGATGAACGGCCTGATCCGTATCGGCGTCAACCCCTATTACCTCTACCAGTGCATGCCGGTCTCCCGGGTCCGCCACCATTTCCAGGTGCCGCTCAAAACCGGCGTCGACCTGGTCGACAAGGCTCGGCAGCAGCTTGACGGCTACGCCAAGCGGTTCAAGTACATCATCGGCCACGATATCGGCAAGATCGAAATCTGCGGCCGCATCGATGACAAGCTCATCCTCAAACAGATCCACGCCCGCGCCGGCGAAGAGAACGATGCTTCCCGTATGCTGGTACACAAGCTCGACGATACCGGCGGCTGGCTCGATGACCTGCCACCGATCGAGCTGACCTGACCCCCTTTACCATACCCCTGCTGCGCATGCTGAGCGCAATACGGGTCATCAACAAACGCGGTCGGCGCGTCGTCGTACGCGTCCGTCTGCTTTGTAGCATCGCATCGAACAATCGATTTAAGGAGAAAACATGCAGAACTGGCAAGACCAGATGAAAAACTTTGTCAACAGTGTCGAGAGACTTGAACAGTACGTCAACCTGACCGAAACGGAGCGCAACGCTATCGAGCAGAGCGGCACGACCTGGGGGACGACCCCCTACTTCGCAGAACTGATGGATCGGGACGACCCGGAGTGCCCGATCCGCAAGCAGGTCATCCCTTCGGCCAAGGAGAAGGAGAACCGCTTCGGCATGCAGGACTACCTGGTCTGGAAAGAGAACCGGGCCACCGAAGAAGTCCGGCCCGACACCATCGCCCGCCAGTACAAGGACCGGGTCGCCTTTACCGTCAGCCAGACCTGCGGCATCTACTGCCGCCACTGTTTCCGCAAGGAGCTGGTGGTCGACGGCGATCTGAAGCTCGACTTCAACGTCGATGACGGCCTGAAATGGATCTCCGAACACTCCGAGGTGCGCGACGTCCTGATTACCGGCGGCGATCCATTCCTGCTCAGCGATGATCAGCTCGAGTACCTGATCCGCAAGCTGCGCGAGATGCCGCACGTCGAGATGATCCGCTTCGGCACCCGGGTGCCGATTATCCTGCCGCAACGGATCACCGAAGGGCTGAAAAAGGTGCTCGGCGGCTACCACAAGGTGCCGATCTGGGTCAATACCCAGTGCAACCACCCGAACGAGATCACCGAAGCGACCGCCCGCGGCGTCTTCGACCTGCTCTCCTGTGGCGTCAACGTCGGCAATCAGGCGGTGCTGCTCAAGGGGATCAACGACAATGTCGACACTTTCCGCGACCTGCACCAGAAGCTGCTCAGCGTCCGCATCAAGCCGTACTACGTCTTCTACTGCGAACCGGCTCCCGGCATTGATCACTTCCGCACCCCGGTCGAAAAAGGCGCCGAACTGATCCGCGATGCCCTGCGCGGCCACACCACCGGCCTCGCCCAGCCG
>PKTZ01000065.1 GCA_002868925.1 Desulfuromonas sp. | reverse complement strand
CGGCTGTCAAGCTGTCCGCCATCCGTGGTTTGATCTGCAGATCTAGAGTTCCCCTCTTCCGGATACTGCGGGAGCTTAATCTCGTTCGATTCATGGAACTGGTAGACTTGTTCATCGGGGCGCACCATCCCGAGCTCGCGACGGGCAATGCTTTCGATTGTCTTCAAGTCATTGTGCAAGGCATCGATCTCCTTGCGCAGTTCAATGTTCATCTTCTCTAATCCGGCTATCTTCTCTTCAAGTTCCGTCTTCTGCAGATAGGCCTTGTAGACCTGAAGGACACCCCGATCACCAAAGAGCGCAAACCCGAGCAGGAGCAACACCAAAACAATGAACCAGATCGGGACAACCCGTTTCTTTTTGTCCCCATTTTGTTCTGGTTCATTCATGCCTGACTCTCCACGCTCCTCATCTTTGACACGTACAATAATGTGCCACAGGGGCAACATTGAAACCAGACTTTTTTCCGTCGAAAAAAAGAAAAAGCCCGCCGTTTTCTGCGGCGGGCTTTTTGCTCACGATCAGATCGTGATCAATGGTCTGATTTTGGCCAGAACCTTCGGCCCTATCCCCTTGATCTTGATCATCTCGTCGACCGATTGAAACGGTCCGTTTTCGTCACGGTAAGTAACGATCCTGGCGGCGGTCACCTCACCGATCCCAGGCAACTCCGTGAGTTTCAGCGCATCGGCGCTGTTGACGTTGAGCAGCGCCTCCTCTGAAACCGACTTTGCAACTGGCTGATCGGCCGCCAAGGCAGCCGGAGCTGCAACTATTGTCAAACAACAACATACGATCAGTACTGAAATAATTTTTTTCATGTGATCCCCCTTCAGTTATTCATATTTGAATTTCTCCCGACAAAAAAAATGGCTCTTCGCTCCCCCTCCCTCCTTTCTTGCCATCGGTTCTGACCGCCCGCTGGGAACACGAGCAGCCGCAAAAAGACAACTAGGCCGAATTTTAACCGATAAAGGCCGTTCGTCAAGCTCGACGCCTAAATATTAACGAGAGAAAACCGATTTCGGCCTGCCGGAATCAGTGAGTCCAGAGAGTGAGAATAGAAAGTCAACTTGTTGTTCATTGGGTCTATCACGATAGCTAACAGTGATATTCCAGCATTGGCTCCGGTACTCGGCCTGAACGACCTCCTCTCTCTTTTCTCGGTTCTCAAAATCGTACCGTTGGCCATACGAGAGAAAGAGCGGATCAAGCAGGGACGTTTCGACCTCGCCGGAGATGTAATCAAAATCATCCCGGCGATAAGTGTAATCTATTTTTATACCGTTGCCGTCACGATCGTCGTACTCTCCCCGTACCGCCCAGCTTTCGACCTCTTCCACGTCGCTGTTCGCATCGTAGGCGATGTCCCCCCGCAGGAAGCTAAAGCTGTTCGGGCGCAAAATCAACTCACCACGAAGCGGAGAGAACGGTCGATTCTTGTCGGGCGCCGGACCGATCTCTCGACGCTCTTCGTGGATATCGTAATCGACCGCCAGACGCAAACTGGCAAATTCCAGGAAACGGGCCTGGCTCTCTCCGTTTTTAAGACGAGCGGTAAAACGGTTCATCAACTCGAAGGTCACGACATTCTCCGGATCGATCCGATCGCGGGTATCGAGCTGCGGCAGATTGGATTGATCGACCTTCGGGATGTAACGATAATGCAGCAGTGGTTCGACGGCATGGCGGATATGGGTGAGCCGTTTGCCATTCACCCTGAACAAACGGGAGAAGCGGCTGCCGACATCGAGCGCCGCTATCGGCACACCCTCCTCTTCGCTCTGGTTATCGAAGTCGTAGAAGCGGTGCTGCCAGGCGAGGGTCGGAACCACTTCGAGATAGCGGCCGACCAGCAGATCACTGCTGATAGCAGGTTGCAGAGTGGTGCGGTTCCCCTTGAGACCGTCCCGGTGCCAGAGGTAGGCTGAATCGGCTGTCAACGAGAAAAAGAGCGGTGAATGCCCGGCACGCTGCGGCAGATAATCGAAACGGAGCTCCGGAAGGTACTGCAACTGGGTGGCACTGCTCCCTTCCAGGTCCCGCGTATATTTGGCCTGTCCGGCCAGGACCGTCTTATTCCAGGCCCGGCTCATAAAGAGGGTCGATTGTGACTTCTCGCTGGCGTAAACGTCGGCGTTGCCGCCGAAGATAGAGAAGTAGTCCTTGCGGTCAACATACTCGACATCGGCGACCAGCCGGACCTTCCCCGGCAACATGCCGTCATGAAACCATTCGGCGAGCAGGCGATCCGGTTCTCCGTGCAGGCCCGAGATGTAATTACCATAAAGGCGGCCCGGCCGGCTTTGGCGCATCAGGTATCGAAACTCGAGACCACTGCCGAGGCCGAAGTCAGACATGTAATCAACGCTCAGGGTCGCGTCGATGTGATCATCGATGACCAGGTAATAAGGCTGGATAATGCGATCACCGAAACGGCTCGAATGCCCGATCTCCGGGAACAGCAGGCCGGACTGGCGCTCGGTCTTGGCCGGCAGAGCGATAAACGGCAGGTAGAGCACCGGGAAGTCGCGCAGGTAAAAAACGGCATGGCGGGCCCGAGCGTAGCCCTCGATATCGACATCGAGTCGGCCGGCAGTCAGCCGCCAGGCCGGCTTCTCCCCTTCGCAGGTGGTGAAGCTGCCACCGGTCACCCGGTAGCTGATTTCTCCCCGTTTCTCGATCCGGTCACCGCTGAGATAAACCCCATGCCGTTTGAGGTTTGCACTCCCGTTTTCGAGCAGGCCGAGGCCGGTGGTGAAATCGTATTGCAGACGCTCACCGGTCATGATGCCGTCAGCCGATTCGAGACTGACCCCGTCGTAACAGGATGCCGCACCGCTCTTTTGGTCCCAGTCGGCAGCACCGGCCTTGAGGCGCAGCTCTCCCTGCTCGATGACCACGTCGCCGCGGGCCCGATAGAGACCACTCTCCTGGTCCAGGACCAGACTTTCAGCCGAAAGGTTGACCGGCTCTTCACTCGGCGCTGCAAACGACAGAATGGCAGTTCCAAGAAGGAGCAGGAGTGTAATTGTCAGAGTCCGGATTTGTCGCACCAGCGACCTTCCTCCCGTAACAGAATTTCCCGAATCGCGGCCACTAAGAAAAGTGACCCGGCAACGAGCACGACACCACTGTCGCCGGCAACAGCCCGCGCCTTTTGCAGAGCCTCTTCCGGGCTGCTGCAAGCCATAGCCGACAGGCCCAGGGCTTCTGCAGCGGAGCACAAGCTAGCAACCGGAACTGCTTCTTCGACCGGCGGCGCGACACAATAGAGCGCCGCTGCCCGCGATGCCAATGGCGCAAGGATTTCTTCGAAATCCTTGTCGGCCTTCATGCCGACCACCCAGTGGACCTTATCCATCTCCCGGTCGCAAAGATACCGGGCAAGAGCAACGGCCCCGGCGCCATTGTGGGCGCCATCGAGCAGGACCGTTCCATCAGCCAGCCATTCGAGGCGACCGGGCCAGGAAACCTGTTCGATCCCCGAACGCATCGTCCTGTCCGTCGTATCGATACCGAGCTGTTGCAGCACTTCGGCTGCCGCCAGTGCGGTCGCCATATTGCCGAACTGATGCCGGCCCGGGATACCGGGGCGGAGCCCGTTCAACGTGCGTGATAGACCGCGGTAGTCGAAAGTTTCGTCATAACCATCGACGTTATAATCGTCATGGAAAGCGATCAACGGAGCACCGACCTTTTTCGCCTCGCCCTGCAGCGCCCGCTTTGCATCGTCCTGCTGTCCGGCAATCACCACCGGCACGCCGGTGCGCATAATCCCCGCCTTCTCACAAGCGATCTGCGCAAGACTCTCGCCGAGGTATTGTTCGTGATCAACAGCCACCGGCGTGATCACACTCAGGATCGGCTTGACCGCATTGGTCGCATCGAGCCGTCCACCGAGGCCAACCTCGACCACCGCCAGATCGACCTCCTGTTCGGCAAAAAACTGCAGCGCCAGCGCCGTTGTGAACTCGAAGAAGGTCAGCGGCAGATCCCCGACCTTCTCTCTCATCTCCGCAACCAGACCGACTACGTCCTCTTCGGCTATGGTACTGCCATCAACCTGAACCCGTTCGCAAAAAGAGTGCAGGTGGGGGGACGTATAGAGTCCGGTCCGGTAGCCGGAACCATTCAGGATAGCGGCGAGAGCAGCGGCGGTCGACCCCTTGCCGTTGGTGCCGGCGACCAGGATCGTCTTGAAGCGGCTCTCGGGATGACCGAGGCGAGACAAAAAAGTCCGGATATTCTCCAGGCCGAGCTTGATACCGAACATCTGCAGCCGATAGAGAAAATCCAGACTCTCCTGGTAGGTCATGGATCAGCTTTTCGTGAAAATTTTCAGAACCTGCGACAGCTTCGCCTTCATCTCCTGGCGTCGCACGATCATGTCGACCATGCCGTGCTCGAGCAGGTACTCGGAACGCTGGAACCCCTCCGGCAGCTTCTGTCGGATCGTCTGTTCAATAACCCGCGGTCCGGCAAAACCGATCAGGGCGCGCGGTTCGGCAATATTGAGATCGCCGAGCATGGCAAAACTGGCCGTAACCCCGCCGGTGGTCGGATCGGTCAACACCGAGATAAACGGAAGACCGGCATTCTTCAATTTGGCCAGGGCAGCGCTGGTCTTGGCCATCTGCATCAACGAGAGGATACTCTCCTGCATCCGGGCACCACCCGACGAGGAGAAAACCAGTACCGGTGCCTTCAGTTCGAGGCCGCGCTCGATCACCCGGGTAATCTTTTCACCGACGACCGAACCCATACTTCCGCCCATGAAGGCAAAATCGAAGACCGCGACCACCACCTTCATTCCGTCGATGTCTCCCTCGCCGCACTTGACCGCATCGCCGCCGCCGTGCTTCTTGACCGCCGCCTTGATCCGCTCCTTGTAGGTCTTCGAATCCTTGAAGTTAAGAAAATCGACCGGCATCATCTCGGCGTCCATCTCGACGAAGGTGCCGGCGTCAAGGACCAGGTCGATCCGCTCCTGGGCGCTCACCCGGAAGTGGTAATCACACTTCGGACAGACGTTCAGATTGCGCTCGATCTCCTTGCTGTAGATGATCTCTTCGCAGTTTTTACACTTGGTCCAGAGCCCTTCCGGCATCTGTCCCTTCTTTTTTTCAGAAGACGCGATCGGCGCCTTCGATTTTTTAAACCAGGGCATAATCTTTCCTCTTGGTTAATGGGCGCGGTTCAGACTTCGAAAACCTCGCCGCCGTCCAGAACCTGCAGGCGATCGTCATTGAGCGCCGCAAGCTCGGTCTGAAGTTCTTCCAGAAACTGAGGTTTCATATGAAAGACCTTGATCGGGATGTCGCGATCTCCAAACTTTAACAACTCCTGCTGCAACATCGCAGGGGTCAGGTGACCGCTGATCTTGGCCAGGTTCTCCATCCGGTTCGGGAAGGAGGCCTCAACAAAAGCGATCTTCAAATCTTCACACCCCCGGGCCATCTGCCAGAGATCATCGGTGGTCGATGTATCGGCCGAATAGAACATCGAACCGTCACTACCCTGCACGCAGTAGCCGACGGTATGCACCGGGTGGTTGGTCCGGGCCCACTTGAGGCGGTAACCGGCGACCTCCCCCGACCCGCTGTCATCGAGCGGGATCATCTTGATTGTCGGCTCCCCCTTACTCGGAAGCTTGGTGAAATCGGGCCAGACAAAGTCATTGAACAGGTGATTCTGCACCGCGTCGAGGACCGGCTGCGGCGCCCAGATCGGCATCGACTCGGGGCGACCGAAGATGTTGTCGGCGAGAAAAGCGAGGTCGACGATGTGGTCCATGTGGGCATGGGTCAGAACAATCCCCTCCAGCGCCAGCTGCTCCTTTTGGGAAAGGGCGCTCGAAATGGTCCCGGCATCGAGCAGAAGCTTGTCGTCAACCAGCAAACTGCTGGTAAAACGTCCCGGAATACGGGACCCGAAACAGCCGAGGATTCTGATCTTCATCGTAGATTCGGTGGCAAGACGATCAGGCTGCCCTGCTCATTCCTTTCTTGAGTGATGAAATAAACGTGCTGACCCGCGACAACAGCTCATCGCTGTGCCCGTACTGTTCAATGATTTTCACCAGGGCGCTGCCGACAACCACGGCATCGGCAAAAGCACCGACCGCGGCCGCGTCGTCGCTGGTGGTAATACCGAAGCCGACGGCGACGGGAACCGGGCTGTGACTCTGGACCCGGCCGACGGCATCGGCAATCGCAGCGGCATCGACCTTCTGGCTACCGGTCACCCCGGTCATCGAAACGTAGTAAAGATAACCTTCCGCTTCCTGCGCCAGGCGCGCAATCCGCTCATCCGGACTGGTCGGAGCAAGCAGGGTGACCAGGTCAATACCGTGCCGGCGCAGATCGTCATGGATTTCACCCGCCTCTTCCGGCGGGAGATCGACCAGCAGAAGACCGTCGACACCCGCCTCGGCCGCATCGGCCGCGAAACGGGCCGGGCCATAATGGAAGATGGGATTGTAATACCCCATCAATACGATCGGCACATTGGTCTTCTTGCGGACCGTGGCCACGATCTCGAGCACCGCACTAACCGTCGTACCGGCCGCCAGCGCCCGCTCCGATGCCGCCTGGATGGTCGGACCGTCAGCCATCGGATCGGAGAAGGGAACCCCGAGTTCGATCACGTCGGCACCCGCCTCGACCAGCGTATGAATCAGCTCGACCGTCGTCTCCCTATCGGGGTCGCCGGCGGTCAGGAAGGGGACCAATGCCTTCCCTCCCTGCTGTCTGATACTTTCGAATGTTTGCTTGATACGGCTCATATTAAAACCAGATATTCAATCCAAGTGTTCAAGTTTAGTGAATAATCTCTTCAAGTTCAACCGTTTTCATCGAGCATCCCGCGCAACCCAGCGAGAAAGCTGCTGAACAGCTCTGTCGTCATCCGGCCGGTCTGAACGTTGTAACGACTGGTATGGTAACAGGCGACCAGCCATAAACCAGGTGCGATCTCGAAACGGGCGTTGTGAGCAAAGCGGTAGTCGGCACGGCGTTCAATCAGCCCGGCAGCAAGGAAGTGGGCCAGGCAGCTATCGAAAGCGCCGCGGCCGAGAGCAACGACGATTTTCAACCTCGGCAGTTCGGCCAGTTCGGATGCGAGATAAGGACGACAGGTGCGATACTCGTCCGCCTTCGGTTTGTTTTCAGGAGGGACACACTTGACCGCATTGGTGATATAAAGATCGTTCAGCTCGAGCCCGTCATCGGTATGCTCGGCCTCGGCCTGGCTGGCAAAACCGGCGGCGTGCAACAGCGGATACATGAAATCGCCGGCACCGTCGCCGGTAAAAGGGCGACCGGTCCGGTTTGCCCCATGCGCTCCCGGAGCCAGCCCGACCAGGCAGATGCGCGCATCCAGATCGCCGAAACCGGGAACCGGCCGGTTCCAGTAGTCGTCCCGCGAACGCTGCTTGGCCGGCGGCAGGGTTTCGATATAGTCGGCGAGGCGGACGCACTGCCGACACTCGATCAGCCCCTCGAGGGGGATCGTCGCCATAACAGCTTACGACTTCCCGCCCGGCTTCGGCTTTCCACTTGAAGGCCGACGGCGACGGCGGCGATGCCCTTTGCCGGGACCACCTCGCTTCTCCGGGACCGGCGCCTTCTTGCCGGCGACGCCCCGCTTGTAATCGTGGCAAAGATCGTCCTCTTCCGGCACCGCGCTCGGAATCTTCATCCCGATATATTCCTCGATGTCGGGGATATAGTAGGCGAGGTCTTCGTCGGCAAAGCTGATCGCCTTGCCGACCGCACCAGCCCTTGCGGTCCGTCCGATCCGATGGACATAGTCCTCCGAATCCTGCGGCAGATCGTAGTTGACGACATGGGTGACATCCTCGATATGAAGTCCGCGTGAAGCAACGTCGGTGGCGATCAGGAACTGGAGGCGGTCCTCCTTGAAGTCCTTGAGGATGCGCAGCCGTTTTTTCTGCGGAATATCACCGGAGAGGACCGCAGCCTTGAAATCGTTGTGCCGCAAGCGGCCGGAGAGATGCTCCGCCTCCCGCTTGGTGTTGACGAAGACCATGACCCGATCGGCCGCTTCTTCCTTCTTCATCAAACCGAGCAGCAGCGGAAATTTCTCCCGGCGGGCGACATGGTAGACAACCTGGGAAATCCGCTCCGCCGTCACCTGTTCCGGCTCGATCTGCACCTTTTCGGCAATATCCATAAACTCGTAGGCGAGCTCCATCACCCGCTGTGACAGGGTCGCCGAAAAGAGCATGGTCTGGCGATTTTCAAAAGGAGGAAGTTTGCGCAGGATAAAGCGCAGATCCTTGATGAAGCCCATATCGAACATCCGGTCGGCCTCGTCGATGATCAACGCCTCGATCCGGTGCAGGGAGAAGACCCGCTGCTTAAAATAGTCGATCAGACGCCCCGGGGTGGCGACGATGACATCGACCCCGTCCTTGAGCGCCTGGCGCTGTTTGTCGTAATCGACCCCGCCGAAGATCGGCTGCACCTTGAACGGACAGAACTCGCCGAGGCCCTTGGCGTCCTCGCAGATCTGCACCACCAGCTCTCGGGTCGGAGCGATAACCAGCGCTCGCGGGTTATTTGAAGTCTCACCCTTGCTCTTGGATAACTTGGTAAAGAGCGCGATCAAGAAGGCGGCTGTTTTGCCGGTCCCGGTCTGGGCCTGGGCGGCGACATCGCTCCCCTGCAAGGCCAGAGGAATCGATTCCTCCTGGACCGGGGTGAGATCGGTAAAACCGACCTTCTCGATGCCGCGCATCAGATTTTCAGGTAATTCAAGTTCGGTAAATTTCATAAATAACTTTCAGAAGAAGACAGATCAAGAAGTCAGAAGTCTGAATGACTTCACAACCTAGAATCTGTCAGAATTATTGCTTACGTAAATTCGGCACAGTAAATTTCTCGTCCGGCCAGGCTCACCGCCGGGGAGGAATTGACGAGCCGCTACAATTCGACCCCCATCGCTTCGGCGACGGTATGTATATCCTTATCCCCCCGCCCCGACAGGCAGACCAGAACGACTTGATCCTTATCCATCTCCTTGGCCTGCTTGCAGACGTGGGCGACGGCATGTGAACTTTCGAGCGCCGGGATGATCCCCTCTAGCTCGGTCAGCAGCTTGAACGCCTGGAGCGCCTCGGCATCGGTTATCGAAACGTATTCGGCGCGGCCGATCTCCTTGAGGTAGGAATGCTCCGGACCTACCCCCGGGTAATCGAGGCCGGCCGAGATCGAATGGGCGTGCTCGATCTGGCCATCGTCGTCCTGCAGAAGGTAGGTCTTGTTGCCATGCAGCACCCCGACGCTGCCGGCCGAGATGCTCGCCGCATGCTTGCCGGAATCGACCCCGAGACCGGCCGCTTCGACTCCGACCAGATCGACCGACTCATCCTCGATAAACGGATAGAACAGGCCCATTGCGTTCGAACCGCCGCCGATACAGGCGACCGCGGCATCGGGCAGACGACCTTCCGCATCGAACATCTGCTGTTTCGCCTCGCGGCCGATCACCGATTGAAAATCGCGGACCATCTTCGGGTACGGGTGCGGCCCGGCAACGGTGCCGATGACGTAAAAGGTGTCGCGAACATGGGTTACCCAGTGGCGCAGGGCATCGTTCATCGCATCCTTGAGGGTAGCGGTACCGCTGGTCACGCCATGCACCTTGGCCCCGAGCAGTTTCATCCGGAAGACGTTGAGCGCCTGGCGACGAATATCCTCGGTCCCCATGAAGACCTGGCACTCGAGCCCGAACAGGGCGGCGACGGTAGCGGTCGCGACCCCGTGCTGGCCGGCACCGGTCTCGGCGATCACCTTCTTTTTCCCCATTTTCCGGGCAAGAAGGATCTGGCCGACCGTGTTGTTCACTTTATGCGCGCCGGTATGATTCAGATCTTCGCGCTTGAGATAGATTTTGGCACCGCCGACATGTTCGGTCAAACGCCGGGCAAAGTAAAGCGGGCTCGGCCGGCCGACATAATTGCGCAGGTAGTCGTCGAATTCTTCGTGGAAGGTCGGGTCGTCCTTGACCTCGTTGTAGGCCTGTTCCAGTTCGAGCAGAGCCGGCATCAGAGTTTCGGCGACGTATCGGCCACCGAACTGGCCGAAATGTCCTTTAACATCGGGAAAATCGTATCGACTCACTGTCATAACTTTCTGGCGTTGGCAATAAACGCCGCAACTTTTTCCGGGTCTTTCTTGCCGGGGGCTGATTCAACACCGCTTGAGACATCGACCGCATACGGGTTGACCGCCCGGATCGCATCGGCAACATTCTCCGGGGTCAGCCCGCCGGCAAGAATGAGCGGTACCTCGGATGAGACTTCAGCAGCCAGAGTCCAATCGAAAGAGGAACCGGTACCGCCGAACTTATCCGGATGCCAGGCATCGAGCAAAATTCCGCGTACCGGGTAGAGTCCACTTTCGGCAACGGTTTCACGGCCCTTGACTCGCAACGCCTTGATCACCGGCCGTTCGATCTTCCGGCAATCTTCGGGCGTCTCGTCACCGTGCAATTGTACCACGTCGATGCCGGCGGCGGCGACGGTCCGGTTGACCGTCTCGACGGTCTCGTTGACAAAAAGCCCGACCGTGGCCACCAGCGGCGGAAGACAATCGACGATGGCCCGGACCCGAGCGACGTCGACACAACGCGGGCTTTTGGCAAAGAAGACGAACCCGAGTGCGTCCGCCCCGCAAGCGACCGCGTGCAGGGCATCGGCTTCATTGGTTATGCCGCAAATCTTGACCCGGACCATTCAGTTTACTCCTTATACACCTTCGATCTTCGGCAGGTGCGCCAGCGAGTCGGCGATCGCCTCTTCCGGATACTCGTAATCCTCGAGCTCACCGGAGAAGTAGGCGTCGTAAGCAGCCATGTCGACGTGTCCATGGCCGGAGAGGTTAAACAGGACCACCTTCTCTTTCCCCTCTTCCTTGGCCTGCAGCGCCTCGTCGATCGCGCCACGGATGGCATGTGACGACTCCGGCGCCGGGATAATCCCCTCGGAACGGGAGAACAGGACCGCCGCTTCGAAACTGGCGAGCTGCGGCACCGCTTTCGCTTCGACAATCCCGGCGTCGACCAGCTGCGAGACCAGCGGCGCGGCGCCGTGGTAACGCAGTCCGCCGGCGTGGATGCCGGGCGGCACGAAATCATGCCCGAGAGTGTACATCTTGGAAATCGGCGCCATCTTGGCGGTATCGCCGAAATCGAAATCATAGACCCCCTTGGTCAGGGTCGGG
Organism: Desulfuromonas sp.; assembly: GCA_002868925.1. Taxonomy (GTDB): domain Bacteria; phylum Desulfobacterota; class Desulfuromonadia; order Desulfuromonadales; family UBA2294; genus BM707. The sequence goes on along the minus strand of PKTZ01000065.1, from coordinate 3,731 downwards.
CACGAGGCCGGCTCCATGGCGACGATCCGGACATCCTTGCCGCTCGCCTTGTCGGCGGCAAAGGGGAAAGCGAGCCCGGCGAAGTTGGAACCGCCGCCGTGGCAGGCGATGACGACGTCCGGGTAGTCCCCGGCCATCTCCATCTGCTTTTGCGCCTCAAGGCCGATCACCGTCTGGTGGGTACAAACATGGTTGAGCACGCTGCCGAGGGCGTAACGCGTATCCTCGCGGGTTGCCGCATCCTCAACCGCCTCGGAAATAGCGATCCCGAGAGAGCCGGGGCTGTCGGCATCCATCTCGAGGATCTTGCGCCCGGCGTTAGTCTGGTCGGATGGAGATGGGATGACATCGGCGCCCCAGAGCTGCATCATGCTCTTGCGGTACGGTTTCTGACCGAAGGAGACCTTGACCATGTAGACGGTGCATTCGAGCCCGAACATCTGGCAGGCGAGAGCCATCGAGCTGCCCCACTGGCCGGCGCCGGTCTCGGTCGCAATCCGCTTGGTCCCGAACTGCTTGTTGTAAAAAGCCTGTGGAATGGCGGTGTTCGGCTTGTGCGAACCGGCCGGCGACACCCCTTCGTACTTGTAGTAAATCTTCGCCGGCGTATCGAGCGCCTTTTCCAAACGGTGCGCCCGGTACATCGGGGCCGGTCGCCACAGGCGATAAATATCGAGGACCTCCTCCGGGATATCGATCCAGCGCTGCTGCGAAACTTCCTGCTCAATAATCGGCATCGGGAACAGCGGCAACAGGTCATCCGGAGTAACCGGCTTCAGGGTGCCGGGATGAACCACCGGCGCCATCGGGCCCGGCAGATCGGGGATAATGTTGTACCACTGGCGCGGGAGCTGGTCTTCATCAAGAATGAATTTTGTCTGCACGATTCGACCTCCTTGTCGATACGTTTAGGCGATTAAAGATTGTAATTTGCCGGCGATATCGTCCTCACGCATCAGGCTCTCGCCGATTAAAAATGCGCCGGCGCCGGCCTGCTGCAGGCGGACGATATCCGTACGATTATTAATACCACTTTCGGAGACGACCAGCCGGTCGCCATCGATCATCGGCAGCAACCGTTCGGTCACTCCGAGATCGGTATGGAAACTCTTCAGATCGCGGTTGTTGATCCCGATCAGCTCGACAGGAATCTTCAGTGCTCGTTCCAGTTCGGCCTCATCGTGCACCTCGAGCAGAACGTCGAGACCGAGTTCAGAAGCGACGTCGTGGCATTGCCGCAACGACTCGTCATCGAGCGCCGCCGCGATCAGTAGCACGGCGTCAGCACCGGCAACCCGCGCCTCGTAGATCTGATACGGATCGACGATAAAGTCCTTGCGCAGCAGCGGCAACTCAACCGCCACCGAAATCTGCAGCAGGTACGAGAGCTCGCCATGGAAAAAATCGCGGTCGGTCAACACCGACAGGCAGGTCGCGCCGGCCGCTTCGTAGGTTTTGGCGATGGCGACCGGATCGAAATCGGGGCGGATAATCCCCTTGGAGGGGGACCCCTTTTTCACCTCGGCGATAATCGCCGTTCCGGATTCCGATTTCTGTTTCAGGGCACGGGCGAAACCGCGCGCGTCTCCCAAAAGAGCCACCTGCTCCTGCAGTAGCTCGAACGGCACCCGACTTTTGGCGTCGGCAACCTCTTCTACTTTTCTGGCAAGTATCTTATCGAGAATCATTACTGGTTGGTCAGCTCGACCAGCTCCTTCAGTTTACCGAGGGCCCGTTTTTCGTCGATCGAAGCGGCAGCTACTTCGACCCCTTCTTTTACATCCTTGGCAACACCGGCGGCGACCAGGGCGTGGGCCGCATTGAATACGACGATATCCCGGTGAGGTCCCGGCTCGCCGTTGAGGATAGCGGTTACGATCTGCGCGTTGCAGACCGCGTCGCCACCCTGCAGATCCTTCAACTCGCAGCGGGTCAGGCCGACATCTTCCGGCTCGATCGTGCCGACGGTTACGACGCCGTCCTTGATCTCGGCGACCCGGGTCGGGCCGGTCATGGTGATCTCGTCCATGCCGTCCATGCCGTGAACGACGAAACCGCGCTTGCAGCCGAGTTCGCAAAGGACCTTCGCCATCGGCTCAACCAGTGACTCCTGGTAGACGCCGAGCACCTGGCGATCAGCCCCGGCTGGGTTGGTCAACGGGCCGAGGATGTTGAAGATGGTCCGGATGCCGACTTCGCGGCGCGGTCCGATCGCATGTTTCATCGCTCCGTGCAGGGCCGGCGCAAAGAGGAAGCCGACGCCGATCTCGTTGATGCACTGCTCCACCTTCTCCGGCGACACTTCGAGATTGACCCCGAGCTGCTCCAGCACATCGGCGCTGCCGCAGGCCGAGGAGACACTGCGGTTACCGTGCTTGGCAACCTTGATCCCGCAACCGGCGACAACAAAGGCGACCGCCGTCGAAACGTTGAAGGTCTTGGTGCCGCTGCCGCCGGTCCCGCAGGTATCGAGGATGGTCTCACGATCGGCGTTGATCTCGTCCCGGTCGAGGTCGACCACGTTTCCGACCCGGATCGGGGTCGCGCGGGAGCGCATAACCCGGGCGGCACCGGTGATCTCGGCGACGGTCTCCCCCTTCATCCGCAGGGCGGTGATGAACGCCGCGATCTGGGCCGGGGTCGCTTCCCCGCCCATCACCTGATCCATCACGTCGATCATTTCGCCTTCGCTCAAGTCCTGACGTTCGACAACCTTGGCAATTGCTTCCTTGATCATATTCCCATCCTCACAATAACAGCAGATAATATTTTCGGTTCTATATCCAAAACAGGATTTGTGACCACGAAGGGCACAGAGAGCACGAAGAGAGTATGTTTGCCAGATCAAAAACTTCGTGATCTTCGTGTGCTTCGTGGTGTGCTAAACCATCACACCCCGCTCAGATCGAGAACGTTCCTCAGCAGCCTCTTCCCTTCGACGGTCAAAATCGATTCGGGGTGGAACTGAACACCCCAGACCGGCAACTGCTTATGCTGAACCCCCATAATGACTTCATCATCGGTCCAGGCCGTCACTTCGAGGCAGTCGGGTAAGGTCTCCTTCTCACCGATCAAAGAGTGATAACGGGTCGCCACAAACGGGTTCTCCAGCCCCTGCATCACCCCTTTATCATTGTGGTAGATCAGGCTGGTCTTGCCGTGCATCAGCCGTTCGGCCCTCAGGATAACACCGCCGAACGCCTGGATGATCGACTGGTGACCGAGGCAGACCCCGAAGATCGGGATCTCGCCGGCGAAACGCTGGATCGCCCCAACCGAAATACCCGCCTCGTTCGGCGTACAGGGTCCGGGAGAGACGACGATCTGCTGCGGCTTCTTAGCCGCGATCTCGTCGAGCGAAATCTTGTCGTTGCGATAAACCTCGACCTCGGCCCCGAGTTCTGAGAGGTACTGGACCAGGTTATAGGTAAACGAATCGTAGTTATCAATCATCAGGAGCATATCAGTAGAGCCCCTTTCTTGCCTTGTCGATCGCCTTGACCACCCCTTGCGCCTTGTTGATCGTCTCATCGTATTCTGAAGCCGGGACCGAATCGGCAACGATGCCGGCGCCGGCCTGAACGTAGACACGGCCGTCATGAATGACCAGGGTCCGAATGGCGATGGCGGTATCCATGTTGCCGTTAAATGAAAAGTAGCCGACGGCGCCGCCGTAGATTTCGCGGCGGCACGGTTCGAGCTCATCAATAATCTCCATCGCCCGGATTTTC
>PKTZ01000131.1 GCA_002868925.1 Desulfuromonas sp. | reverse complement strand
CAGGATGAGGGGAAGACGACCCTGATGGTCGGGGTGTCGGACGATTTCCCGGTGGTCCACAACGCCAAGGTTCAGTATTTTATCGATTACTACACCGGCCGGGGGCGCAAGGTTTTCTCGCGCTGGCTGGCCCGTTCGTCCCGTTACCTGCCGATGATGCGGGCGATCTTTGCCGAGGAGGGGTTGCCGCAGGATCTCGCCTACCTGGCGATGGTCGAGTCGGGCTTCAATACCCGCGCCTACAGCTGGGCGCACGCGGTCGGTCCATGGCAGTTCATTCAGAGTACAGGTAAGATGTTCGGTCTGAAGCAGGACTGGTATCGCGATGAACGGCGCGATTTCGAAAAGTCGACCCGGGCCGCGGCCCGCTATCTGAAAGATTTGATGCGTCAGTTCGATGGTGAGATGTATCTCGCCGTCGCCTCTTACAATGCCGGCCCCGGCAAGATCCGCACCGCCATCCGCAAGTACAACACCCGTGATTTCTGGGAGATGAGCCGCGGTCGCTATCTGCGCGCCGAAACCAAGAACTACGTGCCGAAGCTGCTTGCGGCCCTGACCCTGGCCAAGGATCCCGAACAGTACGGCTTCACCGATATCGAATTCCAGGAGCCGCTCGCCTACGAGAAGGTGACCCTGCCGAGCGTGACCGACCTTGAGATCGTCGCCAAGATGAGCGGCACCAACTACGAAGAGATCAAAAATCTCAACCCCGAGCTGCGCCGCTGGTGTTCGCCTCCCGACGAGACCGATTACCAGCTCCGTATCCCGGCCGGTAGTGGCGAGTCGTTCATGGCCCAGTACGCCAAACTCTCGCCGTCCGACCGGGCGAACTACATGCGCTACAAGGTCAAGAAGGGGGATACCCTCGGCGCTTTGTCGCGCAAGTATAAAGTTCGGGTCAACGACATCATCGCCCTGAACAACATCCGCAACCCGCGCGCGATCAGCATCGGTACCAACCTGGTGCTGCCGCTGAAAAAGGGCTACAGCAGCAGTCGGCCGATCAAGGAGCTGCAGGATGATTACATCCGGACCCGGCGCCAGGTCTATACCGTCCGCTCCGGCGACTCGCTCTGGTCGATTTCTCGCAAGTTCGGTGTCAGCCAGCACCAGCTGCGGGTCTGGAACCGGCTCGGCTGGAGCAACATCATCCGCCCCGGCCAGCGGTTGGTCGTCTCTTCCCGCGCCGCCAAGAAGTCTGCACCGCGCACCGTCGCGGCGACCGGGCCGGTCAAGGAGATCACTTACAAGGTCCGCTCCGGCGACACCCTGTGGGGCATCGGTCGCCGCTACTCGGTCGGTACCGGCCAGATCCGGGAATGGAACAACCTGTCGGAGAACCACGTACTCAGGCCGGGTGACCGGCTGACGCTGCGGGTACGGACCTCCGGCAAGAGTAGCTGACGTGCTGCCGGCCCTTTTTACCACCCAGATTGAAAACATCCCGGCGGGCGAATGGTCCCGCATCTACTTCGGTTCGGAATTCTGCCCCTGGACCTTCCCCGACGGTGATGCCCTTGCCGCCGCCTGCAAGGCTGCGCGGCAGCGGAACCTGCCATTTTCCCTGGTCACCCCGGTGCTGAGCGAACCGTTCCTTCCGATCCTCAAGAAGCGCCTGCAGACGATTTTGCCCGAGCTGGGGCCGGACGACGAGATCGTCATCTCCGATCTCGGGGCGATTGATCTTGTCCGCGACCTGTCGCCCGAGGTGCCCCTGGTCGCCGGGAGAGTACTCTCCGGCCAGAAGCGGGGACCCCGCATCCTTGACCTCGACCTCAATCCGGCTGAGATCGATTATTTTCAAAAGGGGAGCTGGTACCAGCAGCAGGCGGTCTCCTTTCTGCGTGAACAGTCGATCGATCGGGTCGAGCTCGACAACCTGCTGCAGGGGGTGGCGCCGTTGCCGGACGGACTGCACGGGACCCTGCACCTGCCGTGGGTGACGGTCAGCGTCAGCCGCAACTGCCCGTTTCGCGAACCGGGTCAGAGCGGCCCCTGCCCGGTGCATTGCGGTGAATCGATGAAGTTGACGACGGAGCAGACCGAACTGCCGCTTCATCAGGCCGGAAATTGCCAGTTCATTTACAACGACCGGTTGCCGGATAACCTCGATCAGCTCGGCATCGACCGGGTGGTCAGACATTTGCAGCTTCCGCGCTGATTTGGTTTTGACTTTTCCAGGGGGGATTGCTACACTTCCCGCTTCAATTTTGATGGAAAGGATTTTTAAATAACATGTACGGAATTCTTGTAACTTTTGCCAGCGGCCTCATTGTTTCCGCTGCTTTACAGTTCGGAGCCAAGCTCTCCCCTGTCTACTCGGTCGTTACCGGCATTATCTTCGCCGTTATTGTCTATATCATTGTCTTCAAGGTTGTCAGCAAGAAGGTTCAGGCTGGAATGGAGATTGTCCAGCGTGACATGATGGCCAACCGCTCGGAGAAGGCGATTAAAAGCCTCGAGGCGTTGCTCAAATATGCCAAGTGGCAGCCCTATCTCAAGGGGCAGATCGTGACCCAGATCGGTTCGATTTACTACCTCAAACGCGACTTCAAGACCGCCTTCGAGTACCTGAACAAGGCGTTCAGCCGACACTGGGCCGGCATGGGGATGCTCGGGGTCTGCTACATGCACAAGAACAAGACTGCCGACATGATCAAGACCTTCGACAAGGCGGTCATGGTTAACAAGAAAGAGCCGGTGATCTGGGAGCTTTACGCTTTCTGCCTCGAAAAGATCGGTGAGCATGAAAAGGCGATCAGCACCCTGGAAAAAGGGATCGGCAAGGTCGGCGGCCACGAGACCATGGAGGCCAACCTGGAGCTACTCAAGGCCGGTAAGAAGCAGAAGATGAAGCCGTACGGCGATCTCTGGTACCAGTTCCACCTGGAAAAGCCGGGGGCGATCATCAAGCAGCAGACCAAGGCGATGACCGGACGGAAGAAGACTATCGTTCGTCGTTGATCTAAAAGAATAATGAGCAAAAATAAAGATAATGAAAAATTCAACAACCCCTTCAGCGCGCTGAAGGGGTTGTCTGTTTCCAGCACTCAGCAACCCGAAAAGAAACCGCCCGAATCGGTCGAGAAGCCGAAGTCGGTGGTTTCTGAACCCGAACCGAAGCCGGAAGAGGATGCCGACTTCTTTACCGAAATGGCCGGACTCGGGGTGCGGAAAATCGAGCAGGGCGGCCGGGAGAAACAGGCCCCATCAAAAAATTCAGATGTCGACACTTCACTTTCGGCGGATAAAGCGGAGTTGTCTGCGGGCGGTACCGGCGGCAGCGCCAAGTCACGTCGAGGTAAACAGCTGCGACGCGGCGATGTCGAACCGCAGGTCGAACTTGACCTGCACGGGGTCAGGGCTGAGGACGTCGATAAGAAGGTCGGCTGGTTTCTCGAGAACGCGGCGTTCCACGGCTTCGAGGTGGTCCGGATCATTACCGGCAAAGGGGTCCATTCGAATGAGGGGCCGGTGTTGCGGCCGATCGTCGAAAGTTACTTCGACGGGCCGGGCCGCCGCTTTGTCGTCGAGTGGATGCGGGCACCGCAGCGGCAGGGTGGAGAAGGGGCGATCGTCGCCTTTTTGAAGAGATGAGGTTTTGTTTCAATCAACGCCGGTGTAAAATCTTTAAAATCCGGGTATAATTACCACTATATCGTCCATCTAACTTTTCCAGGAGGAAGAATCAATGGCAACGTACGAATGTCCGAAATGCGGTATGGCTGTTAATGCAACCTGTGCAAAATGTGATGCACCACTTGAAAACGACACCCTGACGCTGGAGGGTGGCGCGAAAGTACAGATCTCCAAGTGCCCGAACGGTCACGGCAAAATCAAGTCGCCGATGTGCTGCGGTGAGGATATGACCTGCTCACTGTAGCTTGTCTGCAGATAGTGAAACAGAAATGGCCCATCCGCTTTGGATGGGCCATTTTCGTTTTCAGTGCTGAGGGAATTGTTATTTAACCGACTTGATCCATTTACATTTCGGACCGACTACGAGCATGTTGTTAGGCAGCTCGCTCTGGATCTTCTCCATGGTACTGCCGAACAGGGTGTCGCGTATCAGCCCTTTCCCATAGGCGCCCAGCATCACCAGACTGTCGTGCGGGATGTTGTACAACTGGTGAGTGATGTCACCCTCCACCCAAAATTGCCAGTCGAAGGATTCGATCTGTTCCTCTGAAAAGCCCTGCGCCGAAAGTTGACTTTCTAAGTCGCCCCTGTCACCCTGACTGAATACCTGGAGCGGGGCGTTGCTGAGCCTGTTGATTTCGAGTGCCAGGCGCAGGGCACCGGCAGCACTGTCGGAGCCGCCGTAAAGAACCGCAAGCCTGGTCCATGGCTTGAATACCGGTGCCGGCAGATAAATCGGGAAATTAGCGGTTTTAACTATATGCCGGACCTTGGGACCGATCATTCCGAGTGAAATTTTACGCACATGGTCGCTCATCGATCGCGGACAGGTCATGAACGAAAAAGACGTCGGCAGGTCAGGCAGGGTGCTGGCGGTCATGCCGGTCGGTTGAACCAGGCTGTGTTTAACCTGGTGCAGGGCGAGAATCTCACGGATGTGATCCTCCGCTGAGTCCGGATCGGTCAGGTAGCTTTCATCCAGGTCGATCTGAACGATGTCCTGATCGAAATAAAAGAGAAAGTTTTTGAATTCAGGAATGTAAATCGACAGCGGAAGTTGCATGCGGCGACAGAAGTAAGCGGATTGCAGCAAGGTTTCGCGGCCGAAGGGTGTGTTACGGAAAATGTGCAGCAGTGGCATTGTCATGATAACTCCAATCGGGATGAAAGTCTTATCATAGCTCTCCCGGGTACGACATGCAAATTCGCGCTAAAAAAATCGGGGCCACAATGGCGTGGGATGTGAAAAAAGCCCCAACCGGTGGGTTGGGGCTAAAATGACAATTTATTTTATTGAAAGAAGAATTCTATTAATTCTGTAACGATTTGATGACAGAGGAGAAGTCTTCTTCACCGTAGCCGTTTGCAACTGCCTGTGCATAAACGCTGCAGACTGCTTCCGCCGCCGGTAATTTCAAATCTTTTGCTTTAGCAATTTCGTTGGTAAGAGCAAGCCCTTCATGGACATACTTGAGGGCCAGATTGCGTGAGAAGTCTCCACGGGCGATCCGTCTCCCTTTCAGGTTCATCAACGGAGAGGTGATGCCACCCGATTCGAGAACCTCGAGGATCTTCTCGGCGTCGAAGCCGAATTTTTCACCGAATAAAAATCCTTCGGCGAGACCTTCCATAATGTGCGCCTGCATCAAGTTGACAACAAATTTCATGCGGGTCGCATCGCCGATTTCGCCAACATGAATGATGTTGAGCCCAAAAAAGGAAAAAACCTCCCGGCAGCGGTTAACGATATCGACATCGCCACCGGCGAGAACGGTCAGCAGACCGTTGACAGCATGTTCTTTCGTCCCCCAAACTGGCGCATCAAGAAAGCGGACTCCCTTTTCGGCTGCTTTTTTAGCGATCTCCAGGGTTGCGTCCAGGGAATGCGTCCCCATGTCGACCAGGATCGTTTCAGGGCCGATCCCTTCAATGAACCCATTCTCTTCGGACAGCGCTGCCTGCATCTCCTCGACTTCCGGTAGAACGACGATAACCAGATCCTTGCCTTTGGCCGCTGTCAATGCATCCGATGCTTCCTGTGCTCCCGCAGCTACGAGATCGGCAACGTTTTTCGGATCACGATCATAGACGCTGAGCTCTAATTGACCTTTGAGCAGATTGAGTGCCATGTGCTTTCCGACAGTTCCCAATCCGATAAAACCGATCGATTTAATCATTGGTAATCCTTTCTCATCGAGCAAGAATGCTGAAGGTTAGTGTGTTTGAAGAGGGGAGGTGAGGATGGTTTTCTGTGTTAAAAATCAATGTATGTCTTTTCTAGCTGTCTAATTTGTCAGGCTTTGCGTTGGTTGATTTGTTTTTGTTCTCTGTATCGCTGGGGGTGTTGTTCTCTTCATCTTGAATGGAAGAATATACATATTGCCAAAGGGTCGGGTCTTTAGACACGGCAACCGTCGTGTTGTTTGCCAGCAATACAACTCTCAATAAATCCTTAACTGCCACTTGCACCTTCCTTAAAATTTTCCAATTTGAGTATCGCAGAAATATACATTTAAAGTAGGGTGACTGGCAAGATGGTTTTGTGATTTTGAAATATCAGGGTTATTAATGATTTTTTTTAATAGAGGATTTTGAACTCCTGATTAGTAATAATAGTATTAATTTATTGGACGGTCATTCGTTTGGCCGCCCTTATTATTTTTCTTTTCCGAACTCGGCATTGGTCAAAAATGTACGTGAGCTAATCGGTTCCAGACCAACGTTAAGGCCGAATGCGTTATTCGATAAATCATGGAGATGTGGCATCGGAAGAGATGTTTCGTGATCGCAAGAAACGACAACCCAACCTGCTGCGCTTCATCAATTTCTATAACACCATCAACCCTCTTAAAGGAATTGACGATTTAACGCCATACAGAGAAACTCTACGATTGTTTTTATGGCCTAAAATTTTAAAAAAACGAGGGTTTCTAGCAGGTTAAGCAAATATGTAATTTAAAAAGGGGGTGACTTTTTGGAGGTTGCAGGATCGACGTAAACTGCTATTTCATATTTAATATATATTTTTCTTGCAATTGATAGGCTGTGATAGCTATTTTTAAACCTTAATGTTGGTTCTTATTTCAGCAATTAGTTGACGCTGATGTAATTCAAAAAGGAGGGTGTTGTGAAAGTCCTTGTTGCCTACTTTGGGCTCCTATCCGTTTTTCTTCTGAATTTTTCCCCGGCTTACGCCAATAATGATCCGGTCTCATCCTCGGTGGAAATCCGTGACGCTAAAGGAGAATCGATTGGCTTCTACAAAGAAAGCCATGCTCTAGTCATCGGGGTCAGCGATTACAATAATGGTTGGCCGCCGCTGCCGGGTGTGAAGGAGGATGTCGAGGCTGTCAAGGCCGCCTTAATCGACAACGGCTTTGAGGTCGAAATGCTGTTCGACCCGGATAAGGAACAACTCGCTACTTCGATTGAAAGTTTTATCGCTCGCTACGGAGCGGATTTCGAAAACCGACTTCTTTTCTATTTTGCCGGACACGGTCATACTATCACCCCGAAGTATGGTGGCACAGCAATCGGTTACCTTGTCCCCAAAGAGGCACCGAATCCGTTTCGCGACCCGGTCGAGTTTAAGCAAGTCGCGATCAGTATGCAACGGATTGAGGAATACGCTCTTGGTATGGACGCAAAGCACGCCCTGTTTCTGTTCGACAGCTGCTTCTCCGGTTCGATCTTTTCCATGACCCGGGCGGTTCCGGAAAACATCACCTACAAAACCACCAAGCCAGTACGCCAGTTTATCACCTCGGGCACCGAAGATGAAAAAGTCCCTGACAAGAGTATTTTTCGTCGGCAGTTTGTCTCGGCCCTGAAGGGTGACGCAGATTTCAACGATGACGGATACCTGACCGGCGCCGAACTCGGCGAGTTCATGCAGACAACAGTTATCAATTATTCTAAAAATGCACAGCATCCGCAGTACGGCAAGATCCGTAACCCCAATCTAGACAAGGGAGATTTTGTTTTTCTTCTTCCCGAGGGGGGTGGCAAGGAGATGAAGGTCGCGCAGGCTGACCCCGAAACAGACGGCCGCACCCGGGGCGATATCGAACTCTCCGATCTGGCGCCGAGTTCGCAGCCCGATACTCTTTTCGGTACTCCGGGGAAACCCGACCGGTTGCCGCCAGGCTACGACCCGAACCCGCGGGAACGGTCGGATGCTGAGAAGCGGATTGACGATATCCCGGCGGACACGACCGTTTCTCCCCTGTTTTCGAACGGCGGAATAGGAGTCCAGGTGACGATCCCCAACCGGGGCGTCGATGGCGCAGATACGACCGCCAAGGATGAAGATGGGGCGGAGGCGCCGACGCGGGGCGATATCGAACTCTCCGATCTGGCGCCGAGTTCGCAGCCCGATACTCTTTTCGGTACTCCGGGGAAACCCGACCGGTT
>PKTZ01000153.1 GCA_002868925.1 Desulfuromonas sp. | reverse complement strand
TGACCACGCAGGCACCGTTGTCGATCGCCAGATGCCCGAGCGTCTTTTGATAATCCTTCGGAGCGGTCATTTTCTCAGCTCCCCAATGGAAGGAGACGACGACATAGTCGGCTTCGGCGCGCGTTTTTTTGATGTCGGTCGCCACCCTGCTCATGTAGCCGGGGGCACTGCCGGCTTTCTTTTTGCCGGCATAGAAGGATTTAGGAAAGGTGTTCGAGTAGGCGAGAAAGGCGATCTTTTTTCCGTCGACGATAATAGTACTTGCCCGTCTCGCCTCGGCAAGGTTGCGACCGGCCCCGGCGTAGGCAAGCTGCTCTTGCTCCAGGGTTTCGACGGTTTCGATCACCCCTTTCGGACCGAAGTCGCCGATGTGGTTGTTGGCCAGGGTCAGCAGGTCGAAGCCGGCTTTTTTGATATCCTTTGCCGCAGCCGGAGAGACCTTGAAGGTGTATGTTTTGTCGGCGACCGGCTTTTTGGCAGTGGTCAGGGGCGCCTCCAGGTTGGCCATGGCGATGTCGGCCTGCTGCAGGTGAACCAGGGTCGGGCTGAAGGGATCGCTGAAACCATTTTTTTTCAGTTGCGGCGTTGCGCTGCCGCCGAGCAGCAGGTCGCCGACGGCGACAATACTGATCGGATCGCAACCGGCCGGAAGAGGCCGGAGGATGCTTACCAGCAGCAGAATAATTATCGAACAGACAAGCCGTGTCATGATAAGCCTTTTCCCGCGTTTGCAGGGTTGACGAGTGTTTCCTGAGGTGCTAATAATAGCGGGCTTAATTCCGATAAGACAAGAGGTTTTTCCATGCTCGACAGCAAGTTGCTGCGTGAAGACATCGAGACGGTTGAAAAGAAGTTGCTAACCCGCGGCGAGGAGATCGATCTTTCCTGGTTCGGCGAGTTCGACGGCCGGCGGCGTGACCTCCTCGGCGAGGGGGAAGCGCTCAAGGCGGAGCGGAACAAGGTCTCCGCCCTGATCGGCAAGACCAAGGACAAGAGCACGGTTCAGGACGAGATCGCCCGGATGAAGGATGTCTCGGCCCGGATCAAGCAGATCGACGAGGAGTTGCGTCAGCTCGAGGAAGATCTTAAGGCGCGCATGTTGGTCCTGCCGAACCTGCCCGACCCCGAGTGTCCGATCGGCGCATCGGAGGAGGACAACCCGGTGGTCAAGGCCTGGGGCGAACCTCCCGCGCTCGGTTTTGAAGCCAAGGCACACTGGGACATCGGCAAAGATCTCGATATCCTCGATTTCGAGCGGGCCGGCAAGTTGTCCGGAGCCCGTTTCTCCCTGCTCAAGGGGGCCGGAGCGCGGCTTGAACGGGCGCTGATTAACTTCATGCTCGATCTGCATACGGGCGAGCACAATTACGTTGAAACGCTTCCACCCTTTATGGTAAACAGAGACACCATGACGGGGACCGGACAGCTCCCCAAGTTCGAAGATGATCTTTTTCATACCGAAGATGTCGATCTGTTCCTGATCCCGACGGCGGAAGTTCCGGTGACCAATATCTACCGGGACGAGATTCTCACCGAAGAGGATCTGCCGATCTGCTACACCGCCTACACTCCCTGTTTCCGCAAGGAGGCGGGTTCGCACGGCAAGGACACCCGGGGCCTGATCCGCCAGCACCAGTTCAACAAGGTCGAGCTGGTCAAGTTCGTCCGGCCGGAAGAGTCGGATGCAGAGCTGGCGAAGCTGCTCGATAACGCCGAAGAGGTGTTGCGGCGGCTCGAACTGCCGTACCGGGTGGTCGATCTCTGCACCGCCGACATCGGGTTTTCGGCGGCCCGGACCTTCGACATCGAAGTTTGGTTGCCGGGGCAGGAGACGTATCGCGAGATATCGTCCTGCTCCAACTTCCGTGACTTTCAGGCACGGCGGGCATCGATCCGCTACCGCCCCGAGGGCGGCGGCAAGCCGGTTTTCGTGCATACCCTGAACGGATCCGGCCTGGCGGTCGGCCGTACCCTGCTGGCAATTCTCGAAAACTACCAGCAGGAGGATGGTTCGGTCGTCATCCCGGAGGCCTTGCGCGGCTACATGGGCGGTCTGGAGCGGATCACAACAAAATAGAATACGGAGGAGTGGCCGAGTGGCTTAAGGCGGCGGTCTTGAAAACCGTTGTACGAAAGTACCGTGGGTTCGAATCCTACCTCCTCCGCCA
>PKTZ01000057.1 GCA_002868925.1 Desulfuromonas sp. | reverse complement strand
TATCGACCTGGCGGTCCGGGTCAGCAACAACGGCACGTTGCCGGTTCGCGGCGGCCTCGATCTCGCCCTGGTTCAGCACTATGACGAATCGGTAGAATCCGATCAGTTTTCATTTACCGGCGGAGCAACCCTGGTCGCTGATGAGGTCGATAAAGTCGAGATCGACGACCTCAAGGAGAAATCTGTCAGTTACGGTAAATCGGCCCGTTGGAGTGCCTACGAGACCAAGTATTTCATTTCGGCATTGGTCCCGCTCGATAACGCCAGCGAGCAGATCCGGGTACAGTTTACCGAGGATAACTCGATCGAGAACAGCTTCTCCCTGGCTGTCCCCTCTCTCAACCCGGGGATGACGGCACAATACGACTTCATGTCCTATCTGGGCCCACGCAATAAGAGTATCCTGGAGTCGGTCAATCATGACCTGGCCAAGGCGATCGATTACGGCTTTTTCAGTGTCATCTCCGAACCGCTGCTCTGGTTCATGAACATGATCAACGACTACACTCACAACTACGGTATCGCCATTATCTTGCTCACCGTTTTGATCAAGCTCCTGTTCTGGCCGTTGACCCATAAGAGCTACGTTTCGATGAAGTCGATGCAGAAGCTGCAGCCTGAAATACAGAAGATCAGGGAGCGTTTCAAGAACGATCGAACCCGCCAGGGTCAGGAGACGATGGAGCTCTACAAGAAGCACCGGGTTAATCCGATGAGCGGTTGTCTGCCGATGGTCATCCAGATCCCGGTCTTTTTCGCCCTCTACCGCGTTCTTTACGAGGCGATCGAGCTTCGCCACACCGACTTCATGTTCTGGATTACTGACCTTTCGGCGAAGGACCCGTACTACATTACGCCGATCGTCATGGGTGCGACTATGTTCATCCAGCAGAAGATGACCCCGAGCACCATGGATCCGAAGCAGGCGAAGATCTTTTTGATGATGCCGGTTATCTTCACCGTGATGTTCTTGAATTTCCCGGCCGGTCTGGTTATCTACTGGCTTGTCAATAACCTGTTGACCATCGCCCAGCAGTACTACATTCACAAGAAGTTCTCCTGATAAAGAGATGTTATGATTTCCGATAATTCCGAACAGACGATTGTCGCTCCGGCGACGGCTGTTGGAGAAGGCGGCATCGGAATCGTTCGCGTATCCGGAACCTCTGCAGAAGCAATGCTGCAGAGGTTTTTCCGTTCTCCGGGTGCGGTCGATCAATTCGAATCGCACAGGCTCTATTACGGCCATATTTTCGATCCGGACGGAGCCCCGATCGACGAGGTCATGGCCGTCATCATGCGCGCTCCCCGCTCCTACACCGGAGAGGATGTGGTTGAAGTTCACTGCCACGGCGGTCCTTTGATTATCCGTCGCATCCTCGATCTCTTTATCGAAGCCGGTTTACGGCTGGCGCATCCGGGTGAATTTACCCTGCGGGCCTTTCTCAATGGCCGGCTCGACCTGACCCGGGCCGAAGCGGTGATCGATGTCATCCGTTCGCGCAGCGAGGCGGCCGGTCAACTCGCCCTGCGCCAGATGGATGGTGCGTTGTCACGGGTTGTTTACAGTCTGCGTGATCGCCTGGTTGAACACCTTGCCCTGGTCGAGGCGCATATCGATTTTCCGGAAGAGGATATTTCTCCGCCAACCATTGCCCGTCTCGCCGAGGATGTCGATGCGGTCTCTTCGGAGATCGATCGGCTGTTGGCCGGTTTCGACAGCTGCCGGGTTCTGCGCGAGGGGTTGAATGTCCTGATTCTCGGTCGGCCCAATGTCGGCAAGAGCTCCTTGCTCAATGCCCTGCTTGGTGAATCACGGGCGATCGTGACCGATATTCCGGGGACGACCCGCGACACGGTCGAAGAATCGCTCGAGATCGCCGGGATTCCACTCCGCCTGATCGATACCGCCGGTGTCCACGATACCTCCGACCTGGTCGAGGCGGAAGGGGTACGGAGGGCCGGCCTACGGGCGGAGACCGCCGACCTGGTCCTGTTTGTAATCGATGGCAGTCAACCGGTCTGCGATGATGACCTGCTCGCCCTTGAGATGGCGAAGGATAAGCGCTGTCTTCTGGTCGTCAATAAGAGTGACCGCGAGACCTTGGAACTGACTCCTCCTTTCACTGATCTTGAAGCTGTTCCGCTTTCGGCTAAGACCGGATCTGGTCTCGACGGTCTCAAGGAAAAAATATCCACCCTCTTTTTCAGTGGCGGTGAGATCTCGGAGTCGACCCTTGTTTCGGACCGGCGCCACCGGGAAGCGCTGCTTCGTGCCAACGAAGCATTGACCCGTTTCCGGGAAGCGATAAGCGCAACGCACGATCCTGAGTTTCTGGCGCTCGACCTGAAAGAAGCGTTGCAGGCGCTGGGTGAGATCACCGGGGAGACGACCCCGGATGATATTCTCGATAAGATATTCTCCCGTTTCTGTATCGGTAAGTGATATGTTTCACGTGAAACATATCACTTCAACAATTTTTATCTGTTCCACGTGGAACGTGTGAGGATGTGACCGTGGTTGATTATGGAAAAGAGTACGATGTTATAGTGGTTGGTGCCGGCCACGCCGGCTGCGAGGCGGCGCTGGCGGCCGCCCGGACCGGTTGCAGCACGCTGTTGCTGACTCTCGGCCTCGACGCGGTTGCCCAGATGTCGTGCAATCCGGCGATCGGCGGCCTGGCCAAGGGGCATCTGGTCAAGGAGATCGATGCCTTAGGTGGCGAGATGGGGCGCAATATAGACGCGACCGGGATCCAGTTCCGGATTCTCAACACCAAGAAGGGCCCAGCGGTTCGCGCCTCGCGGGCCCAGGCCGACCGGATGCGTTACGCCGCGCGGATGAAAACGGTCATCGAAGATCAGCAGAACCTTGATCTGAAGCAGGGCGCAGTCTGCCGTCTGCTGATCGACAGGGAGACGGTCACCGGGGTCGAAACCCGAGAGGGGATTCTCTACCGGGGCAAGAGCGTGGTCCTGACGACCGGCACCTTTATGCGCGGCCTGATCCATGTCGGTCTCAATAACTACCCGGGCGGACGGGCCGGTGAGCCGCCGTCGGAAGGTTTGTCGGATCACCTGCGTGACCTCGGCCTGAAGGTCGGGCGCCTTAAGACTGGGACCCCTGCTCGACTCGACCGCAACAGTATCGACTTCAGCGCGCTCGAGGCGCAGCCGGGTGACGCGACCCCCCGCCCATTCTCGGTCGACACCAATGCGATCACCATCGAGCAGGTCCCCTGTTACATCACCTGGACCAACCAGCAGACCCACGATGTCATCCGTGGCGGGCTCGACCGCTCACCGCTCTACAGCGGGGTGATCGAGGGGGTCGGACCTCGCTACTGTCCGTCGATCGAGGACAAGGTGGTCCGCTTTCCGGAGAAGGATAAACACCAGATATTCCTCGAACCGGAAGGGCTCGACAGTGCCGAGATTTACCCGAACGGGGTTTCGACCTCGCTCCCGCCCGATGTTCAGCTCGCTTTTTTGCGAACTATTCCCGGCCTGGAAAAGGTCGAGATCATGCGTCCCGGCTACGCCATCGAATACGACTATGTCGATCCGTCGCAGCTGCTGCCAAGTTTAGAGACCAAGACGATTCGAAATCTCTACCACGCCGGTCAGATCAACGGGACCTCGGGGTACGAAGAGGCGGCCGCCCAGGGCCTCATCGCCGGGGCGAATGCAGCGTTGCGTACCCAGGGTAAGGAGCCGATCGTTGTCGGGCGCGACCAGGGTTATATCGGGGTTCTGATAGATGACCTGGTGACCCTCGGCACTACCGAGCCGTACCGGATGTTCACCTCCCGGGCCGAATACCGGCTACTGCTACGCGAGGATAACGCCGATCAGCGTCTGACCGGGATCGGCCGAGCAGCCGGCCTGATCGATGATAAACGTTGGGATGAGTACTCGGCCAAGCTGGAGCAGATCGATGCCGGCGGCGAGAGGCTGCGGCAGGTCCGGATCGGCCCCTCGGATCGAACCGCGATCTCCAGGCTCGGCCTGCCGGAATTGAAGAACGGAGCCTCCCTCGAGGAGTTGCTGCGGCGGCCAGAGATCACTATTGCCGACCTGCTCTTCCTCGACGATGAGTTGGCAAGCCTGCCGGCCGGTGTGCACGAACAGCTCGAGATAGCGGTCAAGTATGCCGGTTACATCGAACGTCAGAAAGAGCAGGTTGGACGTTTTCGTAAAACCGAGCAGATCAAAATACCGGACGGTTTCGATTATACTGGGGTGGCGAGCCTCTCAAGCGAGGTCCGGGAGAAACTGGTTGCGGCGCAGCCGCAGACCCTCGGCCAGGCCTCGCGGATTCCCGGAGTGACGCCGGCAGCGATCGCCGTCCTCTCGGTTCTGTTGCGGCGGCAGTAAGAATGGATCTTGTTGCGGAGATAAAAAGGCAGGCAGAGCTTTTCGGTCTCGTCATCGGAGATGATGATACCGGGCGTCTCGGACTGCTCCTGCAGGAGATGCTGCGCTGGAATAAAACCTATAACCTGACCGCGATTACCGACCCGGTCGAGGTGGTGGAAAAGCATCTTGTCGATTCTCTAACCCTGCTGCCGTTGCTCGATGGTGTGAACGACCTGCTCGATATTGGGTCGGGAGCCGGCTTCCCGTCATTACCGCTAAAAATCATGCGACCCGACATCGGAGTGGTCTCGGTTG
Source organism: Desulfuromonas sp. (assembly GCA_002868925.1). Taxonomy (GTDB): domain Bacteria; phylum Desulfobacterota; class Desulfuromonadia; order Desulfuromonadales; family UBA2294; genus BM707. The sequence continues at coordinate 12,316 of PKTZ01000057.1, read as the reverse complement.
ATTCGGTCGGCAAGAAGATCGGGTTCCAGAAGCATGCCGCCCGGAAGTTGCGGTTTGAACGCTTTGTCGCCTGGCACGGCCGGGCGGAAGAGCTGCCGACGCAATCCTTTGCCGCCGGCGGGTTCGATGCTGTCGTCGCCCGCGCTTTCTCGGCGCTGCCGAAGCTGGTCGAACTGGCCCTGCCCTGTCTGCGTCCGAACGGCCGCATCCTGGCGATGAAGGGGCCGGAGGGGGAGCGTGAGCTCTCCGAGGCGGCGCCATATCTTGAACAGTCCGAAGTTGAATGCCTTGATCGTATCGAGCTGGCGCTACCGATCTCAAAGGCCGGACGTCAGATCCTTGTTTTGGGAAGAAAACACAAGATATAGAATTGTTTTACTTGGATAGCACAAGATAGAGGGTTGGCTCTAACCAACTGTTTTGATGGTTGTTTTTGCCTTTTAACCGTCGAATCTTTGTGCTAATCTTTTTGCCCGCTGAAGCCTATGTCTCGAGGGATTCCATGAGCCAAATAATTGCTATTGCCAACCAGAAGGGTGGTGTCGGTAAGACCACCACCGCCGTCAACCTTGCCGCGTCGCTGGCGGTTGCCGAGAAAAAGACCCTTCTGGTCGATATGGACCCGCAGGCCAACAGCTGCAGCGGCGTCGGCATCGACAAACAGAACTCGGAGTACACGGTCTACCATGCCCTGCTCGGAGAAGCTGAAGTATCTGAAATAATTCAGCAAACACGGATACCTAACCTGCATATCCTGCCGGCCAATACCGACCTGATCGGTGCCGAAATCGAACTGGTCTCGGCCTTTGCCCGGGAAATCAAGCTGAAGTCGGTTCTCGACACGGTGCGCGCCGATTATGATTACATTCTGATCGATTGCCCCCCTTCCCTCGGCCTTTTGACTGTCAATTCCTTGACGGCGGCCGACGCGGTGCTGATCCCGCTGCAATGCGAGTTCTACGCAATGGAGGGGATGAGCCAGTTGATGAAGACCATCCGCCTGATCCAGCGCGACCTCAACCCCGAGTTGAAACTGTTCGGCATCCTGTTGACCATGTTCGACAGCCGCAACAATCTCTCGCACCAGGTCGCCGAAGAGATCCGGAGTCATTTTGATGGCCGGGTCTTCGACGCGGTGGTTCCCCGTAATGTTCGTTTGTCGGAAGCGCCGAGTCACGGCCTTCCGGTGTTGATGTACGATATTTCGTCCCGTGGCGCAGAGGCATACCTGAATCTGGCCAAGGAGATTATTAAATCCGGGAGTGCAAATGGCTAAACGTCCAGCCCTCGGCAAGGGGATCGGCGCCCTGCTCGATTCCGCCAGCCAGGAGGGAAATAAGAAATACTTCCTCTGCCCGATTGAGGATCTGAAACCACATGCCGATCAGCCGCGCAAGACCTTTGACAATGAAAAACTGGAGGAATTGGCTGCCTCGATCAGGGAAAAAGGGGTGATCCAGCCCCTAGTGGTACGTAGGGAAGCAGACCACTACCAGATCATCGCCGGGGAGAGACGCTGGCGGGCCTCGCAGAAGGCCGGCCTGCGTGAAGTTCCGGTGGTTATCCAGGATGTCTCCGAGGATTGGGCGCTCGAGATGGCGCTGATCGAGAACATCCAACGCGAGGACCTCAACCCGATAGAGGAGGCTGAGGCCTACCGCCACCTGATGACCGGTTTTGATCTGACCCAGGACGAGGTCGCTAAACGGGTCGGTAAGGAGCGGCCGACGGTCGCCAATTCCCTGCGCCTGCTCAAACTGCCGGAGATGGTGCAACAGGACGTGGTGACCGGCCGATTGAGTATGGGCCACGCCAGGGCTCTGCTTTCTCTCGAATCGGATGAGCAGATCATGCAGCTGCGCAACAGGATCACCGGTAAGCCGGTCTCGGTGCGCGAACTTGAAGCGCTGGTGCGTAAGGTCAAGAGCGGTGACACCGCCGCCAAGAAGAAGATATCCGGCAAGAAAAAGGACCCGGAACTCGAGCACCTCGCGGTCGAGATGAAGCGGGTTCTCGGGACCAACGTCAAGATCGTTCCGTCGGGAAAAGGAGGCCGGATCGAGATCTCCTACTACGAGGCGGCCGATCTCGATCGCCTGCTGGAAATTATTGGAGTCAGCTGACTCCTTATATATAAATAAGGAAATCACTGTCGGTATAGATGTCGGTCCCGTCAAACGGACGACAGGAAGGATGGTAAGGGTAATGCGCAAGGAAACACCGCTGGAAAAAAGTGAGATCAAGGCTTTACTCGGCCCGGGCAGCAAGTTTGAAGGGAAGCTGTTTTTCGATGAAATCGTCCGTCTCGATGGCTCCTTCAAGGGGGAGATTGTCTCCAAGGACACTCTGATCGTCGGTGAAACCGCCGATATCGAGGGCGAGGTTGAAGTCGGGACCTTTATCCTCAGTGGCAAGTTCAAAGGTGACATCAAGGCGGTCAACCGGGTCGAGCTGCGCCGTCCGGCCCGTTTCGAGGGAAACATCGAGGCTCCGGTCCTCGTGGTCGAAGAAGGTGTGGTCATGAACGGCAACCTGTCGATGCCGGGCAAGGGTTCGGGTTCGGTAACGGCGGCCGAAAAAAAGGCGGAATAGAACCGTTTGTTTTGACGGGGTGGCATAACTCCGCCATAACCGGCGAAAAGCGGCAAAAGTCTCTTGACATCATTTTTGGTCTATGGTAGCTATGCCCTGCTTCGCCGCGAGGCGATTTTTTTGACCCCTTTAATGTGTATACAGTATACCAGCTCGGAGACTCGGCCCCGGAGGGTGTGGAGTGTCCGGATTGAGGTGTGAAACGCTATGAATTTAGATTGGACAATCTTTCTGCAGTTTGTCAATTTCGTCGTTTTGATGATGGTACTCAATGCCATCCTCTACCGCCCGTTGCGAAACATGCTGAAGCAACGCCGGGAGACGATCGACGGCTCGAACGAGCGGGCCAGCGAACTCGAATCGCAGATCGACGAGAAGATGGCACGTTACGAGGAGAAACTGCAGGAAGCAAAGCTGCAAGGCAACCAGGAGAAGAACCAGCTGCGCCAGGCGGCCGCCGGTGAAGAGGCGACCATCCTCGGTGAGGCTCGTGACGAAGCGGCCAAGCGGTTGCAGGTTGTCAAGGATCAGGTTGCCACCGAGGCGGAAGCAGCCGGCAAGAAGTTGAAGTCGGAATCGGAAGCACTGGCCGCCGAGATCGCGACCAAGGTTCTGGGGAGGGCTATATAAAGATGACCGTTTCAAGCCGTACCAAGTCCATATCCCTTGCATTCGTAATTGTTCTGCTCTCGGTTTCGGTGGCGTTCGCCTCCGGTGGCGAGAGCCACGCCGACAGCGGTGCCCTGCTCAAGGACTTTGTTTACCGTCTCATAGCGTTTGCCATGACCTTCGGCATTCTTTTCTATTTCGCCAGGAAGCCGGCGATGAATGCCCTGAAAGAGCGCAGGGAAGGGATTGCCAAGCAGCTCGAGGAGGCGCAGAAAGCCCGCGAGGAGGCCGAAGTCAAGTTCGCCGAGTATGACGAGAAGCTGAGCAAGGCCGAGGCCGAAATCGAGCAGATCGCCGCCGAACTGAAGCAGGAGGGTGAGGCTGAGCGTGACAAGATCATCGCCAGCGCCAAGGAGCAGGCCGAAAAGATCAAGAAGGAAGCCGAGAAGTCGGCCGCCTTCGAGGTCGCCCGCGCCCGCGCCGAACTGCAGCAGGAGGCCGCCCGCCTCGCCGTGGAACTGGCCGAGGAGTTGTTGAAGAAGAACGTCAACGCCAAAGACCAGAGCAACATGGTCGATGAATATATGAAGAAGGTAGGAGAACTACATTGAGTACCAGCGCGATATCAAAACGCTACGCCAAGGCGCTGGTCAGCCTTGGTTCCGAGCAGAATAAGATAGATGCCTTCGGCGAAGAGCTGGCCAAAGTGAGTTCGCTCGTCGCTGCGGAGGATCTGCTGCGGCTTCTCCTGGAGAGCCCGACCCTCGCCGTCGAAAAGAAGTCGGCCATTTTCGCCGATATCATGGAGAAGCTCGGTCTTTCCGAAGTGATGCGTGACTTTTTCGGCCTGCTGGTCGAAAAGGACCGAATGCAGTACCTGCCGCAGATCGAGCTCTACTACCAGCAGCTCGCCGACGAGCTTTCCGGGACCCTGCGCGCCAGGGTGACCGCAGCGGTCGAGCTGAGCGATGCGCAGAAGAAGGCGATCAGCGCCGAGCTTGAGAAGCAGACCGGCAAGAACGTGGAACTGACAGTCGACGTCGACGAGGCCCTGATCGGTGGCCTCCGTACCGAAATCGGCGGCCGCCTGTTTGACGGAAGTGTGAAAACGCAATTAAAGCGGATTGAAGATACCTTAACGAAGGGGTGAAATAGGTCCAATGGAAATCAGAGCAGAAGAAATCAGCGCGATCATTAAAAAACAGATCGAAAACTTTGGTCGCGAAGTCGAGGTCAGCGAGACCGGCACCATTATCTCCGTCGGTGACGGTATTGCCCGTATTCACGGCCTGGACAAGGCGATGGCCGGCGAGCTCCTCGAGTTCCCCGGTAACACCATGGGTATGGTCCTCAACCTCGAGGAAGATAACGTCGGTGCGGCGATCCTCGGTGAGGCAGAGCACATTAAAGAAGGCGACACCGTCAAGCGGACCGAGCGTATCGTTCAGGTCCCGGTCGGCGAGTCGCTGATCGGTCGTGTCGTCAACGGTATTGGCATTCCGATCGACGGCCAGGGCGAGATCAAGTCGGATGACTTCCGGAAAGTCGAGATCAAGGCCCCCGGCATCGTCGAGCGGAAGTCGGTTCACGAGCCGATGCAGACCGGCCTCAAGGCGATCGACTCGATGGTTCCGATCGGTCGTGGTCAGCGTGAGTTGATCATCGGCGACCGGCAGACCGGCAAGACCGCCGTTGCTACCGACGCCATCATCAACCAGAAGGGCCAGAACATGGTCTGTATCTACGTGGCGATCGGTCAGAAGCGTTCGACCGTTGCCCAGGTTGTCGAGAAGCTGAAGCAGCACGGCGCCATGGATTACACCATCGTCGTCTCCGCTTCCGCCTCAGAGTCGGCACCGCTGCAGTTCATCGCACCCTACACCGGTGTTACCATGGGCGAGTACTTCCGCGACAGTGGCAAGCATGCCCTGATCATCTATGATGACCTTTCCAAGCAGGCGGTTGCCTATCGTCAGCTCTCCCTGCTGTTGCGTCGTCCGCCGGGCCGTGAAGCATACCCGGGCGACGTCTTCTATCTCCACAGCCGCCTGCTCGAGCGTGCCGCCAAGCTGAACGATGACGAAGGTGCCGGTTCCCTGACCGCCCTGCCGATCATCGAAACCCAGGCCGGCGACGTCTCCGCATATATTCCGACCAACGTTATCTCGATTACCGACGGTCAGATCTTCCTTGAGACCGACCTCTTCTACTCCGGTGTGCGTCCGGCGATTAACGTCGGCCTCTCGGTCTCCCGTGTCGGTGGTGCCGCCCAGGTCAAAGCGATGAAGCAGGTTGCCGGTACCTTGCGTCTGGCCCTCGCCCAGTATCGTGAGATGGCAGCGTTCGCCCAGTTCGGTTCCGACCTCGACGCCGCTACCCAGCGTCAGCTCAACCGCGGTGCCCGCCTGGTCGAGATCCTCAAGCAGGGTCAGTACCAGCCGCTGCCGGTTTCGAAGCAGGTTCTCGCTATCTTCGCCGCCAACAATGGCTATGTCGATGAGTACCCGGTCGAAGAGGTTCAGCGCTACGAATCCGAAATGATCGCCTACATGGAGACCAAGCAGGCCCAACTGCTGAGCGATCTTGACGAGAAGAAAGCGATTGATGACGATATCGAGGGTCGGATCAAGACCGCTCTGGATGAGTTCAAGGGTCAGTTCGTCGTAGCGGAAGCCTAACTAAAGAATAAAGGGTTTACGGATAATGCCCAGTCTGAAGGATATCAAAAAACGGATCGGCTCGGTCAAGAACACCCAGCAGATCACTAAGGCGATGAAAATGGTTTCGGCGGCCAAGCTGCGCCGGGCCCAGGACGCCGTGGTCGCTGCCCGCCCGTATGCCGACAAGATGCTCGACGTGCTCTCCAACCTGGCACTGCGCGAGGAGTCGGGAGTCCATCCCCTGCTCCAGGAGCGGGGCAAGGGGAAGGCGCTGGTCGTGCTGATGACCGCCGACCGTGGTCTGTGCGGTGGTTTCAACACCAACATCAGCAAAAAAGCCGAGCGTTTCGTCCGTGAAAACGAAGAGGGTTTCGAAGATTACGACATTCTGATCGTCGGTCGTAAAGGGAACGAGTACCTGAAGAGCCGGGTCGGTGACAAGATCACCAAGGTCCACGAGCACGTCACCGGCAACATTAACTTCGGCCTCGCCTCCCTGCTCGGCGAAGAGATTATCGAGCCGTTCGTCAACGAAACCTACGATGCGGTCTTCCTGGTCTACAACTCCTTCCAGAGTGCGATCAGCCAGGAGTTGACGGTAAGTCAGTTGCTGCCGATCGTTCCGAAGGAGATCGAAGGCGACGGTTACTCGGCCGAGTATATCTATGAGCCGAGCCGCGGCGAAGTGCTCGAACAGATTCTGCCGAAGCACATCAACGTACAGATTTTCCGGGCTCTGCTCGAATCGGTTGCTTCCGAGCACGGCGCCCGGATGACCGCTATGGATAGTGCAAGCAAGAACGCCTCAGAAATGATCGGCAAGCTGACCCTGCAGTACAACCGGGCCCGTCAGGCTGCCATCACCAAGGAGTTGATGGAAATCATCTCCGGCGCTGAGTCGATCAAGTAACAAATACGAACGTGCTCCCACCTGGAAAAGGAGTGGGAACAAGGAGGAACGGTTCATCATGAATAAAGGGAAGATTACACAGGTTATCGGTCCCGTCATCGACGTGGAATTCGAAGCCGGCAAGCTCCCTGAGATCTACAACGCTCTCAGGATTTCCAACCCGGCAATCAATGATCAGGAAAACAACCTGGTCTGCGAGGTCGCTCAGCACCTCGGCGAGAACACGATTCGTGCCATCGCCATGGACACCACCGACGGTCTGGTCCGTGGACAGGAAGTTGTCGATACTGGCGACCAGATTATGATGCCGGTCGGTCGCAAGACTCTCGGCCGCATCATGAACGTCATCGGTGATCCGGTTGACGAAGCTGGCCCGGTCGAAGCGGAGACCAAGTGGGGAATTCATCGCCCGGCTCCCGAGTTCATCGATCAGTCGACCGCGGTCGAGGCGTTCGAAACCGGAATCAAGGTCGTCGACCTGCTCGCACCGTACTCCCGTGGTGGTAAGATCGGCCTGTTCGGCGGCGCCGGTGTCGGCAAGACCGTCCTGATCATGGAGCTGATCAACAACGTCGCCAAGCAGCACGGCGGTTTTTCGGTTTTCGCCGGTGTCGGTGAGCGGACCCGTGAGGGGAACGACCTCTGGCACGAGATGAAGGATTCCGGCGTTCTCGACAAGGCAGCCCTGATCTACGGCCAGATGAACGAGCCGCCGGGCGCCCGTGCCCGCGTCGGTATTTCGGCTCTGACCGTTGCTGAATATTTCCGTGACGAGGAAGGACAGGACGTTCTCCTCTTCATCGATAACATCTTCCGTTTCACTCAGGCCGGCTCCGAGGTTTCGGCGCTGCTCGGTCGTATCCCGTCGGCGGTCGGTTACCAGCCGACTCTGGCTACCGAGATGGGTGAGCTGCAGGAGCGGATCACCACCACCAATAAGGGTTCGATCACTTCGGTCCAGGCGATCTACGTCCCGGCCGACGACTTGACTGACCCGGCTCCGGCGACCGCCTTTGCTCACCTCGACGCGACTACGGTTCTTTCGCGGCAGATCGCCGAGCTCGGCATCTACCCCGCGGTCGACCCGCTCGACTCCACCAGCCGGATCCTCGATCCGCAGGTCGTCGGCGAAGAGCATTACAAGTGCGCACGTGACGTCCAGTATGTCCTGCAGCGTTACAAGGATCTGCAGGATATCATCGCCATCCTCGGTATGGACGAGCTCTCCGAGGAAGATAAGCTGGTTGTTGCCCGTGCCCGTAAAATCCAGCGCTTCCTGTCGCAGCCGTTCCACGTTGCCGAGACCTTCACCGGTGCACCGGGCAAGTACGTAGAACTGAAAGACACGATCAAGGGTTTCCGTGATCTCGTCGACGGCAAGTACGATGATATCCCGGAGCAGGCCTTCTACCTGGTCGGTACCATCGAAGAGGCTCTCGAAAAGGCCAAGGAACTGGCGGCCTGATCGCGCGGGGCAGACGCCCCGAACCCTGATAAAGGAAGTTTGAGATGTCAGAAAAACTGAAGCTTGAAATGGTAACCCCGTACAAGCGGGTCCTCTCCGAAGAAGTCGAGGAGCTCTCCGCTCCCGGATCGCTCGGCGAAGTCGGTGTCCTGCCGGGCCATACCCCGCTGTTGACGACCCTGAATGTTGGCGAACTGACTTACAAGAAGGATGGCGAGACGTTCCACGTCGCGGTCAACTGGGGTTATGTCGAGGTCGAAGACGATACGGTGACGGTTCTGGTCGAAACGGCCGAGCCGGCCGACCAGATCGACCTGGAGCGTGCCAAGGAAGCTCTTGGCCGGGCCGAGGATGCTCTGAAGAGCCTGAGTCCCGAAGACAAGGACTTCAAGGTCATGGAAGCGGCTCTGGAAAGAGCGGTTATCCGGATTCAGGTTGCCGGTAAGAGACACTAATCCGGGTAGAATATAGAAGTCAAAGGGCGATCCGGTTGGATCGCCCTTTTTTTGTGAGCAGTTATTCAATTATCGATACAGTATCGATGGAAGGGGTGACCATGTTCAAGATATTTTTTCGCTCGGTAGTTGTTCTGCTGCTGATGCTGTTGGTGACGTCGACAACCTTTGCCGCCGACAAACATTCGATCTGGAAGGCTGATAAGGGAGCGAGTACGGTTTACCTGGTCGGCTCGATCCATCTGCTTAATCAGCAAAGTTACCCGCTTCCTGAAATCTATGACCGGATCTTCAGTGAAAGTCAGAATATCGCCTTCGAGACCGACCTCGATCAGATTCAAAGCCCCGCAGTTCAACAGCGGCTGTTGCTGGCGGCCTCCTTCAAGCCGGGAAACAGTTTACAAACCGTTCTTGCAGATGAAACATATGCAAAATTAAAGCGCTACCTTACGGCGCAGGGCCTTTCCATAGAGAACCTGAGCGGTTTGAAGCCGTGGATGCTCTGTCTGACCCTGTCGATTATCGAGATGCAGAAGCTCGGTTTCAGTCCGCAGTTCGGGCTTGACCAGCATTTTATGCAGAAGGCGCAAAGACAAGGGAAGATTGTTTTGCAGATGGAGTCGGTCGACGAACACCTTGCGACCCTGACCGGGCTTGACCGGCTTGACCAAAATATTCTGGTCGAGCAGACATTGAGAGATCTGGATAAGGTTTCGACCCTGTTTGGCAATATGGTATCCGCCTGGCGGCACGGAGATGCCGAGCAGCTCGATCGATTGATCAACGGCAGTATGCGGGCCGAGCCGCAACTGAAGGAGTTGCTGCTCGATCGGCGTAACCGGAAATGGTGTGCGAAGGTTGAATCGTTGCTCGAGCTGAAGCAGACGGCGATGGTAGTCGTCGGCGCGGCCCACCTGGCTGGTAAGGGTAGCGTCGTTGAACTGCTCCGGCAGAAGGGTTACCGGGTCGAGCAGCTCTAGCCCGGGATCAGGAACCGAAAACGCGGCGCAATAATTCCGTTGTCCGCTTGACCGGGTTGCGGCGGATTTCCATCTCCTCTTTGGCGAGGTAGTGGAACAGTCCGTCCATCCCCTTTTCGGTGACATACCCGGTCAGGTCGGCCTTGACGTCCGGCACGAAAGGGAGTTGGCGGTACTTGCCGATCGCTCTGTCGTAAGACTGGATGGCCCCGACCTCGGAGAGGGTATCATTGATCACCGGGCGCATCGTCCGCGCCAGTTCAGGCGTCATTTTCTCTCGGAAATAGCGGGTTGCGGCATCGTCCGGCCCGTTGTAAATCTCCATTACGTCATCCAGGGTCATCCGCCTGATCGCCGCCCAGAACAGAGACTTCGCCTTCGGGGTCGCCGCTTCGGCCGCCCGGTTGATTTTCAGTCCGAGGTCGTCGAGGAGATAGGAGAGGTTGAACTTTTCAAGCGTCTCCTGCACCTGCTGCAGTTTCTCCGGCAAAGGGATATGCACGGCGCTGTCGAGATTGAAACCATCCTTCCGTCCGAGGCGGGATGAAACTGTGGCGGTGCCGACCTTAAGCGCCTCGCGCAGTCCCTGGCCGATCTCACTCGTGGTCAGGGGGTGTTGCTGACCAGACATAGAGTCGAGCATCGCGGCGCCCTGCTGCCAGTACGGTGAGCCGCTCTCGACACAGCCGCAGAGCGAGACGCACAGAAGAGCTGTAATAGCGGCATGATGCAGACGGATCGAACGAATAATCTTTTTCCGAACCATAGAAAATTTCATTTCACTCGCCTTCCCTGTTCTATGTCGTAAAAAAAATACGGAAAAAGAAATTCAGTATCGCATCAATTAGCGATCGAGGAAAGGGACGATATTGACCAGGGAGCGATTCAACTCTTCGATCGTATGTGCCTCGAGGGTCATTGATGGTGTCGAAGCAATACCGGCGATCAGGGTAAAGAGGCGGTCGAAGTCGATATCCCCTTCACCGACCGGACGGTGTTCATCCCCTTTTCCGGTGTTGTCATGCAGATGCAGATGGATAATCCGGTGGCCGATCTCGGCGAACCAGGCCTCGAGCGGAGTTTTTGCGAACAGGCGCCAGTGGCCGACATCGAAGCAGTGACCGAGACGGGGCGAGTCGATCCGATCGAGCAGGTCGACCAGGGTCTGCGGTCGTGACTCGAAGATGTTTTCCAGCGCCAGGTCGATTTCACACTCTTCGGCCAGCTCGATGATATCGGGCCAGAAACTGAGCGAAGCATCGAGCCAGAGGTGATCCATGCCGCCGTATTTCCAGTATTCGTAGCCTGGGTGAAAGACGATGGTTTTCGCTCCGAGGCGGGACGAGGCGGCAATGGTCTGGCGGAAGCGGATGGCGGTCGCCTCGAACACGTAAGGTTCGATTGCGCCCGGGTTGAGGTCGAAAAAGGGTGCGTGTACAGTAATGCCCAGGCCCCCTTCGGCAAGCTCGGCGCTGGCGCGTTCGATCAGCTCCGGATCGAGTTGGTCGAGATCCTCCCCCTTGAAGCCGATCTCCGGCTGCAGTTTGTGTTCGAGCAGCATCGGCAATCGCTCATCGAGCTGTCGGTAGGGAACGTGGACGTGCAGGTGTTTGGACATGTCAGGCCTTGCTGGTCGCGATCCGCTCGAGATTCTCGATCGCCGCCGGTTCGCCAAGGGTGATCAGAACATCACCGGCATCGATAATGGTTGCGGGAGAGGGGTTGAACAGCATCTGGCCGTCATCCTTTTTAACCCCGACGACAATGATGCCGAGATCCTTGCGGATGCCGGAGGCGATCAGGTCTTTTCCGACCAGGGCCGAGTCGGCGGCGATGCGCGATTCCTCGAGCTGGAGTTCGTAGTTCTTGCCGGCGGTGGCGATCTCGATGAAGTCGACGACCGAAGGTCGCAGGATCGCCTGGGCCATCCGTGCCGCGCCCATGACATAGGGCGAGATCACCTTGTTGGCGCCGGCCCGCTTCAGCTTGGTCTCCGATGCCTCCTCGCTGGCGCGGGCGAGAATGAAGAGATCGGGGTTGAGCCCGCGCGCAGTCAGGGTGATGTAGACATTCTCGGTATCGGAGGTAACCGCGGTGACCAGCCCCTTGGCGTTGCGGATTCCGGCCGCGATCAGGGTGTCGTCGAGGGTCGCGTCACCGTTGACGAAAAGGGTTCCCTCCTCGCTGAGGCGCTGAACCTTGGCAGGTTCTTTTTCGACGACCACGAACGGGACCGGCTTCGATTCGAGCTCGTGGCAGATGTGGGTGCCGATCCTGCCGTAGCCGCAGATGATGTAATGGTTCCTGAGCTTGGAGATCTGCTTTTCCAATTTTCTTCTCCCGAGAATAGAGCGCAGTTGGCCTTCGACCATGAACTGGACAATGCTGCCGGCCCCGTAGGCGATGAAGCTGACGCCGAAGATAATAAGGCAGATGGTAAACAAGCGACCCGCCGGAGAGAGGGCAAACACTTCTTTGAAGCCGACCGTCGAGACGGTGATAACGGTCATGTAAAGAGAGTCGATGAGCGTCCAGCCCTCGATGGACATATAACCACCGCACCCGATGATCAAAAGGGCGACGAGGAAAAAAAGCGAGATACGAAGGTTACGGGTCGGGTTCATGAACACTCCATGGAATATAGC
>PKTZ01000030.1 GCA_002868925.1 Desulfuromonas sp. | reverse complement strand
TTTGCAACAACACCTCGACCGCCTTTCCACGTCGGCGCAACGGCTCGATTTTCCGCTCGACCTGGATTCGATCAGTGCCGCCCTGCACGCATCGGTGCAACAGGCCGACACACCGGTCAGCCGCATCCGCCTGACCGTCAGCCGCGGCCCCTTTACCGGGCTCGCCTTTCCGTCGCCCGACGCGTCTCACTTCCTGATCGAGGTCGCCCCCTACACCGAGCCGGGTGACGCCGAACGCAAGGACGGGATCGATGTCGTCATCACCCCCAACCGGCGGGTCAATCCGCTCTCGCACCTGCCGCAAATGAAGCGGGGCAACTATGCCGACTGCCTCTACGCCGCCAACTTCGCCCGCGAGCAGGGAGTGCGCGAGGCGCTGTTCGTCGATGAGAACGACCGGCTGCTCGAAGGGGCGACCAGCAACATCTTCCTGGCCCGAGATGACCGGCTGATCACCCCCGCCCTCGGCAACCTGGTGCTGCCCGGCATCGTGCGCGAACAAGTTCTTGAAATAGCCCGGGCATGGGGACTGGTCACCGAAGAAAGAGACGTCCAGATCAATGAAATATACAGTGCCGATGAACTCTTTATCTGCAACAGCCTGATCGATATTCTGCCGGTCGCAAGTTGCGAAGGGAAGGGGTTGAACAGGGGGGAATTATGGCTCCGCTTTCTGGTGGCACTGAACGAGAAAACAGAGACGATATCGGCTTGACCGTCTCAGACTAAATATATATAATCCAAACCTCTTTGCCGAAGTGGTGGAATTGGTAGACACGTCGGTCTCAAAAACCGATGGCTTCTAGCCGTGCCGGTTCGATTCCGGCCTTCGGTACCATAACAAAAACAGGGACTTAGCTAATTTAGCCGAGTCCCTGTTTTTATTTAAATTGCGCCCTTGGTACACTGGTGGTACACTAAATCACGAAATTCAACGAAAAATAACGACAAATCAAGGGGGATTTATGGCCGTAATCCAGACGCGAAAATCATCCGACGGGAAGATAAAATACCGTGCGCTGGTTCGACTGAAAGGCCACCCTCCCGTATCCGCCACCTTTGAACGCAAATCCGATGCAAAAAAATGGGCAGCCGATACTGAGTCCGACATCCGCAACAATAGACACTTCATCAAGCAAGAATCCAAAAAACATACTATCGCCGATCTGATCGACCGCTACACGATTCTGGCTGAAGCGGAAAATTCAAAGAACCTACGCAACATCAAAATCCATATGAATTGGTGGAAAGACAAGATCGGCTATTACATGCTCTCAGATCTTAACGCCGCACTGGTAACACAATGCCGCGACGAATTACTGACTGAGGAGATTTCAAAAGGCCGAAAGCGCGCTCCCTCAACAGCCAAAAGATATATGACAACAATGGGTCATGCGGTCAATTTGGCGGTAAGGGAATGGGAGTGGCTAGAAGTTAATCCATTTACTAAAGTGCAGAAGCCGAAAGAACCAAGAGGACGAGTACGTTTTCTCGACAATGATGAACGAGAAAGATTGCTTGAGACCTGCCAGAAAAGTTCCAGTAAATATCTCTACCCTATTGTTGTGCTGGCTATTTCAACGGGGATGCGGCAAGGAGAGATCCTCAATCTAAGATGGAAGGATGTTGACCTAACTCGATCTAGCATTATCTTGCATGAAACCAAGAACAATGAACGCCGAGCAGTTCCACTCACAAGTCATGCACATCAAGTCATAAAAGAGTTGTCTAAATTGCGCAGAATTGACAGCCCACTTGTTTTCCCAGGCAAGGACTCTTCAAAACCAGTGGACATTGTAACTGCTTTTAAGTCAGCTATCAAAACAGCAAAGATAGAAGATTTTCGCTTCCACGACCTTCGACACACAACCGCTTCATACTTAGCAATGAATGGAGCAACACTGGCAGAAATAGCAGAAGTCCTGGGGCATAAGACACTACAAATGGTTAAACGCTACGCACACCTATCAGAACCACACACTGCCAGTGTAGTTGAAAGAATGAATGAAAAGATTTTTGGAAATTAAAACCATATCTTCTTACAAGTCAGGGTTTGTGGGAATCATCAAATCAGAAGGGAATTAAGCCTCTGATGAGAAATATTAGGACTTATAGGAACGGTCATTAAATTGACCGTTCTTTTTATTTTAAGTATAGTGGTTTTATTATTTATGTAGGTTTGTATAAATCAGTTCTCGAAAGAGCAAAGCTTGAGCAGTCCAGTGACGCAAGACCAAGGATCTTTCTGAGACAGCCGAGTTGCATGGGGGGGATAAGTTAGAACAGGATTTCAAGCCATCCATGTGGATTCGTGGGTGGCTTTTTGTATTTAAACTACTAAAACTACTAAATCGGGGAGAACCCGTTAGTGGTATGCTGAACCGCGCCCCAAACATAGATTCTATATCACGACATTCAGTATAAATCCGTTTGTTATCTTTTCTGAGGGAGATTTCATGAACAAGCTTTTTATCACGACCATCATACTCATCAGTGCAGTGACCGCTGCCTGTATTCCGTTGAGCGAAAAGACCGCGAAGCATCAAGTGCCTGAAGAGCATCGTCTGTTTAGTGAAAGCTGGTCGAATCCGAGCAGCGTCAGACGATATCAGATTCGCGCCGAACTGGCGACAAACTACCCCAACGCCGCGCCGGGCCTGTTTTCACGGGCTTCATTGGCTGACAAGAATGGAGAACGTCAGGCTGCGGCTAAGCTTTATCGGGAATGCATAGAAAAATATCCGGAGTTCATGCCGACCTTATGGAATTACAGTTTTTTCCTGAAGGGAGATGATCAACGGGCCCTGCGCGAAAAAATGATGGGTATCGACCCCCATTTTTATCACGGCACCGTTGTTCGTCTGCTTTACGATCTGGAAGAAGAATCATCTGTAGAAGCCGTCGAACGCTTTATCTCTCGTTGGGAAGACCGGCTTGGCGCGGATCACTATGTGTTCAATTTTATTCGCGGACTTAACCAGCAGTATGATCATAAAAACTTTGAAAAAGCAGAACAATATTACAAAAAGGCTTTGATAACCAGAGAGGGCGTTGTCAACTTCGAGCTCTGGGAAAAGTATATCGATCTGAAAATGGTGGAACTTTTTGATCCGGCATCAATGACTGAGGGCGATCGTATAGAGACTCTTCGCGAACTTGAAGACGGGATTAAAAGGGTGGGAAATACAGATGTTTCCGAAGTTGAAAAGAACAAGTTTGCCCACAAGGTTTACAAGTATATGGGTGACCAAATTGCTAAAATTAATCAGGATTTCGCTGACGGGTTCTACAATAAAGCCCTTGAGTTCTATTTTAGCGCCGAGTTGGCAGAAAAGGTTTATGAAAGTCTGTGGGAACGCATGCGCCGCAACGAAGCATTAACTTTCATGGAGGACAATGCGGAAAAATACCCAGATAATTTCAAGGTTCTCGAAGGGCTTGCACACGTTTATTCCAATCAACAGAACTACAAAGACGCAGAGAAATATTACCGACGCGCAATTGACAAAGCCTACTTGGTAGAGGATCGCTGGGAAACCACTTACTACTATTGTGATGACGTTCTCTATCCGGCTTATCGGATAGATGAAGCCTACCGCCTGCTTCAACCGTTCGAAAAAACCTTCAAAAAGAAAGCCTGGCTATACAACGTTTTGGCAAAGAATAGGGTGCTGGCGGGTGATTTCGTTCAGGCGCAACGCTATCTAGACAAAGGATTCGCCGATCAAGAGAAAAAGGGTAATGATCCTACCGACTACATGAAAAATTTGCGCAAACAGATTGAGGTCTTGATCGGCCGAACTGAAAGACGATTGACAAGAGAAAGTGAGACTGTCGTACAACCACTGATTGCAGCAACTACCAATGTCAAGGCAAACTGGGTGGCAGTTTCACCTGACGAAAAATACTTTTTCGGCAATTCCGGAGAAGGCGGAGATTATTCTTTGTGGGATGCCCGACATTTTGTCTCACTTAAAACCTTTGAAGATTTCCTGCCTGTCGGAAGTCATATTAATAACAAGGCGCGTCTTCGTCCCGCCTTTTCTCCTGACGGGCGTTATTTGGCCTACGGTAATACCTATACAACGTTCGGTGGAGAACTGGTGATTTTTGACAGCACAACCGGCCAGCTAATTACTCAGCAGGTTTTGCCTCAGAAAGTTCTGGCGATTGCCTGGAACCTCTCTGACGCAAATGAAATAGCCGTCCAGACTCACGGTGGTCTGGTGCTTTACAATGTTGCGGAAAAGCGTATCAGCGCTTTCGCCCCGATTGAAAAACACGTTGCCGCAGGCGGTTTTGTCTGGACGGCGGACGGCAAAGAACTGGCGTTCAGTGAAAAGTATTCCGCAGGAAAAGTTCGGGTTTTTGATGCGCAAACACTTCAACAAACACGCATCCTTGACGAGATGTTCTGGCCACATGCTCTAGGAGCAACCCGCGATGGCCGTTATCTGATCTGTGCCGACAACCAGCGAAAACTACACGTTTGGGATCGGGAAAATGATTGGGAACATCGAAGTATCTGGGTGCCCGCCCTAGTGAGCAATATTGTCGCTCATCCCGAAAAGGCGCAGGTCATCCTCAACGATTGGGGAGGACGAGACAAGAATCAGGCAGTACTGGTCGATGTCGCGGCAATGGAAATTCTTGCCAACCGTTCTGTCGATGGATCAAATAATAATTATTTCTATATCGACGCTGGCAATAAAATTCTTTTACCCGATTACGACAAGGACGAATTACGAGTGCTTGACGGTGAAACGCTTGATCTTGAAACAACTTACCTTGGCGAATCAGCGACCGTTGATGGCGGTTGTCATGCTGACTCAGAGAGTATGCGCCTGATAACCTGGGATCAGGAAGGTTTTCATGTCTGGGATGTGGCAACCGGACAAAAACTGCATACTTGGCCCGGAGAATATCAGGCTGCCGAGGCCGTTTATGATGACTCCAGCAAATTGATCGTTCTGGTAAAAGATAAAGAAAATGAGAAAACCAGAGTTCTGATTTTCGATATGGCGGCCTTAACGCAAGAAGAAGTGTTATCACTCAATATCACGGTTGACCGTTGGGGTCTCCAGAACGGCGTGATTCTGTTTGCCGGGACACCATTTATGCCAACTGACAGCGGTTCCGCAAAAGGTTTCGTCAGGCTCTATGACCTAGACACCTGGCAACTGTTGAACGAAGTCTCCATCCCCATGGTCACCGAAGTGCGCAATTACGAACACCTGTACTACAGCCGCTTCAAAGATGTCGAAATATCTCCGGACAATTCCACCGTGGCACTATATACCGAATGGGGGGACGGTTGGCGGCAGGACAAAAAAGTTTCCGCCCTTACACGAGTTTACTCCCTTGTAAGCGGCAAGGAAATCCGTCGTTATGAAAGGGTCGGAGGCCTTGCTTTTCTTGACAATGATCGTTTAATTATTGGCAAAAAGCGACGGATTGAGAAGGGCGCGCCAGTTTTCTCTGTCAGCAATGGTGCCAAAAGCGAAAAGCTTGCTGATGAAAAATATCAGGCCAACATCGGTCGTCATACCTGGCTTGGTTCAACCGCCAAGTTTACAGAAAATAATTTGAAAATATCGATAACAAACGACAATCACATGGAGTTCCGTGACCTTGTCGAGGGAAAGCTGGTTCTAACGATTCTCGCAAAACGCGACAATGAATGGATCGCCTATACACCGGGAGGTGAGTTTAGCGCTTCGAAAAATGGCATCAGGAATGTCTTTCGGCAGATTGGTAAAGAGATGGTGCCTTTAGCATCGGTTCGTGACGACTATGAGCGTCCCCGGATTGTTCAACAAAAATTGGCGGAAGTGATATCCAAAGACAAGGTGCAATTGAGATAACACTTGCTATTACAGTATGGCTTTTATGGTGAGGCCCCGTCCCGGATGCTCCACTCGGAGAAAAGTCCCAGGCCGGAGAGTAAAACAAAAGAGCGATCCTTATTAGGATCGCTCTTTTTATAATTAGTCGGGGCGAGAGGATTTGAACCTCCGACCACTTGCTCCAGAAGCAAGTGCGCTACCATACTGCGCTATTCTTATAAGTCACCATAAGTAAGATGCAAAAAGGCCTGTCCGGTTCGGATGGGCCTTTCTCCTTTTGTAAGGCCCGTGGTATATAGATGTAAAGGCAATTACTATATGGAAAGGTAAGGTGTCAGATGAAAGCTTCCACTAAAATCGAAATTCGCTTTGCCGATCTTGATGCATATCGCCATGTAAATAACGCCTCCTACTTTACTTTCATAGAGACAGCTAGATTCAAACTGTTTCATGAATATTTCTCCGAAATAATGGCAACCGGGCTACAGTTCCTGGTGGTGGAAGCGAACTGTCGCTACCTTGAACCGATCGGCCTGAATGATCCTCTTGTGATTGATGTTGAGTTCCAAACTCCTGGGCGCAGCAGTTTTATCCTGAACTACATTTTGCATAGCGGCAAAGGGAAGGTATATGCCGAGGCAAGAACGGTGATGGTCTGTTTTGATAGCTCACAAGGGAAAGCGGTTCGTGTTCCTGACCAGATGCGACTTGCGTTTGAAGGTTAGGTCAATGGAGCGTTTGCTTAGATGTTTCCTATCTGTCACTGGTTGCGAGAAGAAAAACCGCTTCTTATTGATAGAGATATTTAAGAGGGTTATTAAATCAAGAATGGCCACCCAAAACAGGTGGCCATTTTGTTATTAAGCTACTTCAAGTTGCTCTCTGTTTTCATAGTATAGGCGATACACTGAAGAGACACTTATTCCGTAAATCTTGCCAATCTCAACTTTGCTCAATCCAGGGCTTTCAAAGTCCTGTAATAACATTTGTATGTTTTCTGGGGACAACTTCGGCTTTGCTCCAAACCGCACTCCACGTGCTTTTGCTTTTTCTCTGCCCCACGAGAACGTTCTCTGATGAGACCTCTTTCAAATTCTCCGATTGCAGCCAAAATATTGAACTGTAACCTGCCATAGATAGTTGTCGTATCGATTCCCTGGTCGAGAACAACGAGGTCTACATTCTTTTCTTCAAGCCGCTGTACAATTAGTGAGAGGTCAACAACAGACCGAGCGAGTCGATCAAGTTTTGTGACAATAAAGACGTCTTCTTCCCGAACGAAATCGAGAGCATTTTTCAATTCAGGTCGGTTCTTGGTTGAGCCAGCGGAGGCTTTCTCTCGATAAATTCGATCGCAATCTGAGAGCCGTTCCATTTGTAGGTCTAAACTTTGACCTACTGTACTTACTCTTGCATAGCCTACTTTCATTCCCATGACAGTCTCCTTTCCTTATTAGAGTTGTCATGAAAATGTATCGTAACGGGTATCTGCTTATTGTAATGTAGGTCTTTTAAGAAACCACAATTCTGAAGGGTTTTATCTTTATGATTAGAAATAGTAGGAGTTGTGGAACTTAGAACGTCATCTCTTAGAATAAAAAAAGTCCGATCAGCGGAGGGGTGGTGCTGATCGGACTAAGTGTGGACTAAGTCCACTATAAGCAACTTATGTCTGTTTAAATATTATTTCAGGAAAAACCTCACCTTTGCGATGCAAACATAATTCTGGGAGGAGTTAGTTCTTCCGGTGGCATCATTTTATTTTCTTTTTTATTAGTTCAGGTGAGCACAACAACCCCACAGTCAACCGTACATTTCAAGTTTGCCTCTATTTAAACACAAGTCATGAGAAAATTCACAAAAAATATCAACATAAATGTCCCACAATTTATGTTGATATTCAATATGGAAACATTGTAAATATATATTTACCTGACTATCCCCACACTGATTCAACCTATTTAATTATCAATTTCCTCACACACTTCTTTTGTGTTAATCGGCATTTTTTTATTTAAATGGGAGGTAAGCATGAAGACGAGATTTAAAATTGGATTGGCATTGTTGGCAATATCACTGTTCCCGCAAATTGGGGTAGCGCTGACGGTTTCAGATGGAGGAACCCTTAATGTAGATGAAGCAATCACTGTTTCTGGAAGTGCCGGCATCACCGCTAAAGGAGATGGCAACACCATCAACATCACAAGTGACGGAAGCATTACTTCAGATCAGGATGCCATTACCACGGACGGGAACGATCAAACCATTATCAACGAGGGGACTATTTCAGGCGCGGAGGGAATAAATTTCTGTTTCTCTGACACCTATACCTTCGGTAACGATCATGTTATTAACAGCGGCACCATAGAAGGGACGTCCGGAAATGCCATTTCCTTGGGATATGGTGACGATGTCCTGGAAATAAAATCAGGCTCCACAATCAACGGTGATATTACATTGGGGCCCGGTGACGATCTTGTAAAAATCAAGAACACCGATATCGATCCCCTTTATACCGGCGAAGGGAACGACACGATTGAAACGACCGGGACGCTAACCCTTATTACAACCCTGGGCAAAGGTGATGATACGATTCACGTGAAAAAAGGGACTCTTAGCATCGATTCCGCAAGTTCTTCCGTATTTGGCGATGGCGGGGACCACCTGATCGTCGATGCCGATGCTACGTTAAATATTCTCGACTATTCGGATTTTTTTGCGGGAGGCTCGGACAAGGCTGATATTTATGGGAAGGTTATCGGCAAACTGCCGGGTGGCCCCGATAGTGATACCTTCAATATTTACGAAGGTGCGCAAGTCGAGGATCTTTGTGGCGGTAGCGAAGACGACAAGTTAAATCTCTATATTTCGGGCGATTACGATTACGACATCGACGATTTTGAAACTGTCAATAAATATGGCGAAGGGACGCTGACATTGACAGCCTCAAGCAACGGCTCCGGGAACGACCTATTTTTCATTCACGAAGGCGCTCTGGTTCTTAACGGCTCCCTTTCAACAAATCTGCTCTTTGTTAAAAATGGTGCAGAACTGGGCGGGAACGGCTTCCTCAGCGGCGATCTGTTCAGCAGTGGTGTTGTTGCCCCGCGTGGCTCTTCCGGCACCCTCTCCGTTTCAGGAGATTACACACAAAGAAGCGATGGCCAACTCAGCGTCTCGATCGGCGGTGGGGTGAGCAACCTCCTAGCCGTAACCGGAACCGCCACGATTGACGGGAGTGTGGATATTAATATTTCAGACAAGCTTCTTAATGGTGAAACATATACCTTCTTGACGACTTTAAACGGCCTGACGGGAACGTTCCGTTCATCAACTAAGAATGCATTTTTTGATCTCGACGTAAGTTATGATGCGAACAATGCATATATCAATGTTACCGAACTGTCCGACAAAGAAGTCGGTTTGATCGATGAAGATTCTTCCTTTATCGATATGCTGAAAAAATTGGCCGATGGCGGCAATACTGCTGCCGCAGACACCCTCGGCAGCATCATAAATTCCGAAACGACCGCCGAGGCGCACGACATAATGGGATCCCTGTCTCCTGAGCAATATCCCAACCTGATCGATGCCACCATGGTAGGATTCAAGAATTACAACAATTCAGTAGTGGGGCGCATGGGAAGCCTGCATCTGACACAAGGGCTGCAGGAGATGCAGTACGCAACCAACAATCTCACCGCATATGGTCCGGCACAAGCGCGCATTCCTGCTTTTGAAAGCAAGGCCCGCGGTTGGAGCAGCTGGGGTAAGGTGCTCGGAATGAGCGGGGAGCAGGACAGCGACAGCAAAGCTTCAGGGTACGATTTCGACACTTATGGTCTGTCATTCGGTTTCGACAATAAAATCGCAGATTCTTTTGTGATCGGCATCGGTGGCGGCTACGCAGATAGCGACGTCGACTTTAAAAATGCTGGTCAGTCGTCTGATGTTGAATCGTTGAACCTTGGACTCTATGGCACCTACTCCACCAAGCACCTCTATATCGACACAGCGGTTTTCTATGCGAGTAATGACTATGACTCCGACCGGGTAACCAGTGTGGTTAATGCGACAAGCTCAACCGACGGGACCCAATGGGGCGCATATCTCGGCGGCGGTTATACCGTCGTTGATTCGGACAGCATGTATGTGATTACGAATGCGTCCGTCGAGTATTCACAAATAGACATCGACGGTTTTAGTGAAACCGGCACGGGACTTCTTTACTCCGTCAGCGATTTTGATGCTGATTCGACCGTTACGACTCTCGGTTTGCGGATCGGCGGTAAGAATGAAAAAGTTGAGCCGGAGTTTCGCCTGGCGTGGGCGCATGAATTTGGCGATACCGAAAGAGATGTGACCGCAGGCATCGTCAATACGAGCACGACCTTTGCTATTAATGGGGTCGAGCCCGACGAAGACAGCTGTTTAGTCGGCCTTGGCATAAATTACTTCAAGTCCGATAACTTTACGCTGTTTGTTGATTATGATGGTGAATTTAGAAGTGGTTTCGATGCGCATGCAATCAGCGGTGGGCTTCGCTACAACTTCTAAAGCAACGACACTACTTGTTTCATAACCAAAATGGCGGGGAACAGCGAATTGCTGTTTCCCGCCATTTTTTAATATCTCAGCTCTTTCCGCTGGCCCTGCATTTCATATATTATGAGGCAGAGCGTACATTATGAATAACTGCAAGTATTAAAAAATTATGGGTGATGGGTCATTTTATGTTTTTACTCCGCTTTACGTTGCTAGCTCTTTTATCTTTACTCTTGGGTTCCTGCAGTGCGCCAAAGTTATCGGCGAATCTCCCGGAAATTAGTTTCCGCACGACGCCTTCGTGGGAATCGGCGATAGAAGTTCAATCTCCGCACTATTACATAAAAACCGATACCGACGATCAAACCGCCGCTCTCATAAAAAATTTAATGGAGGCCGCTTACGCATCATATGAACAATTAACTGGTATGTCAGTTGAAGGGGCCACCATGAATGTTAATGTGTATTCTTCAACCAGAATTTATGAAGATCATGCTGAAAGGGTCGGTTTGAGTCATGCAACAACTGGTTTTTTTAGTCCTGCTCCTCCGAAAGGGATACATATCCCTCTAATAGATCGTTCTGGGATACACCCCTTTTTCACTCTCGTACATGAAGGTTGGCACCAGTATGTATACAACCTCGGGTATTCCGTTAAAAATGACACTTCAGATCCCGAAGAAATAATAAAGTTAATACCAATCCCTCTCTGGATGAACGAAGGGCTTGCTCTTTATTTTGAAGCGGCTCTAATTGATGAAAAACACCTTCGCCCGGGAGATATTCATCCCACGCGTCTAGCTCATCTGAAAAAACTATTGAGGAGCAACAAAGCTCCTAGAATCCTTGATGTAATCAACAAAACTTACGGGGAGGCATTTACCAATAATGATTATTCTGTTGCATGGGGACTTGTGCAATATTTCCTCTCAAGTTCAGAGGCAAAAAGGTTGAAATGGAGGGCGTTTGTCCGAGAATTAAATATTCAAACCAATAAAGTGTTTCAAGAGCTTTCTAATACTATAGAGCATTTTTCCCCGATTGAATTACAACAAAATTGGGCAAATAAAATTATGGTTTTATCTCGGAATGTTTTTTATGAGGAAATAATGCAGGAAGATGATTGTTTGGAAAATTTCGAAAAAAGTTGGCGAGATTATATCTTAAAGCAGGATTTTTTTTAAATCGTTTTTATAAGTCACGACTGACAGGAAAGGTTCGGTCTTCTTGAATTGCAGGAACAACGAGAATCTTACATAGTCATCCGATGGAGTTCCCCCTAAATCAATTTAAAGGGGCAGATAGAAGTATCTCTTAGTTTTTAGCTATCCATGCAACTAAAAGAGAAATACCGCCCACAACTGAAACACTTCCTATAATTAGAGCCATTGAGGGTGGCGAACTCACGTGACCGGTGTGCATTTGCTTGAACCTTTCAACTCTCTGATTATCTTTTGACCTGATTCCTTCATAAGAGAAAGAAAAGATAGAGACAAGGAGTAGTGTCATGCCAATTATCATATAAGCCTTCATTGTTAACCTCTCTTCTCTGGTTTAGTAAAAAACTTCAGAATGAAATTCTGCCGATCGCACATTGTATTTTAGTCGAGTTAACTAGATTCAAATCATAGCTCGAAGAATGATTGAGGATATATAAGTGCCAACATCATTGACCCACAAACTTTATAATCAACACCCTGTGTGCGTCGTCACAGTCAAATATTTATTACTGTCTTGGTAATAAATGGAGATGTCATTGTGTGAAGCAAAGCACTGTAGTTAATTTGGAATGGCACTTCTGAACCGACAGGAAGTTCACAGCTTTCGGAGGTAATAATGAGATGGTCGCTGCTGGCCCCCATAATTTCTACCCCCTCAGGCGGGGTGAGTCCGTACGGATCGGTATCCTGATGCCCGATGGCAAGGATCGATTGTGCGACAAGCCCTCTATCTATACAGGGTACAGCCTCTCCGAACGCAGTTTGTGCAATTGTCCCTGATGGTTTCGATGGTTTGACTTTTGATTCAATCACTTCGGCAAAGAGTGTAATGGCATCAGTGAAGAGGCCGTTTATTGGTTGGCGATGAAGTGTTTCGCAACCGAGCAGGATCGCCTCACCCAGGCGGAGATTGTTGATCTTCCCAGTCTCTGCACCACTCAAGGCCCATTCAAGGTTAGCCGAGTTCCCGCCTGATACAATCTCCATTTTTAGATCAAAAGTTTCCTCAATCAAATCTGCGATATTGGAGAGTTCGGCCATGTTACTGGCATCTGGGGAGACCCCGCATCGGCAAGCGAGATTGGTGCCGATCCCTTTAAAAAAAATGTTCGGCAAACGCAGCGTCTCACCAACGGTTTCTCTCAGGTCTTTGGGCATGATGCCTTCACGAAGGTCTCCCAACTCAACCATGAGAACGACTCCGTGTGTACGTTGTCTCTTACGTGCTTCTTGCGAAAGCCTTTTGATGACTTCGATCTCGGTGTTGAAGCTTACATCGCTGTGCTCAACGACCTGCTCCGTCTGGCTGAGCATCGGAGAGCGAATCAGTGTCATTTCTGCTGCAACCCCGGCAAGGCGCATCGCTTCGATATTCTCGATGCGGGAGTCGCCAAGGGCACTCACCCCCGCATCGATCAAGGCTTTCGCAATTTCTGCCGAACCAAGAGTTGCCTTGGTGACACTGGTCACAGAAATGCCACGACTTGCCAGCCGTTCAACCAATGCACTGGCATTATGGTGGATCTTTTTGAGATCGATCTCTACCCGCGGTGCAGGCATCATGCGACGGTGCCCAGTTTTTCTTGAAGCTCCGGGAACGCTGAGAAAACCATTTCGACCAGGTGTTCGGGGGGACGAGTCAAGGCATCGGTTGCCGGGATGCCGAGAACGTCTTCATACTTCTTGATCGCAGTACTTACCTCATCGTCGTTCATCTCCTCGTGATTGATTGTCAGGCCAATGATTTGCGTGTCTGAGAAGGTCTGGATGAGGTTGATCTCCGTCGCCGGGTCCGGCATCTTCATCTGATCAAAGTCACAACGTGTGCTGCGTCGCGGGGCATGCTGCAATACGACGCCATCGGGGCAGCTGCCACGGAGGATGAAAGCCGTGGAAGAAAAGGCAGGATGACTCAGTGCGCCTTGCCCTTCGATAATAATGACGTCGGGATGTTCATTCTCAAACGCTTCGACGATCGTTGCCTCCAGTTCGCCAGCGCAAAATTGTGATGGGATGGCGTCCAGCGCAACTCCATAGCGAGTACCTTGTATCAAGCCAGTCTGGCCGGTGCCAATCATGATCGTCCTTATGCCGCAATCATTGAGAGCCTTGGTGATAATGTTGGCCGTAGTGCGCTTGCCAATGGCACAGTCCGTACCAAGAACAGCAATACGGGGACAGGAGACCTCGGAGACACGTCCGCTGAACAGTCGCAGGTTCTTCTTATCTCTTGGCTTTCGTACGTCGTTGATTTTCACCTGGTTCGCTATGCAGGCGGCTGCAAAGACCGGATCATCGTTTAGAAACTCGTGGAGTCCGTTGACGATGTTCATCCCATGACTCATGGCTTCGAGGATAAGCCCTCGCTCGTGTTTCGATAGCATGCCACTGGATGGTGCCATCCCAAAAATAAAAGAATCGGGCACTGTCCCTGCTTGTTTCAATGAGTCATTGAGGTTGCGACAGATGGGAATGTAATTGGGTTTGTTGTCGAGCACCATACCGGTGTCGAACCCGGCTTTTTCACTGTCAATCACTGAGAGAATTTCATATTTCTCTGAGCGTCGAATAAGGCCGTTGGCAGTTTTGCCGTCAATCTCTCCAAAGTTTCCTTCACAGTAGATGATTGCGGTGGTGAGATCTTTTTTGATTTCAGGAGTTCTGGAGGTTAACGATGAATCAACAGATAATACGGAAGGGATTACGAACATAGCCGTTTCCTTTGAGTTAAGACTCAGCGGAAGCGACAGGATCGTGCCAGCCAGAATTGGCTAGAGGTCAACGAGTAGTCTCTACTAAGTTGTATACCTGTGAGGAGTATTCCCCATTAGGTTGAATCCGTTCTTGAGTATAGCACAAAGGGTTACTGATTAACTAAAAGCATTCCGAAGCGAAAGCGTAACATCATCAGCGCGCTTTCGAGCTAATTCTGGTGATCGCTACAGCCTTTTAGGTTTTCGCTTAGTTGTTAACGATTAAAAACTTTTTCTCATGCGGAAGATTATAGTTCAATTAAAATGAGTCGTTACTTGAAAACCTTTCTCATAAATCACGACTGGTGAGAGGCTTCAGCCATTCCTAAATTGCAGGACTGGTGAGAAGCTATCTCAATTCTTAAATTGCAGAGTTTGTAGGAATCATCAAAACAGGGAGTATTTCTGCCTTCATTAGAAATAACAGGATTTATAGGAACGGTCAGATGTTTGACCGTTCTT
>PKTZ01000190.1 GCA_002868925.1 Desulfuromonas sp. | reverse complement strand
GGACGGTGATGCACATCCAGTCGGCCGGCAAGGAGGAGGCGACGGTCGGCGACCTGCTGGCGTCGATCCTCGACGAGGAGAAGTCGTACGCGGCGCGGCTGCTCGAAGCGCAGGGCGTCTCCCGGTTTAATGTCCTCAATTATATTTCGCACGGTGTGTCGAACATCCCGCAACCGAAAATGGAACAGAGCGATAAGTCGACGACCCGGCGTGAGAAGAAAACGACGGAGAAGAAAAGCGAAACCGATGCTGATCCCCTGCGTGCCTATACCGTCAATTTGATCGATAAGGCGCGGGAAGGGAAGATCGATCCCTTGATCGGCCGGGTCGAGGAGCTGGAGCGCTCGATCCAGGTGCTCTGCCGCCGGCGCAAGAACAACCCGGTCTTCGTCGGTGAGCCGGGGGTCGGTAAAACAGCCCTGGCCGAGGGGCTGGCGTTGCGGATTGCCAGCGGCGACGTACCCGAGCTGTTGCAGCAGACCGGGGTGTATACTCTCGACATGGGCAGCCTGCTCGCCGGGACCAAGTTCCGGGGCGATTTCGAAGAACGGATCAAGAGCGTCCTCAATGCCCTTGAGCAGCAGGGTGATACGATCCTGTTTATCGATGAAATCCATACCCTGGTCGGGGCCGGCGCAACCAGCGGCAGCTCTCTTGATGCGTCCAACCTGCTCAAGCCGGCCTTGGCGGCCGAGTCGATCCGCTGTGTCGGTTCGACCACCTTCGAGGAGTACAAGAACCTCTTCGAGAAGGATCGGGCCCTGTCACGCCGCTTCCAGAAAATCGACGTACTCGAACCGACGGTCGAGGAGACGGTCGATATCCTCAAAGGTCTCAAATCGTACTACGAAGAGCATCACGAGGTCCGTTTTACTGAAGAGGCGCTACAGGCGGCGGCCAACCTGTCGGCACGCCATATCAATTACCGCCATCTTCCGGACAAGGCGATCGACGTGCTCGATGAGACCGGTGCCTGGGCGCGGCTGCAAAGCCGACGTCGGAGGAAAATCGGGGTCAAGGAGATCGAGGCGACGGTCGCCAGGATCGCCAGGGTGCCGGTCGCGTCGATCTCCGGTTCCGATCGCAAACGTCTGCAGAAACTGCCGGATCTGCTCAAAAGCCAGGTTTTCGGCCAGGATGCGGCGATCGATACCGTTTGCCGTTCGATCCTCCGTGCGCGGGCCGGCATCGGCGCACGGGAGAAGCCGACCGGTTCCTTCCTCTTTACCGGGCCGACCGGGGTCGGCAAGACCGAGGTCGCCCGGCAGCTGGCACTGCAGCTCGGGGTTGAATTCCTCCGCTTCGATATGAGCGAATACATGGAAAAACATTCGGTCGCCCGCCTGATCGGCGCACCTCCCGGTTACGTCGGTTTCGACCAGGGCGGGCTGTTGACCGACTCTGTGGTCAAGCACCCCTACGCCGTACTGCTTCTCGACGAGATCGAAAAGGCGCACCCCGACCTGTTCGACATCCTGCTGCAGATCATGGATCATGGCACCCTGACCGACAATAACGGCCGCCACGCCGATTTCAAGAATGTCGTGCTGATCATGACCAGCAACGTCGGAGCACGAGAGATGAGCAGCGCCGGTATCGGCTTCGGTGACAACCAACCCACATCGTCGAACCAGGCGGTCGAAAGAACCTTCTCGCCTGAATTCCGTAATCGCCTCGATGCGACTGTCCCCTTTGCGGCTCTCGGTCAGGAGGTGATGTTGCTGGTGGTCGACAAATTCATCAACCAGCTCCGACTCTCGCTGACCGAGAAGCAGGTTTCTCTCACGATCTCGGCTGCGGCCCGGAAGCTCCTGGCTGACCGGGGCCATGATCCGGCTTTCGGCGCCCGCCCGCTCGACCGGCTGATCCAGAATGAAATCAGCGACGTGATCGCCGGTGAACTCCTTTTCGGCACATTGCGCGACGGCGGCAAGGTCAAGATCGGTGTCGCCAAGAAGGCGTTTTTATTCACTTTCCTGCCGGGCTGATTTCCCAGTGCCGGTTTTCAAACTGACAGATCAACTTATCTTTCCGCCACCGCACCTCGCCGAACCGGACGGTCTGCTCGCGATCGGCGGTGACCTCACACCGCAGCGGCTGTTGCTTGCATATTCCTCGGGCCTTTTCCCCTGGTTCAACGAAGGCCAACCGCCGCTCTGGTGGACGCCGGACCCCCGCTGCATCTTCGAGCCGGGGCAGATGACGATTTCGAAAAGTCTTGCTAAGGTTTTGCGGCAGGGACGTTTCCGGGTGACCTGCGACACCGATTTCAGAGGAGTCATCACCGCTTGTGCTGCGATCCGCAAAAGCCAGGGTGAAGAAACCTGGATCACGGAGCAGTTGACCGAGGCGTTTCTGACCCTGTTCGAGATGGGTTATGCGCACTCGATCGAGTGCTGGCAGGATGATTTTCTGGCGGGTGGCCTGTACGGAGTCTGCCTCGGCCGCTGTTTCTTCGGTGAGTCGATGTTTCATCAGCGACGAGACGGATCGAAGGTCGCCCTTGCCCACCTGCACCGGCTGGCCGAGCAGGTGGGGTTCGAACTGATCGATTGCCAGCTTCCGAATGATCACCTGGTATCACTCGGGGCGAGAGAAATACCGCGCATCGATTTTTTGGCGCGGCTGGAAAAGGCGGGGGTTACACAGTCGGCCGAACCGCCCCGGCAATCCTTCAACTGGCCCGAAAACGGTTTCACCGACTGGTAGATCGGTTGTACTACTCTTCTTCTTTTTTGGGCGGAGCTTTGACCAACTTCAGGATTCTTTTCTGGTCGGATTCGAGGATGCTGAGGAACTGGAAACCGGCCATGCAGCGTCCCTTAGCCTCTTCATCACTTCTCCAGACAACTTCCGACATGGTGCAGATCGGTGGTTGCCCGTCCTTTAGATCGAGATAGATCAGGCAGAGGTCGGCGATGTGGACCGGGGTCTTGACCTTGAAGCCGACGCCGGTCGGGCTGATGTTGACCGGGATGTCGGGAAACTTGGGTAGTTTCGAGGTATCCTTGGTGTTCTGGAGAATCTGCAGGTTCTTTTGCCATTGCTGCTGGAACGAGCGCAGCTTGCCGGT
>PKTZ01000086.1 GCA_002868925.1 Desulfuromonas sp. | reverse complement strand
TTGCCGGTGACGAGCGAGGTCTTTTCGTCGACCATCTCCTGCAGGCGGTACGGTTTACCGTGCCGGTCGCGCAGCGAGCAGGCGATGTTGACCGGGTTGAAGTGGGTCGAGGCGGCCAGCAGCTCCTGTTGTTGTTCGTCGTCGGGATCGATCTGTACACCCTCGATGATCTGTGGCGAAACCTGACCGACAGCATCACCGGTCCAAAACGGGCCGCCGCCGGGGTGACCGGAGACCGGGACCATGCCGCAGATCCGGATAGGGCGGTCGAGCAAGTGGCGGAGCTGGTCGATCAATTGCTCTCCTAAAACATTTTCATCGACCCTGCGCCCGAAGGTCTGCTCGGTGAAGGTGGCAGCAGCAGCCAACTCTTCGGCGCCGGGAGCCTGATCGAGGAGTTCGAGCCAGTGGAAAACCTGCTTCTGGGTGTCGACCAGCAGGCCGCCGAGCAGCCGGGTCCAGTCGCGATAGGGAGACTGCAGGTGCTCCGGGGCGACATTGTCGATGTTGCGGATCAGTACCAGGTCGCCGTCGCACTGTTCGAGATTGGTGAGCAGGGCGCCGTGGCCGGCCGGGCGGAAGACGAGGTTCCCCGCGTCGTCATGCAGCGGCAGGCCGCTCTCGAGGTCAAGGGCGATGGTGTCGGTCTGCGGGTGCTGGATTGAGAAGCCGACTTCCGGACTCTTGCCCAATTCCCCGGTAACTTGTTGCAGCTGTTGATCGAACATCGCTCGGTGCTCGGGGCTGACGGTGAAATGGAACCGATTGATATTGAGCGCTCCCCCTTCATGCAGGTGCTCGGCGAAGGCGGTCCGGTTGTAGCCCTCTCCCCGGTGCAGCGGCAGCAGCCCTTTCGGTTTGCCGGCCAGCCCCAGCCCGGATTCGGTCAGCAGCAGAGTGACGAGCTGTTCATCGTCAAGTTCAAATAGCGGCTTTTCGGCGACGCGGCAGAGCACCGGGTAGAACGGGAACGATTCGAGGTTATGCCGAAGCTGATTAATCCTGTCGGAATCGAAGTTGTCCGGGAAGAGTCCGGCGAACATCCGGCTGGCGGCGCCGGATGCCGGGACGAAGCGGGTAAAGCGCGATACGGCTTCGTCGAAGGCGACGAGCAGGTCTGTATTCTCTTCCGGGGTCAGGCGCAGAATGCCGTCGCCCGGGGTGCAGGGGCGTTCGAGCCGGATGAAGGAGGCGCCAGATTTGAGCAGCTCGAACTGGCGCACAGCTTCGGCTACGGGAATTTCCCGTTGTTCGATGGCGGCAAGGTCTTGTTCGGTAAAAGGTGTCGTCATCGTTTCAGACCAGCAGGACCGGGCAGTTGACATGATGCAGGACATGGTTGGAGACCGAGCCGAACAGGACGTCCCTTACCTCCCCCATACCGCGGCGGCCGATCACCAGCAGGGAAAAATTCTCGTCGTTGGCAACCCGGGTGATCACCTCGCGCGGCGAGCCCGACTCGAGCCGGGCGATGGTGCTGATGCCGGAGGAATTGAACTTCTCCTTGATCCGGTTGAGGGTCGTTTCGCCGACCTGCATCGCTTTGTCCCGGACCATTTCGACCTGGAAGTCGGGAATCATCCGGTAGGCGAGCCGGTCGGTATCGACCACGTGCAGCAGGGTCAGGGTGACCGGAAAACGCTCGCGGTTGGCGATGATCGCGGCGATGGTGCGTTCAGCGGCGGCGGAGTCGTTAACCGGGATCAGGATTTTCGGCAGCATCGGGTCTCCCTCCAATTAATGGCAGATGGGGCCAGATTGTTCTAGCCGTAGACCAGCTTCGGCAGCAGCAGGACCAGGTCCGGCCAATAAGTCAATATCAAGAGTATCACAATCTGGATCGCGAGAAAGGGGAGGACCGATTTCGAGACGTAGACCAGGTCGCGATCGACTACCGCGCCAGAGATGTAGAGGCTGACCCCGAGCGGCGGTGTGCAGTAACCGATGCCGAGGTTGATCGTCATCAACAGGCCGAAATGCATGGTGTCGATACCGAAGCTCGACAGCAGCGGCAAAAAGATCGGAGTCAGGATCAGGGTCGCCGAGATGATATCCATGAACATGCCGACGATCAGCAGCAGGATGTTGACCGACAGCAGGAAAACCCAGGGCGACTGGATGCTCTCGACCACGGCGGTGGCGATCTTGTTCGGGATCTGTTCGAAGGTCAGGTACTCGCCGAAGACCGAGGCGCCAGCGACGATAACCAGCAGGGTGGCCGAGGTGATGGCCGAGGAGACGACGACCTTTTTGACGTCGCGGACCTTCATGTCCTTGTGGATGCAGATCTCGACGAAAAAAGCGTAGAAACAGGCGACCACTGCCGCTTCGTTAGCGGTGAAGAAGCCGGAGTAGATACCACCGAAGATCAGGACCGGCAGGAACAGCGCCCAAGCGCTCTCTTTGACAACCTTGATCAGCTCGCTCGCCGGAAGGCGCTCGGCTGTTTTGAAATTATGCTTTTTGCAGTAGAAGTAGGCGTAGAGCGACATGCCGACGATTATCAGGACGCCGGGGATGAAACCGGTCAGGAAGAGAGCTTCGAGCGGGTCGTTGCTGATCATCGAGTAGAGGATCATCGCGATCGACGGCGGGATGATGACGCCGAGGATCGGTGCCGTGGTCATGATGCCGGTCGAGAACTGCTCGTCGTACTCGTTTTCGATCAACGCCGGAATCATGAAGCCGCCGATGGCGACGACGGTAGCGACGGTCGAGCCGGAGATCGCGCCGAAGAAGCCGCAGGCGAGGATGCCGGCGATCGCCAGCCCGCCCGGTAGCCAGCCGACCAGGGCGTTGGCGGTCTTGATCAGCTTATGGACTATGCTGCCGGTGGTCATGATGTTGCCGCAGAGGACGAAAAAGAGGACGACGATCAGGGCGAACTTGTCCATGCTGCGGTAGAGGACTTCGATGACGATCTGCGGGTCGATGCCGACCATCCAGACCAGGCCGATGGTGCCGGTGAAGAAGAGCGCCATGAAGACCGGGACCGTGGCCGCCAGTGAACCGAGCAGAACGGCGAGGATGAGTAGGTAGCCGGCTTCCATCAGCTCTCCTCCCCGTCGTTCTTAGCAGTTGCTGATTCGCCGCGCCAGTCCTCGACCATCACGATCAGGGTGCGCACGAACATCATAGCGCCCATCACCGGCAGGACGAGGTAGAAGATCCATTCCGGGATCTGCAGCGAAACCGTCTTCAGGTATTCGTCATGGTAGGCCTGGTTGGTCATCATACCGCCGAGCCAGATCATCGCGCCGGAAAAGATCAGGACCGTAAGGTGGCTGAGCAGGGTCAGCGGTTTTTTCAGGATCGGGAAAATCTGTGGTAGCGCGTCGATCCGGATCAGAGAGCGACCGCGGATGGCGGCGATGCAGCCGATATAGGTCGAGATGTAGACCCCCTTGCGCACGACCTCGTCCGACCAGTAGAGATTGTAGGTGCTGGTCGTCTTGCGCAGGATGACGTTGGCCATCGCCGTTATCAGGGCGACGGAAACGGTAATGAACAGGGTCCAGTCCTCGATGAAAGCGAAGGAGCGGTCGATGGAGCGGGCAATTTTTTTCAGCATAGGCGATCCAAAAAAGGGCCGGGGAGAAGGACTCATCCCCGGCCGGATTTTAACGGTCGCGCAATTATATATATAAAGTTAATTATTTGGCAAGGGTCGTCTGTACCAGTTTCAGGTAATCAGGACCGATCTTCTCACCCCACTTCGCCAGGACCGGTGCGGCGAGATCGACCAGCTTCTGCTGCTCGGCCGCCGACAGCTTGAAGAACTGAACGCCGGCTTCCTTCGCCTTGGCGACCTGATCGATGTGCTGCTGCTTGGTCAGCTCGCGGGTCTTGGCGCTCTCTTCGGCGATGACATCGAGCATGACTTTCTGCAGGTCGGCCGGCAGCTTTTCGAACCAGCGCTTGTTCATCAGGTGGATGAACAGCCCCTGGGCGTAGTCGAGCTCGGTGAAGTTCTTGGCGATGTTGAACTTCTTGGTGATGTTGCAGACGATGGCGGTGTGGTCGAGGCCGGTGATGACGCCGGTCTGCAGCGCCTGCGGCACGTCGGGCCACGGCATGACGGTGAACTTCATGCCCCAGGCCTTGTAGAAGTCGGCGTTGAGCGGCGCCTGGGCGATGCGGAAGTTGATGGTTTTGCCATCGGCGATGGTCTTGACCGGGCTGTTGGTCGCCCAGCCGTAGGGGCCGTAGCCGGTGACGTCGACGGTCATGATGCCGCTTCTCAGGGCACTTTCGGTGAACGGCTGCCACAGCTCCGGTGTGTTGCGGAATTTGTCGAGTTTGTCGAAGGTGTCAACCACGTAGGGGAGGTTGACGATGCCGAGGCGGTCGGCCACGTTCTGGGCGGCGACCGAGGAGCTCAGCATGCCGTGAACAGCACCGAGCTTGAGCTTGGCAATAACATCCTTCTCGCCGCCGAGCTGCGCCAGCGGACGGTAGTCAACGTAGATGCGACCCTTTGATTTCTCCCAGACCGCGTCGCGGATGCGGTAACAGACGGCGACCCCTTCAATGACCGGGTGCGAAATGTTAGAAAGGATGTAGGTGTATTCGGCTCCGCTCGGATCGAATTTCGGTTTCCAGGCGGCCAAAGGATCCTTCTTCTCTTCGGCGAAAGATGTGCCGACGCAGAGTGTCAGCAGCAGTGCGATGAGCAGCAATAGGGCTTTTTTCATGACAAACTCCTTTGTTTGAGGAAATTAAACAATAATTTAATATGGTCTAACTTGCTGATATTGCAGCTGTAATTGAAGACGTTATACTAGTACAAACCGCGTTCTATTGCAATCGTAAATTTCCACATGAAATACGCTATTTTACGGTTGTTTTTGTGGAAAATCGTTCCATTTGTGGTATTAATTGTGGTGCGGAAAATCAGAATTGAATCTGATTGACAATCTCGGCCATATCAATATATATTATTTTTTGAATGTAGTTATGTTTTGGAGAGGTTGAAATGAAAAAACTGATGCTCACCGAATTCAGCCTGCGTCGTCCCTGGCTGATCGTTCTTCTTGTCCTGATCGCAACCCTGCTGTTCGCCTGGCAATTCCCCAAGGTTCAGTTCGACAACGATCCGGAGAACATGCTCGCCGAAGACGAGTATGTCCGGGCTTTTCACCACCAGGTCAAGCAGAAGTATGCCCTTTACGATTTTGTCATCGTCGGTGTCGTCAACGAGCAGGATGAAGACGGCATCTTCAACGTCGGTACCCTCGGCCGGGTCGACCGCCTGACCCGCCAGCTGCTCAGCCTGAGCCGGAGCGAGGATGGTCGACCGCAGGTGGAAACGGCCGACGGCGGAATGCGCCAGATTGACCTCCGCCCCAACGGCAGTTGGGAGCAGGCGCTAAACGTTGCATTCAACCACGACCCGAACCGCCTCTTTGACGAGGAGGGACATAGCGCCATTATCGGCCGGGAGCTGATCGCACCGGGGGTGGTTGACAACATCCGTCAGGCCGATCTCGGCTCGCTTAAACTCGAATACCTGATGGAGGAGCCGCCGACAACCCGCGCTCAGGCGCTCAAGATCCGTGACGACGCCATGAGCAACCCACTCTACGCTGGCACCCTTGTTTCCGAGGATGGAAAGGCGATCTGTCTCTACCTGCCGATCACCGAAAAGACCTTCAGCCACAATGTCTCCAATTTGGTGCGCAACCTGACCGCCGATTGGCCGGAAGAGGACCAGGTCTATATCACAGGGCTGCCGGTGGCCGAAGATACCTTCGGTGTCGAAATGCTAGTCCAGATGGCGACCTCGGCGCCATTGGCCGGTCTCGCTATCTTCCTGCTGCTGTTTCTGTTCTTTCGCAAGCTGACTCTGATCATGGCGCCGATGGTGGTAGCTATGGTCAGCGTAATCTGCACCATGGGGTTGCTCATCGGCCTCGGCTTTGACGTCCATATCATGAGCTCGATGATCGCCATTTTCCTGATGCCAATAGCGGTCGCCGACTCGGTCCATATACTGAGTGAGTTTTACGACAGCTACCACCGCTTCGGTGACAAGACGCAGACGGTGCGGCACGTTATCGGTCACCTGTTCTGGCCGATGCTCTACACCAGCCTGACCACGATGGCCGGCTTCGCCTCGCTGGCGACAACACCAATCCCACCGGTGCAGGTGTTTGGCCTGCATGTCGCCTTTGGTGTCTTCATTGCCTGGCTGCTCAGCATGACCCTGATCCCGGCCTACATCATGCTGGTCGTCCCCGAATCGCGGTTGCAGTCGCTGGTGGCGGCCGAGGGTGAGCCGGTCGTCGCCTCCGGCCTGCTCAATCGCATTCTGGAGATGCTCGGCCGGTTCAGCTACCTGCGCTGGAAGTTGATCCTCGGGCTGGTGGTGGCGGTGATCGCCGTCTCGATTTACGGTATCAGCCGGATCGAGGTCAATGACAACCCGGTCAAGTGGTTCTCAAAGAAGCATGAAATCCGGGTTGCCGACCGGGTGCTGAACAGCCACTTCGGCGGGACCTACACCGCCTACCTGACCCTGCGGGCGACCAGCCCGGACAGTTGTAATTGTGACGAAAAGTCAAAGCAGATGATCGCCGCTGCCCGGGAACATTTCGGTGATGTCTACCCGGAGGCGACAGAAAAGTTTATTGGCGAGATTAAACGTTTGAAAAACCGTTTCGGCAACGTCGCGACCAGTGATGTCCGCCAGATCTTCGTCGAGCTGATCCGGGCGGCGGAGCAGCTCGATGCCGAGGTCTTCGAGCCGTGGGAGATCCTGGCCGACGAGGTCAACTATGTCGATCCGGCCGGCCTCGACTTCGAATCTTTGAAGAGACAGGTGCTGGCGGTCGAAGCGGCGCCGATGAGCTACCGGCAGAAGCTGGTCGATCGCCTGCAGGAGGTCTCACACCATAAAGGAGAGCTGCTGCTCGATGCGGCGCTGGTGATTACCGATGAATTCAGCCAATTCTCATTTGTTGAGTTCGTCTATGAACTGGAGGCCGAACTGGCGGCGCCGCTGTTCAAACAGCCGGAAATGCTCCGTTATGTCGAGACCATGCAACGTAACCTGCAGCAGGGCGGGAAGATCGGCAAGACCTCTTCGGCGGTCGATGCCCTGAAAAAGGCATCTTATGAGCTGAACTACCTCAATCCGCCGGCCGATGCCGGTGAGCAGGATCGGGCCAATTTCGAAAAGCGCAACCGCAGTTTCTTTTCGGTACCGGACAGTGCCGCCGCCGTCGGCCAGGTCTTCGTCCAGCTCGAGGGGATGAAGAAGAAGGATAGCCTGTTCCACCTGGTGACCCGAGATTACCAGGAGATGAATATCTGGTTCCAGTTGACCAGCGGCGACAACAAGGATATGGAGGCAGTGGTCGAAGAGGTCGAAGCCTACATGCAGTCGAACCCGCCGCCGACCCCGCTGGTAGCGGAATGGGCCGGCCTGACCTATCTCAACGTCGTCTGGCAGGACAAGATGGTGCGCGGAATGATGGGGTCGCTGTTGAGCAGCTTTGCCGTCGTCCTGATCATGATGATGCTTCTGTTCCGTTCTGCCCTTTACGGGGTTCTGGCGATGATTCCGCTGACCATCACCATCGGTTCGATCTACGGTATCATCGGCCTGGTCGGCAAGGATTACGATATGCCGGTCGCCGTCCTCTCCGCGCTGACCCTCGGTCTGAGCGTCGATTTCGCGATCCACTTCCTGCAGCGGGCGCGGGGACTGCAGGCGGAGCTCGGGAGCTGGCGCAAGGCGAGCGAGCAGATGTTCAAAGAGCCGGCGATGGCGATCAGCCGCAACGCCATCGTTATCGCCGTCGGCTTCACGCCGCTGTTGCTGGCGCCGCTGGTGCCCTACCAGACCGTCGGCTTCTTCCTGGCAACGATCATGGCAGTCTCCTGGCTGGCGACCCTGTTTATCCTGCCGGCGTTGCTGACACCGCTGCGGCGCTACGCGTTCAAGAGTGAATCCACAGATTCGGAAGGGGATGAAACATGAAAAACCTGAAAACGATATTTCTGGTAGTTGCCGCCCTGGTTCTGGTCGCGGCGCCGGTAATGGCCGCGGCGCTGAGTGC
The DNA here is from genome assembly GCA_002868925.1 of Desulfuromonas sp. Taxonomy (GTDB): domain Bacteria; phylum Desulfobacterota; class Desulfuromonadia; order Desulfuromonadales; family UBA2294; genus BM707. The sequence continues at coordinate 632 of PKTZ01000086.1, read as the reverse complement.
CGATGAAATCGTCGAACGGGCGAACAAGGCCTCCTACTATGTCGGCAAGGATGGCCGGGCCGAAGTCAAAATGACCATCACCGACAGCAGCGGCTCGACCCGCAACCGTGAGTTCGTCATCCTGCGCAAGAACCTGGACGGAGGCGATCAGAAATTTTACGTCTACTTTAAGGAGCCGGCCGATGTCTACAAGATGGCCTACCTGGTCTGGAAAAACGTTGGCAAGGCAGACGACCGCTGGCTCTGGCTGCCGGCGCTCAACCTGAAGAAGAGAATCGCGCCGGGCGATAAGCGGACCAGTTTCGCCGGCTCTGACTTTTTCTACGAGGATGTTTCCGGGCGCGGTACCGATGAGGACAGCCACGAGCTGCTAGAGGAAACGGCCGAACAGTACGTGATCAAGAACGTACCGAAGAGCCCGGACGAGGTCGAATTCGCCTGGTTCAAAGTCGCGATCGACAAGAAGAGCTTCCTGCCGGTCAAGGCCGAGTATTACGACCGTAACGGCGAACTCTATCGTGAGGTCGAGGCGTTGAAGGTCGAGACGATCCAGGGCTATCCGACCGTGACCGTCGCCGAGGCGCGCGATCTGAAGGCGAACAGCAGCACCCGTAACGAATTCAGCGCCGTTA
>PKTZ01000193.1 GCA_002868925.1 Desulfuromonas sp. | reverse complement strand
GGCGCTGAGCTCCCCCTTGGCCAGGCGCGGCAGGTACTTCTTCTTCTGCTCCTCTGTGCCGAACATCTTCAGCGGCTGCGGCACGCCGATGCTCTGGTGAGCCGAGAGCAGCACCGCGGTCGAGGCGCAGTGGCTCGCCATCATCTGCACGATGCGGTTGTAGTTGACCTGCGACATGCCGAGGCCGCCGTACTCTTTCGGCAGCTTGATCCCGTACAGCCCCATCTTGGCGAGGCCGTTGGTCACGCTCTTCGGGATCTCCTTCTTGCGGTCGATGGCGTCGGCGTCGACCTTGGTCTCAAGGAAAGTTTTTAATTCGGCGAGGACGGCGTCTCCTGCCGCTTTATCCTCCTCCGACTGTTCGGGAAAGGGGAAGACCAGGTCGGGGGTGAGCCGACCCATAAAAAGTTCGCCGACGAAGCTCGGCTGCAGCCAATCGGTCTCACGCGCCGCTTCGGCGACTTCGATCGAGCGTTTTTCGTCCTGTTTTCGGCTGGCCATGGTTTCCTCTCCTGTGTGATGAAATCGTTATATTTCAATCATAACAGGTATTTGGACGTCCGCATCTGCTACATAAACGATTTTATCCGCCACGCAGTTTCAGCTCGTCCTTCTCCAGCTGCAGCAGCCTGTCGCGCAGCTCCGCCGCCTTTTCGAAGGCGAGTTCACCGGCCGCCGCCAGCATCTCCTGCTTCGTCTCCTCGATCTGCTGCTGCAGCTCGGCCAGCGAGCCGTAGGAGGCGGTCGACTCGGCGGCGACGGTGACGTAGTCCTGCTCGGCCAGGTCCTCGAGGATGCTGCGCAGCGACTTGCGCACCGACTCCGGGGTGATACCGTGCTCTTCGTTGTAGGCGAGCTGGGCCGCCCGGCGGCGCCCGGTCTCGTCGATGCAGGCCTGCATCGAGCGGGTCACCTTGTCGGCGTACATGATAACCCTCCCGTCGACATGGCGGGCGGCGCGGCCGCAGGTCTGGATCAGCGAGCGCTCGGAGCGCAGGAACCCCTCCTTGTCGGCGTCGAGGATGGCGACCAGCGACACCTCCGGGATGTCGAGCCCCTCGCGCAGCAGGTTGATGCCGATCAACACGTCGAACTTCCCCTCGCGCAGGCCACGGATGATCTGCATCCGCTCCACGGTGTCGATGTCGGAGTGGAGGTAGCGCACCCTGATCCCGAGCTCCTCGAGGTAGGTGGTCAGATCCTCCGCCATCCGCTTGGTCAGGGTGGTCACCAGGATGCGGTCCCCCTTCTCCACGGTGAGCCGCAGCTCGTGGATCAGGTCGTCGACCTGCTCGGTCGCCGGCCGCACCTCGATCGGCGGGTCGATCAGCCCGGTCGGGCGGACGATCTGCTCGACCACCACCCCTTCGGACTGTTCCAGCTCGTAGTCGGCCGGGGTCGCCGAGACGTAGACGGTCTGGATCCCCTTCGCCTTGAACTCCTCGAACTGCAGCGGCCGATTATCGAGGGCCGACGGCAGGCGGAAACCGTAGCCGACCAGGGTCTCCTTGCGCGAGCGGTCGCCGCGGTACATCGCCCCGATCTGCGACACGGTGACATGGCTCTCGTCGATGAACATCAGGGCGTCGTCCGGGAAGTAGTCGAACAGGGTCGCCGGCGGCTCCCCCTCGTTGCGGCCGTCGAGGTAGCGCGAATAGTTCTCGATCCCCTGGCAGTAGCCCATCTCCTCCATCATCTCGATGTCGAACAGGGTGCGCTGCTCGATCCGCTGCGCCTCGACCAGCTTGTTCTCCGCTTTGAGGAACTGGCTGCGCTCCAGCAGCTCGTCCTGGATCTGCTTGATCGCCTTCTCCAGGGTCGGCCGGGTCGCCACGTAGTGGCTCGCCGGGAAGATCGCCGTCGCCGGCAGCCTGCCGAGCACCTGCCCGCGCAGCGGGTCGACCTCGCTGATGCCGTCGATCTCGTCGCCAAAGAACTCGATGCGCAGGGCGCGCTTCTCCTCGTAGGCGGGGAAGATCTCGACCGTGTCGCCCCGCACCCGGAACGAGCCGCGGTGGAAGTCGACGTCGTTGCGCTCGTACTGGATCTCGACCAGCTTGCGCAGCAGGTCGTTGCGGTCCATCTCCATCCCCTCTTCCAGCTTGATCAGCATGCCGAAGTACGCCTCCGGCGAGCCGAGGCCGTAGATGCAGGAAACCGAGGAGACGATCAGCACGTCGCGGCGCGACAGCAGCGAGCGGGTGGCGCTGTGGCGCAGCTTGTCGATCTCCTCGTTGATCGACGAGTCCTTCTCGATGAAGGTGTCGGTCACCGGCACGTACGCCTCCGGCTGGTAGTAGTCGTAGTAGGAGACGAAGTATTCGACCGCGTTGTCGGGGAAGAGTTCGCGGAATTCGCCGTAGAGCTGGGCGGCCAGGGTTTTGTTGTGGGCCAGGACCAGGGTCGGGCGCTGCACCTCGTTGACCACGTTGGCCATGGTGAAGGTTTTGCCCGAACCGGTGACGCCGAGCAGCACCTGGTGCTTGTCGCCCCGGTTGATCCCCTCCACCAGCTCGCGGATCGCCTGCGGCTGGTCGCCCTGCGGCTTGTATTCGGATGTCAGATTAAACTTGGCCATAGGGTTTTATTTAACCATATCGGGGGGAGGGTTCATAGAGAAAGAGGGATTACTGATAGCGAAGAAAAATTAATTCGGTTGTCGATGACTTTGTTTTTTTATAAGGTGCTGGAATTACAGGGGTGTTATATGTTGCTTTGCAGAGAGAGGTCGTAAGCTGCTTAGGTCTGTTTAGCAAAATTATCATTGCGACCTTAGCATACCGTTTCTGATTTTAAGTCAGCATCTTATCCCGTAAAAATTAAACCAAACTAGCGTTGCGATATTGACTCTACTCGCTAGGATAATCAATGTTATAAGCCATGAAATACGAAGTCAGCAAAATTGAAGCCGCCGTAGATCAACTTGATTGGGCTATCAAATTATTCCTAGACGAGAAAGCGTATGTTCCAGCTATCACACTTGCGGGAGCATCAGAAGAAATAATCGGAGGAACCCTCGGCGACAAATCAGTATTCGGGCATGTTAAAAAGACCCTTGAGAGCAAATACAATCTTCCAAGTGCCATCATTTCTCAGCAACATCTTAATCGTGCAAAAAACTGGTTGAAGCACTGGACAGACATGAAAGACGATGAAACCACAGAAATTGAGCTTGAAACTGAAGCAATACAGTACATCACTAGAGCAATAGCCAACTTAGTCCAATATGACCAGTCTATATCTAGTGAAACGCCAAGGTTTTTCGAATGGCAGAACACGAATAAAACTCAACTACTAAATGGCTTATAACCAGTCACTAAAGCGGCCAGGTTGGGGCTGCGGCGGTTCGCGTAAAGTTTTCTACTCAATTGAAAGTGATCAAGCCCAGCCCACTTAGCTTGGTCCGTTAGGTGAAAATATGAAATTTATCTTTGTCTTACTGTCGATAATACTATTCGCTTCAAACTGCTTTTCGGCAAATGACTTCAGGTGCTTTGTTAAAGAGTCATACACTCTTGAAGACGACGGCAAATTAAGTTCTGAGACAAATGTTGCAAAAAGCAGTTTGAACAAAGAATTCATTGTCAACCGACAAACTGGTCAAATTACCGGAGGTGGATTCACAAACACCATGTCCGGTCAAATGCCCAAAGTTTATGATTATTTGCCAAGTGAGAACGGGTATAAAGCTATAACGATTTACAAGCCGAACAACACAGTTGATTATCTTCAGATAAATGAATTTAGAGAAGGCAAAGAGAAACCCTTTATCTACAAGGGAGCATGGGGTGAGATTGTTACAGGCATCTGTACTGCTTACTAATTCTGCAGAAAATTTCGGGGACACCATACTTAATTCCCAATGAAGGGAACATAAAGTCAGCCAGCGATGAAACCACGGATCAGCATGATCACCCTCGGCGTCTCCAACCTCGCCGCTTCCATCGAATTCTACGAACAGGGGCTCGGCTTCCCGCGCATGGAATCGCCGCCGATCGTCGCCTTCTTCACCCTCAACGGCACCGGGAATAATTCCGGGGACACAATACTTAATTATCCAGAACATTCCGGATAAAATACTCAACGATGAAACAAGACTGGCTGGAAGCCACCCAATCAGGTGATTGCAAACAGGTTCAGGACCTTCTCGACCAGGGCGCGGATATCAACGCCCTCGACAAACATAGCCAAACGGCCCTGATGAATGCAGCACTTCGCGGCGATCACCACATTGTCGCGCAGCTAGTCAGTCACGATGCAAACCTCGACCACACGGCGAAATACAAGCTGACGGCATTAATGCTTGCGGTGATCAACAACCACAAAGAGGTTGTCGAAATCCTGGTCCAGTCCGGCGCCGACACCTCGCTGCAGGGGAGTTACGGCTCTTTTGCCAAAACACCCCTCGAATACGCCAGAGATGCCGGGTTTACAGACATCGTCCGCATTCTCGAAAACGCTTCCTGACAGGCCGTCCAACATGGATAAATCATCCCTCATCAATGAGATCACCGCAGCCTTCGAAGGCGTCCTGCTCGACGGCGGTATCGGCATTTATGAGGCGAACGTGATCGATGATTACGGCAGCGCCGAAGAGAGGGAAAAGGCCAAACACGAGGATGCGACCGCCTGGACGACATGGCAGGAGATCCCGGACGATATCCTGAGCAATTACTACACGACCTTTTGCTTCGTCGATTCCAAGGGCTTTAAATTCCTGATCCCGGCCTACATGATCTACACCCTGAAACAGTGCCAGGACGACGCCAGCGCTTCGATCGATGCGACCATTTACGCCCTCCAGCCCGGCAACTACAACGTTGAAGGCTTCGCGGCCCTGCTCACCCCGGAGCAAAAAAAGACCATCGCCCGGTTTCTCGAATATCTGATCCTCGAGGTCGGCGACAAGTGGATCGATGCCACCGCCGCCTCCCAATCGTATGAAGGCTATTGGAATCAATACGGTTAAGCTGCACAAACTGCTAGTTCAGTGAACACACCGAAGCTCGCAGGTAAAAATAACGTGGACAAAAAATCAACTCCTGCAATAGTTAAGGATATGACTTTTATGAAACCACGCATCAGCATGATCACCCTCGGCGTCTCCGATCTCGCCGCCGCCATCGAATTCTACGAACAGGGGCTCGGCTTCCCGCGCATGGAGTCGCCACCGAGCGTCGCCTTCTTCACCCTCAACGGCACCTGGCTCGGCCTGTACGGCCGCGAGGCGCTGGCCGAGGACGCGACCGTATCGGCGGAAGGGAACGGCTTCGAATCGTTCACCCTCGCGCACAACGTTCACTCCGAAGAAGAGGTCGACGCCGTCATGGCCCAGGCGGTCGCCGCCGGGGCGACCCTGGTCAAGAAGCCGCAGAAGGTGTTCTGGGGCGGCTACTCCGGCTATTTCAAGGATCCCGACGGCCATCTTTGGGAGGTGGCGCACAACCCGCTCTTTTGGGTCGGCCCGGAGGATGAGGAGGAAAACCATGACTGAGAACAAACCGATCATAAGACTGTTTTTCGCGAAGATGAAAGAAGCCTTCGGTCTCCTCTCCGACGAAGAAAAAATGGCATTCATGCGCAAAGATCGCGAGAACCTTGATATGCTCGGGATGAAGGCGGTCAGCATGATCCACTGCAACGTGTCAGACGAAGAGTGGGACTATATCGGCGTCGAACAGTGGCCGAGCATGGAGGCGATCAAGGAACGCGAACGCTTCGAGAATGAAGAACTCGAAGTCTTCAAGTACGTGGAGTCGAAAATCATATTGGGCACCCCCGAATCCTTCGAGGATTATGGCAAAATGTAAAAACGGGGAGGAGAAAGGAGACGGTTGATGGCTGTTATCCTGTTTGTCCGTGTCAAGTCGGGACTCGATCCGCAGGAGCTCGAGAATCGTTTGCTCGAACGGATGCCGAAATTCAAAGAAGTCCCCGGCCTGATCCAGAAGATCTACGGCCGCGATCCCGAATCGGGAGATGCCTGCGGCATCTATTTCTTCGACAGCCCGGAGTCTCTCAAGGCGTTCAAGGAGACCGAGCTGGCAAAAACTATCCCGGTCGCCTACGAGGCGATCGAGGTGCGCCGCGAGGTGTACGAGCTGCTTTACGCACTGCACGACGAGCGTGGACCGGTGACGTAAGCGCACACAAACCTGAATCAACATGGAGTGCCGGAAGGTCGGTCTTAACCGGGGCTGTCCCCGAATGGGGACTGTCCCGGGCTTTTGCGGCACGGTTTCCTGGCCCGGAACCATCCGGGACAGCCCCCGATAAAACAGGGGACAGTCCCGGTTTTAATCATTATCGATAAAGGAAGTGAAAATCCCGATGTTTACCGTAACGAATAGCGGCACGAACCGCCTCGAGATCAGCATGAGCGGAAAGCTCGACGCCGAGGGGATGAAAGCCGCCCTCGACGAACTGGTCAGCAAGTCGCAGGGGATCGAGAAGGGGAGACTCCTTTACGACGTGGTCGACTTCCACCTGCCGACGATGAAGGCGATCGCCATTGAGTTCTCCCGCTTCCCCTCGATGCTATTATGGATCAGGAAGTTCGAGAAGGCCGCGGTGCTGGCCGATGCGGAGTGGCTCAAGAAGATCAGCGAACTCGAAGGGGCCCTGACACCGGGGCTGGAGATTAAAGGATTCAACCGCGACCAGAAGGCCGACGCGGAAGCGTGGCTGGCCGGCCGAGAATGATGATAAGGAGTCTCGATGAAGCCGACTGATCTGAAAGACCATCCCGAAGGGGGCCGCTTCCGCGAAGTCTTCCGCTCGGCCCGAACGGTGCTGTCGTCGGACGGCAAGACCCGATCGGCGTTGACCCACATCTACTTCGAACTGCGACCGGGCGAGGTCAGCCGCTTCCACAAGGTCACCTCGGACGAGGTCTGGAATCTCTATCGGGGAGAGGGGCTCCGGCTTTACATCTGGGACGGCAGCACAGCCTCGCCGCTGTGCGTCACGCTTTCGGCGAATGAGGACCGCTTCTGCTGCGTGGTGCCGGCCGGCACCTGGCAGGCGGCGGAGCCGCTCGCGGACACGGTGCTGGTCGGCTGCTCGGTCGCCCCCGGCTTCGAGTTCACCGACTTCACCCTGATCGACCCGGAGTCGCAAGAAGCGCAGCGGCTGCGCAGCATCGCGCCAGAGATGGCCCGCCTGGTCGAACCCTGAACGAATTCATGCAATGGGAGCGACGCCATTTTTATCCAACTTTCTAATATTCAGAAGACTTCTATTCTAATAATCGCCGGGGCACTCTTGCTCCTGCTTGCAATCCCCGGCTGCTCGCACGAAGTGCGCACCATCAGCGGACAGGTGGTCGATGAATCGGGCAGCGCGGTGAGCGGCGTCGCGTTGAAGGCCTGTTACTCCGACTGGGGCTGGTCGAACGGCCGGCTGGTGTGGGACAAGGATTTCTGCTCGGAGCCGGTCACAAGCGACAAAGACGGCCACTACCGGATCCGCTTCAGGGGGCCGGCCGAGTCGCGCCTGCTGCTGCGCAAGGAGGGGTGGCTGCAGACGACCGATTATCACGCCACCGATACCCGCATCGTCATCGTCCGTAGCGATCTCTACAACGCCCGCCGGCTGCAAGAACAACAAGCCCGGGACGAAGCGTTCCGCAAGCGCCGTCCCGACGAGACCGCTGCTGCCTACTACTGCCGGGTGATCGTTCCGGAGACCCGCCCGGTCAACCTCACCTACCGAGACAGCAAACTTGCGATCACGCCGGTGCTGCTCACCACCGACGACGGCGCCAGTAACCTGCTCGCAATCGAGGGTCCACCCGAGACAGTCCGGTCGATCGCCGCCGAGCTGCAACTGCGCGCTGACGGTGCATCGATCACCAACGGTGGGAACCTTCTAAACGGGACGATCGGTTGTGCCTCGGATTACTCGTTTATTGCATTCAGTCTGACCCATCTGCCGGCACCTGACACCCGACTGGAAATTCTGGTCCCGAGCATCAGCGCCCTGTTCGACGCCGATTTATGGAGGCGATAGGATGTCATCACGCCTCGCCGCCGATCTCATCGTCCTTCTCCACTTCAGCTACATCCTCTTCGTCGTCTTCGGCGGGCTGCTCGTCTTACGCTGGCCGAAGCTGGCCTGGCTGCACCTGCCGGCGGTCGTCTGGGGCGCGGTGGTCGAGCTCGCCGGGTTCATCTGCCCCTTGACCCCGCTCGAAAACGACTTCCGCGCCGCCGCCGGAGAACAGGACTACAACGGCGGCTTTATCGAACAGTACCTGTTCCCGATCATCTATCCATCTGGACTGACCCGCGATATTCAGGTTATGCTAGGGCTCGGCGTGATCGCGATCAATGTTGTCATCTACCTGCTGTTGATACGACGGCGGCGCGCCAGAACCTAGAAACAAGGAGCCCGCTGTGCTGCAT
>PKTZ01000142.1 GCA_002868925.1 Desulfuromonas sp. | reverse complement strand
TCGCCGGGTTGACCGTGGCGGCTCTGCTGAATAACAACGAGCCGATTCAGCCTCCCCCGACCACCGCCCTCGGGGCACTGTTGACCCACCTGAGCGAATCCGACCCGGAGAATTTCCAGCCGTCGAACGTCAACTACGGTCTCTTCCCCCGCATGCCGGGACGCAAGAAAGGGAAGCGCTCGGAGCGCCGCATCGCCATGGCCGAGCGGGCATTGGCGGATCTCGAGGACTGGTGGAAAAAAGTTAAAGGCTGAAAAGCTTTCGCCACCAAGACGCCAAGGACACCAAGAAAACCTGAACTTGGTCTCACGCGAAGACGCAAAGCCGCGAAGTAAGATAAAATAAGACCGAGTGGCCAAATAAGTTTTTGACTTAACCTTCCAAAAAAATGATTGTATTTTTTAGTTTATGATTTTCTTCGCGTCTTAGCGGCTTTGCGTGAAAATATGCTTTTAAGAATTAGTCTTTCTTCGTGTCCTTCGGGATTAAACCGCCTTAGGAGTTTTTAAAATGTCCAAACCAAATATCGTCCTCGCCTCCGGTTCGCCGCGCCGCAAGCAGATGCTGGAGAACCTCGGGATTGAATTCTCCGTCATCCCAAGCTCTGCCGCCGAAGACGAACAACCGGGCGAGACTCCGGAACAACACGTCCTCCGTCTCAGCGTCGCCAAGGCAAAAGAGGTCGCCGGGCGGGACGATATACGGGGGCGGTGGTTTATCGGCAGCGACACCATCGTGCTACAGAACGATACCATCCTCGGCAAACCGGTCGACTCGGACGCGGCAACAAGAATGCTGCGCGCCCTCTCCGGCAGCGACCACCACGTCCTTTCCGGCTATGCGATTTTCGACCGACAGACCGGTGAACTGGTCGCCGACGTGGTCGCAACCCGGGTTCACTTCCGCGAGTTGACAGAGCCGGAAATTGCAGGTTACATTGCCTCGGGTGAACCGATGGACAAAGCGGGCGCCTACGCCATCCAGGGAAAGGGTGGCGTCTTCGTCGAAAAGATCGACGGCAGTTACAACAATGTTGTCGGCATGCCGCTCTGTCAGGTAATCGAAGTGCTCAAGCGGATGGGCGCGGTCGATCTGTTCGGAGGCTGAAAATCAAAAACAAGAAAAACTGATTCATAAAAGCAATTTTTAACGCAAAGACGCTGAGGCGCAGAGAAGGATCAAGAACCTGGAAAAACAAAAAACCGGTTTTGGGGTTTAGGGCAAAATCTTTTCCAGTCTTTAAGCTTTTGGTTTTTACCCTGAATATATTATCGATTTTCTCTGCGTCTTTGCGCCTCAGCGTTAAAAACAGATTTTGATTTTCTTGGTGTCTCCGTGTCTTGGTGGCAAACTCGGGTTTTATATGGATATCAAATCAAACATCACTGAAATCAGAACGACGATCGAAAACGTCTGCTCCAGGTGCGGCCGCGACCCGGAAGAGGTTCACCTGGTTGCCGTCTCCAAGACCAAACCAGCAGAGATGATCAACGCCGCGGCGGAAGCGGGGCAGGTTCTGTTCGGCGAAAGCTACGTCCAGGATTTTCTCGACAAGGTCGATGCGGTCACGCACCCGGTGGCATGGCACTTCATCGGCGGACTACAGAGTAACAAGGTCAAGTACCTGCGCGGCAAGGTTGCGATGATCCATTCGGTCGACCGTCTCTCTCTGGCCCGCGAGATCAGCAAGCAGTGGCAGAAGATCGACGAGCCGATCGACATCCTCATCCAGCTTAACCTCGGCGCCGAAGCGAGCAAGTCAGGGACTGACGAAGAGCAGCTCGAAACCCTGGCTCGCCAGATCTCCGAACTGCCGCAGCTACGCATCCGGGGGCTGATGTCCCTACCCCCCTATTGCGACGACCCGGAGGAGGTCCGCCCCTATTTCCGCCGGTTGAAGGAACTGGCTGAAATGATCGACCGGCTGCAGATCCCGAACGTCGAAATGCACGAAATGTCAATGGGGATGAGTCACGATTTCAAAGTCGCCATCGAAGAGGGTGCGACCATGATCCGGGTCGGCACCGCCATTTTCGGGGCCCGCAACTAATCGCATGAAGGATCTTTCCTCCCACTTCGATGCCCTGCTGTTCGACCTCGACGGCACCCTGGTCGACTCGATTCCCGACCTGACCACCTCGGTCAACCTGCTGCGTGAAGAACTTGACCTTTGTGAGATCAACGAAGAACAGGTCCGCTCCTACGTCGGCGATGGGGTCGGCCTGCTGGTACAGCGTGCCCTGCCGCCGGAACTCTTCTCACCGGAACAGCGCGCCCGCTTCGTCGAAATCTACACCGAACACCTGACCGACCAGACTTTTATCTACCCCGGCATCCTGCCGTTTCTCGAAATCCATCGCGACCGACCGATGGCGGTGGTCACCAACAAGCCACAGAACCTCGCCGAGATCCTGCTCGACCGACTAAAGTTGACACCGTATTTCGAGCAGGTCATCGGTGCCGAAAACGGGCTGCAGAAAAAACCACATCCCGATATGATCAACCGCGCCGTACAAAACCTCGCCGTCGACCCGCAACGGGCCATTATGTTCGGCGACCATCACGTCGATCTGCGCGCGGCTCAGACGGCCGGTGTCGTCAACTGCTTCTGCGGCTGGGGCCTTGGCCACGACGGCGGCCTGACGCCCGACTACCGGATTGAAACCACAGTCGAACTGATGGAGCTCTTCCCCGGAAACGGCCGATGAGCGAAACACAGCTCTCCCTGAAGGACGTCTCGCTCTTCTTCTTTCCACTGCTGCTCAACGTGCAGCTGATGAGCGTCTCCCATTCGATCATCAATGCCGGTCTAGCGAGACAGGCCGACTACATCACCGCCCTGGCCGGATTTTCGGTCGCCATGGTGCTGCACCTGTTCCTCGCCTCCCCTTCTTACCAGAACCACACGGTTACCATCGCCATGGCCCGCGGCAGCAAGTCGTTACGCGGCGTTTTCATCTTCGTGCTGCTGGTCGCCAGCTATGTCTCGATCATGCTCTCGCTGGTCGCCTTCACCCCCTTCGGAACGTTTTTGATCGGCAAGGTGATGGGGGTCAGCGACAGAATTTCCGAAGAAGCGCGCCGGGTACTGAGCATCCTCGTCTTCCTCCCCTTCGCCACCGGCCTGCGCGGTCTGGCTCAGGGACTGGTAATCAGGGCACGGCGTACTGGACTGGTCTCGATAGCGACCGGCATCCGGGTCGTCGGCCTGATCCTCTACCTGTTTCTCGGACAGCGCTGGTTCAGCGGCGCCAGTATCGGTGCCTTCGCCCTGCTCGCCTGTGTCACCACAGAGACCATCGTCATCGGCTTTTTTTCCTGGCGGATCTACCAACCGGTCGAAGAGGGGGAAGAGAGGACGATAGCCGAGATCCTGCGTTACGCCTTCCCGCTCGCCTACTCCTCCTGTCTGCAGCAGACGATACCGCTCTTGATCAATGCTATCATCAGCCGCCTGCCGGACGCCCCGCAGGCGCTGGCCGCCTTCGGTATCATCCGCGGCTTCCTGTTCCTGCTCGCCGGGCCGATGCGCAACCTGCAGCAGGCGTACCTGACCCTGGTCCGAAACATCGCCGACAACCGGACAATCTACCGGTTTTTCCTGCGTGTCGCCGGCGGTATGGCATTTATCATGCTGCTGATCGCGATCCCGTTGAACGGCCTCGTCCTCGGCACGGTGATGGGGCTCGACGACACCATGCGCAGCTACATCACCTGGCCACTGATCGTCTGTGCCGTCTACCCTTTTTTCTATGGCATGACCAACCTGCTGCGCGGCATCTTCGCCGGTGCCCACCGCACCGGCATGCTCGGCCGCTCGACCATCGCCAAGTCCTGCTTCATGCTCGCCGTCTGGGGGACAACCGTCTACGTTACGGTTCCGATCTCCGGGATCTTCTTCGCCATCTTCCTGCTGCTGTGCGCTGAATCGGTCGAACTGCTCTACCTGCAGCGGCAGAAACGACAACTGACGTCGAGCGGACTTCTTGCTCCGGTCCCGAAGTCGGCCTAGAATGTAATTGAGAAGGAATACAGAGGAGCAATTAACGCAAGGACGCAAAGGCGCAATGAAAGGTAGATTTCACGAGAAAGCCCATTTTTTGGTTAAGGTCAGATCTTATCCAGTCTTTAATCTTCCGGCTTTTACCCTGAATATCGTTTTGTTTTTCTCTGCGTCTCTGCGTTAAAATCAGACTTTGATTTTCTTGGTGCCCTTCGTGTCTTGTTGGCAACAAGCCTTTGCCTGAGACATTGAACGATAAAGAGGCATCACCGGGAGGAAGCTAATAATGTCGTTCGACGACCTGACCGAAGCACTTAAAATTTTCGGACTGAGTAATCAAGCAACCCTGGATGAGATCCGCAAACGCTACCGGGCCCTGGCCCGGGAGCATCACCCCGACCACGGCGGTGAAGATCCGGAAAAGATGGGGCGGATCAATCTCGCCTACAAGCTGCTGCGTGACTACTGCGCCAACTACCGTTTCACCTTCTCCCTCGACGAATACCTCAAGCAGAACCCGGAAGAGCGGATGCAGCGACAATTTTACGACGACCCGGTCTGGGGCGGCGGCAATAAAAAAGGCGGAGAATAACTCTCCGCCTTTTCCAGCTATTTCATCCAAAGAACAGTCAGGCACACTTAAGCGTTGAATCGACATGGTCGCCTGCAAACATCTCCTCGACGCAGGCAATAAAACTGAGCAGTAGCGGATCATCGGCCCGCTCTTTTTTCACGGCGATGGTTCGACAGCGCTTGTGAGTGAATCCCTCGACATAATGCTGCGTCAACTCCCCTGCATAGGGCTCCACCACTTTATTCGATATGAAGGAAACACCGCCACCCGCCTTGACCGTTTCTATGGTCAGGCGCAGGTCATCGGAGATGACGACCTTTTCAAAGCTTTCGATCGATTCTCCCTGCCCCGCCAGGTTCTTTTCCAGAAGTTTCTTCGAGCTGCAACCGTCACGACGCGCATAAAGACGATGCTGCAGCAGTTCTTCAACCTTCAACGTTAAAGGCAGTCCCGAATCACGCGAGCTTATAATGACAAGTTCGTCCGGCGGCAGGCTGACCGTATGCAAGCCGGTCATATCCCGCGCATCGCAATGCTCGATGATGGCAATATCGCATTCGCGGTTCAATACCCCCTGCACCGCCTGGTCCGGTTGCGAGAAGACAAACTTCAAGTCCTCGGTATCGGCATTCTTGAGAATGAACCGATTAAGGACATCCGGCAGGTACGCCGTCCCGAAGGTCGGGGTACAACAGAGAGAGAGCCTTTTACTGCCATCGATATCCTTCAGGGCATCGAGAAGTTCCCGCTCTTTCTGCAACAAACTCTTTGCCTTCTCGGCTACGATCAACCCGGCCTCGGTCGGGACCAACTGCTGCCCGCTCCGATCGAATAGTTGATGGCCGAGCTTCTCCTCCAGCAGCTTGACCCGCTGTGAAGCTGCCGACTGGGTAATATAGAGAGCTTCAGCCGCCCGGGAAAAACTGCCCGTTTCAATGACCTTCAAAAGAGTTTTGAAGTACCGAGTTTCCATTCTGCACCTCCACGACTATCGACAATCTAAACAGTAATTAGCCGCGCTATTAACAAAACTGATACCACTATTAAAATGATTCGCTTGCCCTCAATTGTTAACTCAAGTTAATTTACATCTGAAAATTAATATACACCAATGCTACTTCCAGGCCAAGCATTCAATTAATTGAATCTATTTTTGTCAAAAACAAGGATTGAAACGAAGGCTAAAGACGTCAGCAATACATGAGTAGAGACATCCAAGGAAAGGAGAAAGTATGTTACGCAACAAGCAAAACGGGCCTAATCGGCTATTCAGGCTGATTCCCCTGCTTTTCCTCGTCGCCGCCTGTGCGACCGGGGCTTTGCAGGAGAAGATCCTGAGTATGCCGACAATCGAAGGCGCCAGCTATGTCGGCAGCGAGGCCTGCGCCGACTGCCACGAAGAAGTGGGGGCCGCCTTTGAACAGGATGTGCATGGTCGTTTGGCCGACTTTGAGCTGAACGGCTGGCAAAAAGGCTGTGAATCGTGCCACGGCAAGGGGAGCCTGCATGTCGACGGCGACGGCGACACCGCCAAGATCCTCGAGCCGTCCAAGCTCGATCCGGCCGAAGCCGAAGCGATCTGCGTCGAATGCCACACCAGCGGCAGCCTGATGGAGTGGACATTCGGTGAGCACGCCCTGAGCGATGTCACCTGCACCGACTGCCACGACATGCATGGCGACACCGGCAACAAGGCCAACCTCAAGAAGTCGGATCCGGAGCTCTGCTACGGATGCCACCAGGAGGAGATGGCCAAGGCCAACTTCCCATCGCATCATCCGATCAAGGAAGGGAAGATGGGCTGCTCCGACTGTCACAACCCGCACGGCGAGCTGCAAACCGAGGAAGAAGCACGTGATCTCTGCCTCGATTGCCACGCCCGCTACCAGGGTCCATTCGTTTTCGAGCACGCCCCGGTCGAAGAGGACTGTAATATCTGCCACGATCCGCACGGCACGGTTGCCAACAACCTTCTTCAGCAAAACGAACCGTTCCTCTGCCTGCAGTGCCACGAGAGCCACTTCCACGCAGCCCGCGTCGGCGGCGACTCAACGACTACAGGCAAATTTGCGTTTGACGGCAATGAACTTGAAGCCCTCAAATCTACTGACCCAACAGCCTGGGCCGACATTACGGGTGCCGACGGCAGTGCCGCATTAAAGCCTTCCGAGGCGATCGCAGCATATCCGAGCTATGACGTCACAGTTCCGTTTACCAATGAGGTCTCCGGAGATCAAGGCTGGCGCCGTGGTTTCCTGACCAAGTGCACGGTTTGCCACAGCGTTGTCCACGGCACCGACCTGCCGTCACAGACGGTACCGGTCATCGATTCGAACGGTGACGGCTTCCCAGATGGCGGTGCCGGACTGACCCGTTAATTTATCAAGGAGGAATGACTATGCTACGCAAGTGCAAGTGGCTGGTCGGCCTTATGATCATAACACTGCTGTTACCTTTATCTGCGCTGGCGGACGAATTGTCCGGAAGCTTGGAAATCGGGGGTTCATCGGTCGGTGTTAATGATGACGGGTCGAAAGTCAATGAATATGTAAATGGACGTCTCGACGATGGTAAGACAGTCACCGGGAACATCTCTCTCGAAGCAGCCAACGAGGCTGCCGCATTCGAAATGGATCTCGAATCGGAGGGCGCCAACGACCAGACCGGATCTATGGAATTTGACCTCGGTCGTATTATCCGGATCGATGGCAGCTACAGTGCCCTCGAGCACCAACTTGACCACGATCAAATCAACTACCTCGATGCTGCAATCGATCGTGGGTTCAACGACCCGGCAACTCCAGCCCAATTACCAGGAGTCCCTAGCCCTAATGCTGTGCCGGCTTTTATTCTGGTTGACCCCAATGCATCAACCGACACATTAGCACTCGGCGGCGTCCCGGTTTATTGGGGCGCAGGAGATAAAGTACCCTTACCTGGAGTTGCTGGAATTGATGGTGATGAATATATCATCCAGACTGGGGGGGCAACTTTATCCGGGGAAGACTTGACCCCGAACAAGGCGTTCTCCATCGTACGCAAGGAGTACGAAACCGATCTGGAAATCGCCCTGCCGTTCCTGCCGGGCGTCACCTTCGATGCCGGCTATCGCCATGAAACCCGCGAGGGGATCGACCAGGCGATCAGCATGAGCAAGTGTGCCGGCTGTCACGTCACCGGCGTTTCCAAGGAAATTGATGAAGAGACCCGCGACCTCAAGGCCGGCCTGACCGGCAAGTTCGGCCCATTGACCCTCCGCTACGAACTGAACGAGAGGGAATTCATCAACAAGGCTACCGCTGCAACGAATGTCTACGATCCGGTCATCAAACCGGGGCAGGCTTTTGATAATGCCGCTTTCGATAATCGGATGAGCTACGATTACGGTGACGGCGCGCTGCCCTATGATGTCACCCCGGAGTCGGAGAAACAGACCCATTTGCTGAAAGCCCGGCTCGATCTGCCGAAAGAGACAACCATTGTCGGCTCGTATATTACCTCCGAAGTTGAAAGTGACAAAACCGATGAGCCGGGTATTTTCGATCTCAAAACCGATAAACTGACCACCACCTACGATGCCTACGGCCTCAAGGTCGCGGCAAAACTCGGAAAGAAGATCAAGCTCAGCGGCAAGGTTCGGGCCTCGGAGACCGAAGGGGATAAATACGACGTAACCTTTACCACCCTGACGGCACCGACCTCCCCGGCAGCCGGGATCACCTTTGATGCGACCAACGATGGTCAGTTCACCTCGTCGTACGAATCGGCCGCGAGTCGTGAAGCTCTCGAAGCCGATCTCGACCTGGTCTGGCGACTGAGCCGCAAAAACACCCTGCGGCTCGGTTACGAGTACGAAATGACCGACCGTGAAGACGAGATCGACGAGACCACCAGCCACACTGTTAAAGCGAGCATCAACAGTCGGGCGATCAAGAAAATCGCAATCCGGGCCGGCTATGAATTCCAGTCGATCGACAACCCGTACCATAACCCGACTGCGGCATTGGTTCCGGTAACGGACAATCGGGCACAGCCATATGGTGGCCTCACTCAAGACTCATTTATTGTCGCTGGGAACAATGACCTCTACGGCACCAGCTTCTACGATGCCCGGATCGCCGACCTGTCGAACCAACCCGATACGGTCCATGAAATGAAGTTCAACGCGACTTGGTCGGTATCACCCCGTTTCGCGGCGACCCTGAACTACCGCCTGCGCATGGAGGAAAACGATCTGAACCACTCGAAGTGGGAACAACTCACTTCGGTACCGACCCTGTCGGCATGGTACGGTGCAACCGACAAGCTGAGCCTGACCGCAGCCTACAACCTGTTTGACCAGAGAAGCGAGACAGCATTCTGTCAGGGCTTCTACGATGGCTGAGGGGGCGTCATCGTATCGTCCCAGTTTGGGACGGCCTGCAGTAAAGTCGAATACGAAACACAAGCCCACACTATCTCCGTCAATGCCGATTACGCGGCAACCGACAAGCTGAAAATCTTCAGCTCGGTTTTGTTCAGCATGACCGAAGGCGGCATGAACAGCTTCAGCATGGCATGGCCTTCAACCTTTGATACAACCGATCCGGGCGGCGCAGTTCTGGCCAGCCTGTACGATGTCACTTCTATGACCGGCGTTGAAACCTACTCGGATCTCGATTACGAGCAGATCAACTTGGTTCTGGGCGGTAGCTACATGTTCACACCGAACTTCTACCTGACCGCCGAGGCCGAATATGCCGAGTTCACCGATAGCGCTAACGACGATGGTTATGTCTACGGCGATCAGTCCGGTGACTACTACCGCGGCAACATCGGTATCGGCTACAAATTCTAAACCGCAAAATACTTTTGCTGATGTCATCGCCCGGCTGCTCCCGCAGCCGGGCTTTTTTTATTTCAAAAGTCGATACTTGCGCTTGGTTTCACTTCACGATTCATGCTTTAATGTTTGTTTGCACTAAAATACAAGGAAGTATTTGCATGTCGTTGGACAAACTGAACCAGATAGAACGCCCCAGCCGCTACCTCGGCGGGGAACTCGGCTCGACCACCAAGGATCTGAGCACGGTCGATCTCCGCTTTGCCCTCGCCTTTCCCGATGTCTACGAGATCGGCATGAGCCATCTCGGCTTCGCCATCCTCTACCACATCCTCAACGATTGTGACTGGATCGCTGCCGAGCGTTGCTACGCTCCCTGGCCCGACATGGAAGCACTGCTGCGCGAGAAGAATGAGCCTCTGACCAGCCTGGAGAATCAGCTACCGCTCAACCAGTTCGATATCGTCGGATTCTCGCTGCAGTACGAGCTCTCCTACACCAACATTCTGAACATGCTCGACCTGGCCGGTATTCCGCGTCGGCGCGAACAGAGAAACGGGGACGATCCTCTGGTCGTCGTCGGTGGACCGTGCGCTTTCAACCCGGAGCCGATCGCCGATTTTTTCGACTGCGCCATCATCGGTGACGCCGAGGAGGCGGTGGTCGAACTCTGCGCGACGGTACGCGAAGCAAAAAAAGAGAACATTTCCCGCACCGAACTGTTTGTGCGTCTCAGCCAAATCGAAGGGGTTTACGTCCCGTCGCTGTTCGAGATCGACTACACGGACGACGGAAGCATCGAGTCCATCCGACCGGAATCGGATGAGTATTCCGTGGTCAAGCGCCGCTTCATCAACGACCTCGATGCCGCCCCCTTCCCGACCAAGCCGATCGTCCCGTTCATGAACACTGTTCATAACCGGGTGGCGATGGAGATCGCCCGCGGCTGCACGCGCGGCTGCCGTTTCTGCCAGGCCGGCTACATCTACCGCCCGGTGCGCGAACGCTCGCCACAGAAGATCGCCGACCTGCTCGCCGATTCGATCGCCAACAGCGGCTACGAGGAGCTCTCCCTGCTCTCGCTGTCGACCGGCGACTACAGCTGCATCGAGCCATTGCTCAAGGGGCTGATGGATCGCTACGCCGAGGACAATGTCGCCGTCTCCCTGCCGAGCCTGCGGGTCGGCTCCCTCACCCCGGAGCTGATGGAGCAGATCAAAAAGGTGCGCAAAACCGGCTTCACCCTCGCCCCCGAAGCGGGAAGCGAGCGGTTGCGCAAGGCGATCAACAAGGGGATCAGCGAGGAGGACCTGCTGATCGCCACCCGCAACGCCTTCGAGCTAGGCTGGCGTCTGGTCAAGCTCTACTTCATGCTCGGCCTGCCGACCGAGACCGATGCCGACCTTGCGGCGATCATCGACATCGCCGACCGGGCGAAAAAAACTGGCAAGGGGACGCAGGGCGGGGCCAATATCAACGTTGCCGTCTCGACCTTTGTCCCGAAAGCCCACACCCCGTTCCAGTGGGAAGCACAGTTATCGCTCGAGGAGACCGAACGCCGACAGGAACTTCTCAAAGAGAATCTGAAAAAGAAAAAGCTACGCTGCAAATGGCATGATGCGCCGCTGTCGATGCTCGAAGGGGTTTTCGCCCGTGGCGACCGCCGCCTTTCAGCAGTGCTGGAAAAAGCGGTCGATCTCGGCTGCCGCTTCGACGGCTGGCGCGACCACTTCCGCTTCGATCTCTGGCAACAGGCCTTCGCCGACTGCGAGATCGACCCGAACTGGTATCTGCGCCGTCGCGAAACCGACGAGACCCTGCCGTGGGATCATATCGACTGCGGCATCCCGAAGCAGTACCTGCTGCAGGAAAGGGAGAAAGCCGTCTCCGGAGAGGAGACCCCCGACTGCCGCCATGGAACCTGCAGCCAGTGCGGTGTCTGCGACTTTGAAGAGTTGCGGATGCGCTACGCACAGGCCGGGGAGATCTCGTTCCCACCGGCCGACAGAGAAGAACCGACTGCCGACGAAACCTTCCGTTACCGTATGACCCTGCGCAAGAGTGGACGCGGCCGCTTTGTCGGCCATCTCGAATATATCACCCTGCTGCTGCGGGCCGCCCGCCGGGCCGGCTTGCCACTCCGCTTCTCCGGCGGATTCCATCCAAAGCCGAAGGTCTCATTTTCCGACGCCCTGCCGACCGGGATTGCCAGCGAGGCGGAACTGCTTGACCTCGAGCTGACACGACAGATATCGGAAGAGATTCTACGGCAACAGCTCAACCGGCAACTGCCGGAGGGCTTTCAAATTCTGGAATGTCGACAACTTTACTGGAAAACCGCGTCCCCCTCTGCTAGCATTAAAGGATCGACGTACCGACTCCCGCTGACGAACGGGAGTCACCCGCACCTACAGGAGAGAATCGATCAGTTCCTGCAAAGCGAATCGATCGAATTTACCCGCAGGAAAAAAGAGCGGCCGGTTCAATTTGACCTGCGACCCGATGTCATCGGGATCGCTCTCGACGGCAACACCCTCGAGTTGACCCTGCGCAAGGGCAACCCGTTCGGCGTTATCGCCTGGCTGCTCGAAATCGAAGAGGAGGCAGCACGGCAGCTCGCGGTGACCAAAACCGCGATCATCGTCAAAGAGACTGCCGGCCAAAACGAAGCGGAGCATGAACATGAAAATTAACGATTTTCGAATATTCACAATTCAGGAGGATTATCATGGCCAAGGAACTGGTCATCAACACCACATCGCAGGAGACCCGTATCGCCCTGCTCGAGAACGGCCACATCGCCGAACTCTATATCGAGCGGACCCGGGAGAAAGGGATCGTCGGCAACATCTACCTCGGCAAGGTGGCGCGGGTTCTGCCCGGAATGCAGGCGGCCTTTGTCGATATCGGACTGGAGAAGGCAGCCTTTCTCTACGTTGCCGATGTCCTCGATGAAATCGAGGCGGTCGAACATTTTATCGAGGGAGACTCCCACGACCATAGCGTAAGCGACGACCCGGAAAACGATCGACCACCTTTGCCGCCGATCGAGGAGCTGCTGCAGGAAGGGCAGGAGATCGTCGTCCAGGTCGCCAAGGAACCGATCGGCACCAAGGGGGCGCGCATCACTTCGCACATCTCGCTGCCGGGGCGACACCTGGTCTACATGCCGACCGTCGACCATATCGGCATCTCGCGCCGCATCGAGAGCGAAGAGGAGCGGGAACGGCTGAAGAACATCGTCGAAGAGCTGCGCCCGGAAGGGAGCGGCTTCATTGTCCGTACCGCCTCCGAGGGAAAGTCACCCGAAGAGCTCAAGTCGGACATGGATTTCCTGCTCGGCGTCTGGGAAGATATCCAGAAACGCCAGGAGCACCGGGGCGCGACCGAACTGATCCATAGCGACCTCGACGTCACCAGCAAGGTCCTGCGCGACATCCTGTCGGACGACATCAGCCGCATCACCGTCGACTCCCGCGAAGAGCATGACAAGATCATCCGTTTCTTAGGCACCTTCATGCCGAACATCACCTACAGCATCGAGCTCTACAGCGGTGAGGAGCCGATCTTCGACGCCTTCGGACTCGAGGTCGAAATCGCCCGCGCCCTCGGACGCAAGGTCTGGCTGAAAAGCGGCGGCTACATCATCATCGACCAGACCGAGGCGCTGGCCGCCATCGACGTCAACACCGGCCGTTTCGTCGGCAAGCACAATCTCGAGGACACGATCCTCAAGACCAACCTCGAGGCGGTCAAGGAGATCGCCTTTCAGCTCCGGCTGCGCAACCTCGGCGGTCTGATCATCATCGACTTCATCGACATGGAGAAAGAGGCGCACCGGGACAAGGTCCACTCGGCCCTCGAGGAGGTCCTCAAGCACGACAAGAGCAAGACCAACATCCTCAAGATCTCCGAGCTCGGCCTGGTCGAGATGACCCGCAAGCGGGTGCGTGAGAGCATCGGCCGCACCCTGTGTGAACCCTGCCCCTACTGCGACGGCAAGGGGTATGTCAAGAGCCGTACCAGCATGGTCTACGAAATCTTTCGTGAGCTACGCCGCGAGATCGGCAACATGCCGGGTTACCGGGTCACCCTGCTGGTCCATCCCGACATCGCCGCCCTGCTTTACGACGAGGAGAGGAACGGCATCGAGGAGCTTGAACGGCAGTTCCAGAAACAGATTGCGATTACCGCTCGCAACACCTTTCACCAGGAGCAGTTCGAAATCGTTATCGGTTGAGTTTTTACTGAGTTTTTTCCTTGACAGGTACGGGGCAATAAACATATAGTCTCGTTTTGCTGATTTGAGCTAGAATACTAATTACATAGTAAGTACGAGGTGAACACAATGTACGCGGTGATCAAGACCGGTGGTAAGCAATACAAGGTAGCCGAGGGCGACCTGCTCAAGATCGAGAAACTCGACGGCGCCGTCGGCGATAATGTTGAGTTTGGAGAAGTCCTCCTCATTGGTGGTGACGATGTAAAAGTCGGTACTCCGCTGGTCGACAAGGCGAAAGTCAAGGGCCAGATTGTCGAGCAGGGCAAGGACAAGAAAATCCGGGTTTTCCACATGAAGCGGCGCAAGACCCATCGCAAGATGAACGGTCATCGCCAGCCGATCACCCGGGTCAAGATCACCGGTATCGAGGCTTAGGAGGTTTACAAATGGCACATAAAAAGGCTGCGGGTAGCTCCCGTAACGGTCGTGATAGTGTAGGCAAGCGCCTCGGCGTCAAGCGTTTCGGCGGCGAGAACGTCTCTGCCGGTTCGATCCTGGTCCGCCAGCGCGGCACCACTTTCCACCCCGGCAACAACGTCGGCTGCGGCAAGGATTACACCCTTTTCGCCCTGGTGGATGGCGTCGTCAAGTTCGAGCGCAAGGATAAAAAGCGCCAACAGATCAGCGTCTACCCGAACTGATCATACGGGCAACTCGAATCCATACGCCCGAAGTCCCTTGAGGACTTCGGGCGTTTTTTCGTTATAGACAAACGGTAATTTTATGAAGTTCGTCGATGAAGTTAAAATTTTTGCCAAGGCCGGCGACGGCGGCCGCGGCTGTGTCTCCTTCCGCCGTGAGAAGTTCGTCGCCATGGGCGGCCCGGACGGCGGTGATGGCGGTGAAGGCGGCTCGGTCCTGTTCGAGGTCGACAGCAACATCTCGACCCTGCTCGACCTGCGCTACAACCAGCAGTGCAAGGCCGGCCGCGGCGAGCACGGGCGCGGCAAGAACATGCACGGCAAGAACGGCGAGGATCTGACCATCCGCGTCCCGCCCGGCACCCTGATCCACGATGTCGACAGCGGCGAATTGCTGGCCGACCTGACCGAACCGGGTGAGACCATCAACCTGCTCAAGGGGGGACGCGGCGGACGCGGCAATGCCCGCTTCGCCACCAGCACCAACCGCGCCCCGCGGCATGCCCAGCCGGGTGAGCCGGGAGAGGAACGGACCCTGCGGCTGGAGCTGAAGCTGCTCGCCGACGTCGGCCTGGTCGGTCTGCCGAATGCCGGCAAGTCGACCCTGATCAGCTCGATGTCGGCCGCCAAGCCGAAGATCGCCGACTACCCGTTCACCACCCTGACCCCGAACCTCGGATTGGTCCGTTACGGCGACTACCGGAGCTTCGTCGTCGCCGACATCCCCGGTCTGATCGAGGGGGCGAGTGACGGCCAGGGGCTCGGCACCCGGTTCTTGCGACACGTCGAACGGACCGACCTTTTCCTGCACCTGGTCGACCTTTCCGGCCTGCAGGAGGGAGACCCCTTCGACAACTTCGACATGATCAACCGGGAACTCGAGAACCACAACCCGGAGCTTGCCCAAAAACGTCAACTCGTGGTCCTGACCAAGATGGACATTACCGAATGCCGGGAGGCAGAATCGGCAGCCAGGGCCCACTTCGAAGAGCTCGGCTACCCGGTCTTTTCAATCTCGGCGGTTGCCGGTGAAGGGCTTAAGCAGTTGGTCACCCGGATCGGATCGGAGCTGGATGAGCTGAAGCGTGCACGGAGCCTGTCCGGAGAAGACGAGACGCCTTGACAGCGCTCGCCCCGACGGCTAAGCTGTTGCAGTTAAACCCTTTAATTTACTTAGCATTTAAATAGTTATGCGCAATGAACTACTCAAATACGTCAAGCGGATCGTAATCAAGATCGGCAGCGGCGTCATCACCGACCAGAACGGCCTCAATGTCGGCCTGATCGAAGCGCTGTGCGCCAACGTCATCGAACTTTACAACCGCGGCTACGAAGTCGTTATCGTCTCCTCCGGCGCGGTTGCTGCCGGCAAGGGCGATCTCGGTATCAGCGGCCGTCCCGACACCATTCCTTTGCAGCAGGCCGCCGCCGCGATCGGTCAGAGCCGGTTGATGCGGACCTACAAGGACGCCTTTCGCCGGCACGGCAAAGCGGTCGGCCAGATCCTGCTGACCCGCGATGACCTCGCCAACCGACGTCGCTTTCTCAACGCCCGCAACACCCTGATGACGCTACTCGAGCACGGCATTATCGCCATCGTCAACGAGAACGACTCGGTCGTCGTTGACGAAATCCGCTTCGGCGACAACGACAACCTGTCGGCGATGACCACCAACCTGGTCGAGGCGAGTCTGCTGGTCATTATGTCGGACGTCGACGGCCTGTACGACAGCGACCCGAACCGGGACAGCGGTGCCAAACTGATCCCGCTGGTCGAACGGATCGACGACGAGATCGAGATGATGGCCGGTGAAACATCAACCACCATCGGCACCGGCGGCATGACTTCGAAGATCAAGGCGGCCAAGCGGGCCACCCTCTACGGTGTCGGCGTCGCCATCGTCAACGGGCGCAGCGAAAACGTCCTCACCCGACTGCTCGACGGCGAGGATATCGGCACCTACTTCCTACCGGCGAGCAACCGGATGACGGCGCGCAAGCACTGGATCGCCTTCACCAAGAAACCGCGCGGCAAACTGTTCCTCGACGAGGGGGCCTGCAAGGCTCTTCTGGAACGGGGCAAGAGCCTCCTCCCCTCCGGTATCGCCGAAATCGAGGGGACCTTCGATCGGGGCGACGCAGTCCGCCTCTGTGATCTCGACGGCAACGAACTGGCCAAAGGGGTCACCAACTACGCCCGGACGGAACTTGACCACATCAAGGGGAAGCGGACAACCGAGATCGAAAAAATTCTCGGCTACAAGTACAGCGATGAAATCGTCCACCGGGACAACCTGGTCTTGAAGAACTAATCGGGATTTTTTCGATTTAAAAGCAAAAATAATTAGCCACCAAGGCACCAAGGACACCAAGAAAGGCTGATTCAAAAATATTTTTAACGCAAAGACGCGAAGGCGCCAAGTAAAGCGACAACCTGAAAGACTAAAACCATTTTTTTGTGGGTTAAAGACAAATACCTCTCTGTATTGATTTTGACTTACACCCTGAACTTTTTTTCTCTGCGCCTCTGCGTCTTTGCGTTAAAACAGCTTCTGATTTTCTTGGTGTCTTGGTGGCGATAATGCCTTTGCTTGACTGATTTATAAAACCGTATTCAATCCACGGGGAGATTTGAGATGAGTCTCGAAAATGAAATAAAACAGCTGGCGGCCGAAGCGCGAGAAGCCTCGCACATCCTGTCGACGCTCTCGACCACGGTCAAGAACGACCTGCTGTTGAACATGGCGAGCGCCCTCGAAGCAAACGGCGACGAGTTGATGGCCGAAAACGAAAAGGACCTCACCGCCGCCCACGAACGTGGCCTCTCGGCGGCGATGATCGACCGCCTAGTTCTCGATGAAGCGCGGATCAAGTCGATGGCCGACGGCCTGCGCGAGGTCGCGGAACTGCCCGACCCGGTCGGCGAGTTGACCGGTATGTGGCGCCGGCCGAACGGCATCGAAGTCGGTCGCATGCGCATCCCGCTCGGCGTCATCGGCATCATCTACGAATCTCGACCCAACGTCACCGCCGACGCCGCCGGGCTCTGTCTGAAGAGCGGCAACGCCGTCGTTCTGCGCGGCGGGTCGGAAGCGATTCACTCCAACAGCGCCATCGGCGCCATCCTGCAGCAGCAGCTCGAAAAGATGGGTCTGCCGAAAGCGGCAGCCCAGGTCGTAACCACGACCGACCGCAACGCGGTCAACGTGTTGCTCGAGCAGGAGGAATATATCGACCTGATCATCCCGCGCGGTGGCGAGGGGCTGATCCGTTTTGTCAGTGAAAATTCGCGCATCCCGGTGATCAAGCACTACAAGGGGGTCTGCCATACCTTTATCGACGCCAGCGCCGATTTCGAGATGGCCGAATCGATCTGCATCAACGCCAAGGTTCAGCGCCCGGGCGTCTGCAATTCGATAGAGACCCTGCTCATCCATAAGGATATTGCCGAGACCTTCGTTCCCCGGATCGCCACCGCCCTCAAACAGAAGGGGGTCGAGCTGCGCGGCTGCTCGATCACCCGTGAGTTTGCACCCGAAGTCAAAGAGGCGACCGAGGAGGACTGGCACGCCGAGTATCTCGACCTGATCCTGGCGGTGCGCGTCGTCGAAGATATGGAGCAGGCGATCGAGCATATTCAGAAGTATAGCTCGTTGCATACCGAGGTGATCGTGACCAGTGATTATCACAACTCACAGAAATTCCTGCGCCGGGTCAACTCGAGCGTAGTCATGGTCAACGCCTCCTCCCGCTTCTCGGACGGCAACCAGTTCGGGCTCGGCGCCGAGATCGGTATTTCAACGACCAAGCTGCATTCTTTCGGACCGATGGGGCTCGAGGATCTGACCACCCGCAAGTTCATCGTTCTCGGTGACGGGCAGATCAGGTCGTAAGGAGAATGTAAACGGACGGAGCTGGAGTTCCGGCCCCGTCCGTTTAAAGGAACACCTCTATGCGAACCGGCATCCTCGGCGGAACATTCAACCCGATACACAAAGCGCATCTGCATATCGCCGAAGCGACACTCCAGTGCTGCCGGCTCGACCGTGTTCTTTTTCTGCCGGCAGCCATCCCCCCGCACAAGACGATCGCCGACGAAGTCAGCTTCGAACACCGACTGGCAATGGTCGAATGCGCCATCGCCGCAAACAATCAGTTCGAGGCGAGCGACTTCGAAGCGCGCCGGCCGGGGCGGAGTTTTTCGGTCGACACCCTCGACCGGTTGCGGGAAGTCTACCCCGACGACAATTTTTACTTCATCATCGGCCTCGACTCGTTCCGGGAGATCACAACCTGGAAAGATTACCGGCGGCTGTTCGAACTGGCCAATATCGTCGTCGCCAACCGTCCCGGACCGGGCAGCGAAAAGATGCTCGACCTTCTCCCCGTTGCGCTCCAGAATGACTTCTGTTATGATGAAAAATCGTTGAAATTGCGGCACAAATCGGGACACGAGCTGGTCCTGGTTGAAGATACGAGTCTCGATATTTCATCGACCCTGATCCGGCAACGGATCGCCTCGGGAGCATCGGTCAGCGACTCTGTTCCGCAACCGGTCATCGACTATATCCAGCAGCACCGGCTCTACCGCAACGATTGAAAGGGAAATCTTTGAACAGTGAACAATTCGCCTTGAAATGCGCCGAATGCGCACTCGACAAAAAGGCTTTTAATCTCAAACTTTTCAAGGTCAAGGAGCTCTCCTCCCTGACCGATTTTATTCTGATCGCAACCGGCCGCTCCGACCGCCAGGT
>PKTZ01000119.1 GCA_002868925.1 Desulfuromonas sp. | reverse complement strand
CAGAGGGGACAACATGCACTGTGAAAAACACCGCGTAACCGTTA
The DNA here is from genome assembly GCA_002868925.1 of Desulfuromonas sp. Classification (GTDB taxonomy): domain Bacteria; phylum Desulfobacterota; class Desulfuromonadia; order Desulfuromonadales; family UBA2294; genus BM707. Next base: position 11,740 of record PKTZ01000119.1, on the reverse strand, counting down.
ACGGCGATGAATGCCCTGTTTGCAAAGCGGAAACAGATAAACTCTCCGACTCACGATGTCAACAATGTGTCGACATGGAAACTCCCGCCAATGCCATGGTTTGTGCATCCTGCATGACGAAACCGGGGCGACCGAACTTCAAAAGACGCAAAAAATTGTCGCTTGTCCTTGGTTTAGATTCGAAAAACAATCCGCTATCCAAATAATAATTAATTGGGCAGTTGCTATTCCGAATCTTACTTGTATAACAACAATAAAGAACGGAAGAGTATTCCACTTGCAAACAGTACCGGGAGGATGTCATGCGTATTTATTTTGTTCGTGTCGGCATGTTGTTGATGTTGACTGCCCTGGCGACAACCATAACCACAACCTTTGTTCAGGCGGATAGCCACGACAATGTCAACGAAGGGAAATACCTCTCAAGAATCGCCGGGTGCAACGATTGCCACACCCCGGGGTATTTGCTGTCGGAAGGGAAAACACCGGAAGAGCTTTGGCTGACCGGAGATGCTTTCGGCTGGCGCGGCCCATGGGGGACGACCTATGCCCCGAACCTGAGAAAGCTTGTGCAGAACCTCGAAGAACAACAGTGGATCGCTCTGGCAAAAAACATAAAAACCCGGCCGCCGATGCCCTGGTTCAACCTGAACATCATGAAGGATGACGACCTGAAAGCACTTTACGCGTATATTCGCCACCTCGGTCCGGGCGGCGAAACGGCACCGGCCTATGTCCCGCCGGACCAGGAGCCAAAGCCGCCCTACGCTCAATTCCCGTCACCACCGCCGCAATAGGCCCTTCCGGCGAATAAACCGGACGGATCCGGTACCATCCATCCGGCATTGCGATACCGCTTCATACAACAACGGGGGACAGAATCAATACTGTCCCCCGTTGTTTGTTTGCCGGCTCGTCACCCGGCTATTTGCTTATTCGATCACGGTATGGAAGTGATACTTCCGCTTGGTCCCATCCTCGAATTTGGTGCCGATATAGAAGTGCTACAGCCCCTTCTCCTTGAGGGTGATATCGGCCCCGAAGTGGCCCTGCATCCCCATCATCTTGATCGGGTCGCGTTCACTCTCATCGGGGTTGATGATCTTGACCGCGACCCGTCCTTTTTCGATCGGCAGCCCTTCTGCCCCGTTTCCGTCTTTGACGAAGCTGACCATAATATGGTGGGTCTGATCCATCCCCATCTTTGCCATCGCTTCGCCGACATCCTTAAGATGAGCCCGGGCCTGGACCCCTTCGACGGTCATGTCACCAAGCATCATCATGTCGCCCTGCATGCCCATGCCGTCATGATCCATCCCTTCCATCTTGCCATGATCCATCTTCTTCATGTTCTCATGGCCCATCTCATTCATCTTTTCGTGGCTCATTTTTTCGCCGTGCGTGGCTTTATCCTCGTCCATATTGCTGTGATCGCCGTGGCTCATCGCCAAAAGTGAGGCCGGAGCCATCATCAGCAGCGCCATTGCCATTACCAGGATTCTCGTTCTCATCGTCTTAATCTCCTTTTCGTTGTTAGTTACCATTTTATCAGGCTTCCGAATTTGAATGTCTTTGTTGTGTCGGCGTTCTCGATTTATTCATTTTCAGTCCGCGCCACATGAAATAGATGACGGGGAAAACCATAAGTTCCATCACGCCGGAGGTGATAACGCCGCCGACCATCGGCGCGGCGATCCGTTTCATCACGTCGGCCCCGGCTCCGTGCGACCACATGATCGGCACCAGGCCGGCGATGATGACGGCGATGGTCATGATCTTCGGCCGGATCCGCTTGACAGCGCCGAAGTGGATCGCCTCGATCAGGTCACCGTGGGTGTTCATCCGCCCCTTGCTCGCCCAGCTTTCATAGGCGAGGTCGAGATAGAGCAGCATCACCACCCCGGTTTCGGCCGAGATCCCGGCCAGGGCGATCACCCCGACCCAGACCGCCACCGAGAGGTTGTAGTCGAGCAGGAAGAGGTACCAGAAGCAGCCGACCAACGAGAGCGGCAGGGCGATGAAGATGATCGCCGTCTTGATCATCGACTTGGTGTTCATGTAGATAATGACGAAGATGATCAGAATGGTCAGCGGGATGACCAACTTCAGCTTCTTCTCGGCCGCCTGCATGTACTCGTACTGGCCGCTCCAGATGATGTTGTACCCGGCCGGCAGTTCGATCTTCTCCTCGATCACCTTTTGCGCGTTCTCGACATAGGTGCCGACGTCGATATCCTTGAGGTCGACGTAGACCCAGGCGGTCTGGCGGGCGTTCTCGCTCTTGATGCCGGGCGGCCCCTTCTTGATCCGGATATCAGCGACCTGGGCGATCGGGATATGTTTGCCGTTCGGTAGCGGCACCAGGATACGGCGCAGCGCATCGAGGTCGTTGCGATAATCACGCTGGTATCGAACATTGACCGGGTAGCGCTCCAACCCCTCGACGGTCTGGGTGACGTTCATGCCGCCGACCGCCGACATGATGATCTCCTGCACGTGACCGACGGTCAGGCCGTAACGGGCGACCGCCTTGCGGTCGATCTCGTAGTCGAGGTAGTTGCCGCCGACCACCCGCTCGGAGAAGGCGCTCAGGGTGCCGGGAATATCGCGCACGATCGCCTCGATCTCCTCGCCGATCCGCGACAGGGTTTCGAGGTCGTCCCCCATCACCTTGATCCCGACCGGCGTCTTGATCCCGGTCGAGAGCATGTCGATCCGGGTCTTGATCGGCATCGTCCAGGCGTTGGTCAGGCCGGGGAACTTGATCGCGTTGTTGAGTTCGGTCTTCAGCTCCTCGACCGTGATCGTCGACTGCTCCGGGAAAAACGGCTTAAACGGAAACTGCAGGATCTCCGGCCAGTCGGAATAGAAGCGTTCCCGTGGAAGTTCACGCCACTCTTCCTCCGGCTTAAGCATGATCGTTGTCTCGAGCATCGACAGCGGCGCCGGATCGGTCGCCGTTTCGGCGCGGCCGACCTTGCCGAAGACCCGCTCCACTTCCGGGAAGGAGGCGATAATGCGGTCGGTCTGCTGCAGCAACTCCTTCGCCTTGGTCACCGAGATCCCGGGCAGAGTGGTCGGCATGTAGAGCAGATCACCCTCGTAGAGCGGCGGCATGAACTCGTTGCCCATTTTCTTGAGCGGATAGAGACTGGTCAGGGTAATCACTATCGCAGCGATCAAAACCGGCCAGCGCCACTTGAGTACGAAGTCGACGACCGGGCGATACGACCGGATCAGCACGCGGTTGACCGGGTTCTTCTCCTCGTCCGGAATCTTGCCGCGGATGAACCATCCCATCAGCACCGGCACGATGGTGATCGACAGGAATGCGGCGGCGGCCATGGCATAGGTCTTGGTGTAGGCGAGCGGCTTGAACATCCGGCCCGACTGTTCGCCGAGGGTGAAGACCGGGAAGAAGGAGACGGTGATGACCAGCAGCGAATAGAACAGAGCCGGGCCGACCTCCTTCGAGGCGTTGGCGATAATCTGCCAGTGCGGCAGCTTCCCGTTGTCCCGCTCCAGGTGCTTGTGCGCGTTCTCGATCATGATAATCGCCGCGTCGATCATCGCCCCGATGGCGATGGCGATACCGCCGAGGCTCATGATGTTGGCGTTGATCCCCTGCATGTGCATGACGATGAAGGCGATCAGGATCGCCACCGGCAGGGTAAAGATAGCGACCAGCGAGCTGGAGAAGTGAAAGAGGAAGATGGCGGTCACCACGGCAACGACGATGCTCTCCTCGATCAGCTTCTCGCTGAGGGTATCGACCGCCCGCTCGATCAGGCCGGAACGATCGTAAACGGTCTTGATCGTCACCCCTTCCGGCAGCCCGGCCTGCAGCTCCTGCAGCTTCTCCTTGACGTTCTCGATGGTTTTGAGGGCGTTGTCGCCGAAGCGCATGATGATAACGCCACCGACGGTTTCTCCCTGGCCGTCGAGCTCGGCAGCACCGCGTCGCAGCTCCGGACCGAGGGAGACCCTGGCGAGATCGCGCAACAGGATCGGCGTGCCACGACCGTCGGTGCCGACGACGACATCCTCGATATCCTCGACCGACCGGATGTAGCCGAGGCCGCGCACCATGAACTCGGTCTCGGCCATCTCGACCAGGCGGCCGCCGACGTCGTTGTTGGAGCGCTGGATCGCCATCCGGATCTGCGGGATCGTCACGTGGTAAGCGAGCAGTCGATCGGGATAGACCTCGACCTGGTACTGCTTGACGTAGCCGCCGATCGAGGCAACCTCGGAGACCCCCTCGACCGCGGTCAGCTCGTAGCGTAAAAACCAGTCCTGCATCGAGCGGAGCTGCTGCAGGTCATGCTTGTCGCTCTCGAGCACGTATTCATAAACCCAGCCGACTCCGGTCGCATCGGGACCGAGGGCCGGGGTGACACCCTTCGGCAACTTGCCGGCGGCGTAGTTCAGGTATTCGAGCACCCGCGAGCGGGCCCAGTAGAGATCGGTTCCGTCCTCGAAGATAATGTAGACGAACGACAGGCCGAAGAAGGAGTAACCACGCACCACCTTGGCTCCCGGCACCGCCAGCATCTGGGTGGTCAGCGGGTAGGTCACCTGGTCTTCAACCACCTGCGGCGCCTGCCCGGCGTACTCGGTAAAAACGATGACCTGGACATCGGAGAGGTCAGGGATGGCGTCAACCGGGGTCTGGTTAAGCGAGTAGATGCCGCCGACGATCATGAAGAAGGTCAGCAGGGTGACCATGAACTTGTTTTTTATCGACCAGTCAATTATTTTTTCGAGCATTGTCGTCTCTGTTGTCAGCGAAGTCTTTTTGAACCATTGAACCTAGAAAAGATCGTCCAGGTCCTCTTTTTTAGCCGGCTTCTCGTCATCTCCGAACAGGTCATCGACTTCATCCTTGGATGATGTCGGCGCCGGGTTCGCTTTCTTCGGTTCCATCATCTTGCTGATCGCTTCGCGCAGTTTGCTCTCCGAGTCGAACATGAACTGGGCGCTTGTCACCACCTGTTCACCCGGCATTACTCCCTGCACGATCTCGATGAAACCATCTTCGTCCTGGACCCCGGTCTTGACCCGGCGCGGTTCGAACTTACCGCCACCGAGGGCGATAAAGACCCGTTCCTGATCGCCGGAATGAAGGACCGCTTCGACCGGAATACTCAGCGCATTTTCTACCGCGTTGGCCTGGATCAGCACATTGACGTACATCTCCGGTTTGAGCTCGTAATCGCTGTTATCGAGTTCGATCCGTGCCTTGACCGTCCGGGTCTTCGGCTCGATGTAGGGATAGATATACGAGATCGTTCCCGCAACTGTTTTCCCACCGACAAACGGCAGGATCACATCCGCCTTCTGGCCAACCTTGACCCAGGGCAGCTCGTACTCGTAAATGTCGGCCTGCACCCAGACCGAGGAGATGTCGGAGATCTTGAACAGCTCCATCCCCCCCTTGACGAACATGCCGGACTCGATGCTCTTCTTGTTTACGATGCCGTTGTAAGGGTCATAGATGGTCAGATTCCGTTTCGCCTCCCGGCTCTTGGCCAGCGACCTTATCTGCCGATCGCTGATATCCCAGAAGGCTAGCCGGTTGCGTGAAGCCTTGAGCAGCCGCTCGGCACTCGCAACGACGGAGGAGAAGGGACTATCCTTTACCGCGTCGTAATTTTCGAGGGCGAGAATATATTCCTCCTGCGCCGTGACCAGCTCGGGGCTGTAGATTTCGAGCAGCGCCTGCCCCTTCTTCACCTGCTGCCCGGTCTCGTTGACGTAAAGCCGCTCGACCCAGCCGCTGATTTTGGTATTGATCGAAAACTGCTGCGGCTCGGCGTAATCGACGATCCCGAGTGTCCGGACGTGCCGCTGCAGGTTCCGCCGCTCGACCAAGGCGGTCCGTACCCCCATGTTCTGGGCGGTCACCGGGTCGACCTTGACGATCGTGCCGCCGGTCGCCTCGTCTTCGTAGACCGGCACCAGGTCCATCCCCATCGGCGACTTGCCCGGCTCATCACGGATATAGGTCGGATCCATCGGCGCGACCCAGTATTTGATCTTCCGGTCACCGGTATCGACACTCGCGCTGTCGCCACCACCTTCTTCGAGCGGGATCAGGTCCATGCCGCAGATCGGGCAATCGCCCGGTTCGTCGACGATCACCATCGGGTGCATGCCGCAGGTGTATTGCTGCGCGGCGTGGGCCGAACTCAGCCAACCGTCGTGGTTATGCCCGTGCGGTTCCCACGAGATCGGGGTTATGACAATGCCGACTGCCACGGCAGCGACGAAAACGAAAGGTCTGAAAAAGGACATTATCAATTCTCCAGTTCTACTTCTGGTGCAACGACATTGATGGTGACACCGCTGGCCGCTTCGAGCCTTGCCACTGCCTGCAAGTAAGCTCCGGCGACGCGGTGCACCTCGGTCTCGTACTTATCGAGGGTCAAGAGTGAACTGAGCAATGCAGGGAAATCAGCACTTCCGACCTGGTAAGCCGCAAGGGTCGAGGCATAAGTCTGTCGGGATTGGGGAACGATTCCGGTCGTGTAGAGTTGATGGAGCTCGTAGTTCCGGGTCGCCGCGCTGTAGGCATCGTCGATAACAAAACTGACCCGGTTACGGAAATCGGCAAACTGGTTGTAGGTAGCGCCGAGCGACGACTCGGCGGCGGAGACCTTCGCGGCCCGCTTGCTGCGATTAAACGGCAGGTTGAAGCTGATACCGGCGCTGGCGAAATCGGTCCCCTCGTCGGGCAGGTTATCGTCACGGAAACGGTAGCTCGCCCACAAAGTCATGTCCGGCTTGTAGTCGAGTCGGGCCAGTTTCTTGGCCTGTTTCGCTTTGTCGATCCGTGCCTGCCAGGCGGCAAACAGTGGCCTGTTGCTCTCGGCTTCACTCTGCAGATGTGCCAGTTCGCGTTCGAGCGGTCCGATTTCGATTGTCTCCGGAGTGACGATCGCGGCATCGATGGCCCGATTGGCCAACCGATTGAGGTTCCCCTGCAGGGTCGTCCGCTTCTGTTCGAGCTGAATCAGGCGATCCTGCTGACGGCTCCGTTCGAGATGAACTTTGAGCACATCGACCTGCGTCCCTTTGCCGACCTGGTAGCGGGTTTCGGCGAGGCGGGAGAGGTCTTCAAAACGGGACAGATTTCTCTTCACGGTCGCGATCGCACGGTCGATGTAATAAAGCTGATAAAATCCTTCCTTAACCTGACGGACCAACTCGAGCCGGTTTTCCTCGTAAATTCCGGCCTGCCAATCGGCGTCCCGTTCGGCAATCTGTTTTTGCGCTTTGAGCTTGCCCGGGGAAGGCACCATCTGGGCCAGTTTGATCTCGTTGCCGGTCATCGGCGTGGTGTCGGATTCAAAAGAATCGACCGGGTAGTTGGAAAAGGCGAACGACAGTACCGGGTCGGCCAGCTCGCCCGAGGCATCGATACTGTATTCCGCCTCTTGCTGTCGATTTTCCGAAGCCTGCAATGCCGGGTTGCCGGCCAGGGCGTCACCAATCAGGTTATCCAGTTCATTGGCCGCGACTGCGGCAGGCAACGCTGCTAAAACAAACAGCGCTGTCCAGAGTACCGCTATTATTTTTCCTGTCTGCATGCCTTGATCCCTTATTTTTAAATTACATCCTCCTTTTATTTAGCATCGGCCGTGCCAAAGACAAAAACACCATAAATTCAGTACCTTAAGAGATAATATTTTAGCAGAAAAACAAATAACGGAGAATATTCAACAATTAAAATGTAGAATATTAAACAGTTGTGGCGCGGGAAGGTGTTACTAAAAGGCTACTGACAGTCGGGAAGGGGAGAAATGTTCTTTAATAGTGGGCTTCCGAGTAGTCCGGGATCTCGTGATACCACTCGGGGTGACGACGCGCCAGCTCGATCGCCTGTTCGACATCGGCAATCAACCGCTCGCGGTCCTTGGGATAGCTACCGGCCAGGTTGAGGAAGTTAGAGGCGTGGTTGGAACGGAGGATGGTCCGCTGCGGGTCGAGGTGCTGGACCACGGTCAGTGCCTCCTGCAGCAGTTCCCCCCGGCTCTGGCGGCTAAGACCGACAAAGAAATCCTCGTTGTGGCGGGGAAAGAGTGTGAGCAGGGAGAAATAAGCCGGGGATAAGTCGGAGATCCACTCCGCGGTCGCCAGCGCGTGTTCGTCGCTCCGCTCGCGACCGGCGAGGCCGAGGATGGCGGTGGCCGATAGTTTCAAACCGGCGCTCTGCGCCTTGTGGCAGAGTTCGAGCATCGTCGCCGCGTCGCATCCTTTTTTTATCTTTTCCAGGGTAACGTCATCGCCGCTTTCGAGACCGAAATAGAGAATCCGCAGCTTACGCTGCCGCAGCTGCGTCAACTCTTCAACCGATTTCGTCTTCAGGCTATTCGGCGAGGCGTAGATACCGACCCGGGTCAGGTTAGGGAAGGTGTCGGCCAATGTTTCGAGAATCGCGACCAGCCCCTTCTGCGGATAGACCAGGGCGTCGCCGTCGGCGAGGAAGACCCGTTGCACGTACTCACGATGCGTCGGCGGGATCGACTCGATATCGGCAACAAGCTCATCGAGCGGCCGGCAACGGAACGACTTCATCTTGTACATGCCGCAGAAGGTGCAGTCATTCTGCGAGCAGCCGACCGTGGCCTGCAGAATCAACGACCGTGCCTCGCTCGGCGGCCGAAAAACCGGTTCTTCGTAATCAAAGAAGTAATACATCTCCACTCCGCAACAATTCTGGCCGGCAGGATAGCATTGCCCTGCCGGCGATGCAACGAAAGGGCAAACAAAACGGGGAGTCGGCCGATGGCGACTCCCCGCAAATGAATTGCACTGTATTGTAAAAGAATTAATACGGAAGGATCATCTTGACGACGTCAAGCACCTGGTCCTTTTCGAACGGTTTATTGATGAAACCGGAAGCACCCGCCTTGGCGCACTCGCTGAATTTAACTTCATCACCACCTTGGGAAAGAATAACGATCGGAACGTAGCGACGTCCCGGTATATTCCGGACCGCGGTAATAAACTCAGCGCAGCTCATGTGCGGCATGTTTTGTTCGGCCATCAACATATCGTAATGGTCCGAACTAATAACTTGAAGTGCCGCTTCACTGTCATCAGCGGCCTCGACATCGTAGCCGGCATCGATCAGGGTCGCACACAGCTCTTCCCTGACCAACTCCGATTCATCGACAATCAGGACTTTTCGAGACATCTAACTCTCCGAGTGTCCTTTTCGGCAATCCGGCCATCCGCGTGGGACCCGTGATTTTGCGTCCCGGAGTTGCCCCCGGTTTGCCCTTGTCGAAGGATATGAAAATAAAAAATGCCCAACATCGGCCGATGTTGGGCACAAGTAGACTTTAGACAGTCTTACTGGCTCGTCGTCGGCCCGGCTATCTCGGCATTTAATCCGAGACCCGCAGCTTTGCGTCACTGGATCACTCCAGTTTTGCCTCTTCGTGAGTACACTCTTTCTTACAAAGGTTTCCTGAATATTGCAATAAAATAATCCAAATCTCGCACTTTTTCACGTAGTTCCAACAGTTAGTTACTCAAGAAACCAACAAGAAATGGTGCAAAAACACAATAAGTTATCAATTTCCTCATTGGAAGAGCAGGGGAATCAATCACTCTCTTCCCCGAGCCGCTCGATTGCCCGCAGGTGCATCCGTGCCTCCTCCTCCAGTTCCCGGCTCCGTGCCGTCTCGACCGCCGACAAGAAGTACTGGTAGGCACTGGGGATATGCCTTGGCTGGTGGATCATCGCCTTGCCGGCGCCGAGAAAGGCGCGATCGATCTCCCGATCATCGGGGCGATCGGAAATAAAACGACGGAACAGGGTCATCGCCTCCTCGTTGGCCCGGGTGCCCAACAGGTATTCGCCGAGGGCGAGAACGACATCGGAGTTGAGCCGTAACCGCTCCTCGCGCGAGTCGAGCATGAAGTAGTGACGAACCGCTCCAGCGTAATCCCCCTCGCGCAGGTGCGCCGCGATGACCTGCGCCGGGGTCAGGTCAGACTCGGCCCGTTTGCGGGCCGGAGTTTCCCGTTCCGGCTCCCGTCGCATCTTCTGCACCTTGCGCAATCCCGGAAACCAATCGAGGCCGAAGGCGATCACCATCCCGGCCAGGAAGCCGCCGATATGGGCTCCGTAGGCAACGCCACCACCGCCGGATGAACTGAACAGAAATGGGAACAGGTTGTCGACGATCAGGTAGATGCCGAGTACGATCCGGGCCGGGATCAAAAAGGTGTTCATGATGAACGGGAAGAAGAAGATGAAGACCTTGACCTGGTTGCGCTTGAACCAGATAAAGTAGAGACCGAGCACCCCGGAGATTGCCCCGGAGGCACCGATCATCGGCACATTGGAGTCGGTTGCGAACAGCGAGAAGAAAAGGGTCGATGCGATCCCGGTCACCAGGTAGGCGACCAGAAACCCGATCCGGCCGAGTCGATGTTCAACGTTGTCGCCATAAATCCACAAAAAGAGCATATTGCCGGCCAGGTGCATAAAACTGGCGTGCAGGAACATTGCTGAAAACAGGGTGATAAGCGAGGCCGCCGCCGGGCGGAACCCGTACTCGACGACGAACAGGTCGTAGGCGGAGACATTGTCGAGAATCACTTGTGCCGGCAGGTTGGAGTCGGCGCCGAAGGTGCGCAGATATTCGTACAGCATCGGGTCATTCAGATCGGGCGCCTGCCTCGACAGTGGCATGGTCACCAGGACAAAGACGGCGACATTGATTGCGATCAGCAGGTATGTGACGTAGGGTGTTCCGGCCGGGTTCGGAGTGTCGCCTATCGGGAGAAACATGAAAAACCTTTCTGCAAAAGTTCCGTCATTCTAACACAACTCGAGAGGCGTCTCAGCCTTGCTTTTCAGCGGACAAAACGGTATTCTCGCCTAACCTTATAAACCGCGCAAAATTAGCGATTTACATTTTCAGGAGAGAACCATGTACCACACGCACCTCCTCGGCACGTCGGAGCGGTTTGCCGTCGGCAAAATTGTCTGCCTCGGCCGCAACTACAGCGAGCACATCAAAGAGCTCGGAAACGCCGTGCCGGACAAGCCGGTCATCTTCATCAAGCCGTCGACCAGCATCATCCCGGACGGCGGAACGGTAGTCATCCCCGACTACTCGAACGACTGTCATCATGAAGTCGAGTTGGCGCTGCTGATCGGGCTCACCGGCAAAAACATCCCTGAGGAGAAAGCGATGGGACATATCGCCGGCTACGGCGTCGCCATCGACCTGACACTGCGCGACGTGCAGTCGGCGCAAAAGGAGAAGGGACTGCCGTGGGAGATTGCCAAGGGGTTCGACACCTCCTGCCCTCTTTCCGACTTCGTCCCGGCGACCCGGGTCAAGGATCCGCACAACCTGCAACTGACCCTCACGGTCAACGGCGAGACCCGTCAGGACGGCAACACCTCATACATGATGCGTTCGATCCCGCAGATCATCGCCGAAATGTCGGAAATCTTCACCCTCGAAGCGGGCGATGTCATCCTCACCGGCACCCCGGCCGGGGTCAGCCGGATCGAAAGCGGTGATGTCATGGCCGGCGAGATCGAGCAGGTCGGAAGGATCGAGGTCAAGGTTAAATAGACGGGATTAAATTACATGATGACGAGCAGGGGACGGTGAGTGACCGTCCCCTTTTTTGTATTCTGCCTGAAGGATAAAGGCTTATTGCCACCAAGACACCAAGGGCACCAAGAAAATCTGATTCGTAAAGG
>PKTZ01000112.1 GCA_002868925.1 Desulfuromonas sp. | reverse complement strand
CTCCTCGCGCAGGCGGTCGGTGTCGCTGCCGGTGAGGGCACGGATCAGTTCCGTTTTGCCGTGGTCGACATGGCCGGCGGTGCCGATAATGTGATGGTTTGCGGTGTTGTTCATACGTTCGATGGGAGCAGGGCCGAGGCCAGGGCGTCGGCAAGGAGCAGGTCTTCGTCTTTGGCAAGGGTGCGCGGGTCGATAATAAAGAGCTCATCGCGCACCCGGCCGACGACCGGCGGCTGCGTATCGCGGAGCCGCTCGGCAAGTTGATTGGCCGATATCCCTGTTGGATTCAGGGCGATGCCGAAGCCTGAGAGCTCGGCCAACGGCAGGGCGCCGCCTCCGATCGTCGATTGAATCTCAACGGTTCCCAGTTTTGCTCGGCCTGATAGTTTTTCTTCGAGAAAGGCCAGAAGACCGGCGGCGCGCTCCTGGCTCTCATCCTTGGTTTGCGCCAGCATGCTCAGGGTCGGGACCTCTCGCAGCGCCCGCTGAGGATCGAGGTAGAGCCGCAGGGTCGCCTCGAGGGCGGCCAGGGTCATCTTGTCGATGCGTAGCGCCCTGGCCAGCGGATGGGCACGAAGCCGATCAACGTACTCCTTGCGACCGACGATGATGCCGGCCTGCGGTCCGCCGAGCAGCTTGTCGCCGCTGAAGGTCAGGATATCGACCCCGGTCTTGATCGCCTCTTTCACCGTCGGCTCGGGCGGGAGCCCATAATCGGTGAGGTCGAGCAGCAGGCCACTGCCGAGATCTTCCAAGATCGGTATCTCGTGCTGGTGCCCGAGCTCGGCCAGATCGCTGCCGGAGACGGATTGGGTAAAGCCGACGATACGATAATTGCTGGTATGGACCTTGAGGATCAGACCGGTTTCGGGTGTGATCGCCCGCCGGTAATCGTCGAGATGGGTCTTGTTGGTGGTGCCGACCTCGACCAGGTCGACGTTGCCGGCCGCCATGATGTCGGGGATGCGGAACGAACCTCCGATTTCGATCAGTTCCCCACGGGAGACCAACGCTTCGCGGCCGCTGGCCAGGGCGGCCAGGGCGAGCAGGACGGCGCCGGCATTGTTGTTGACCACGGTCGCCGCTTCGGCCCCGGTCAGTCGGCAGACCATATCTTCGACGTGACGGAAACGCTTGCCGCGCTGCCCCGTTTCGAGATCGAACTCAAGATTGGAGTAGCCGCGTGAGACAACATCGATGGCGGCGAGAGCCTGGCTGCAGAGCGGCGCCCGGCCGAGGTTGGTATGGAGCAGGGTGCCGCTGACATTGATCACCCGCCGCAAAGAGGGTTGCAGCAACTGTTTCACTTTTACCAGGGTTTGAGTGGCGACTTTGTCGATGCTGACATCGGGCAGGGGCGCGTGTTCATCCAGAAGGATGCGGCGAAGTTTCTCGACGGTGGTCTGGGCAGCTTCGACCAACAGAGTGTGCGGACAGTTCTCGGCAAGTGAGGCTAATCCCGGATTCTGTAGAATCTTGTCGATGGCCGGGATCTGTCGCAAAAGGGCGCGGCGGTCAGACATTTGCACCCCCTTCAAGATTGAGATGGGAAATTACTCTTTGGTACTGTTTTCGGCGCGCCGCATCAGAGCGTTGACCTTGCCGGCCGATACGGCCATGACGATGCCCTGCACGGCGCCGATTTCCACTTTGGAGATGTCGTTTTCCCTGGCGACGCCAAGGTAATGCTCGATTAATGGCTCGCACCCGATCGCCATGGCGCTGGCCAGTCCGACCATGATGGTCGTCCGTTTATCCAGAACCGATTCGTCGCGCACCGCGTCGTAAAAATCGCTGAACTGCTTATGATGATTTGCGCAGAGCATTCGGTCACCACTTTCCAGGTAGATAAGAAGAAATAAATAATTTTAATGTGTAACAAATTGCCCGGTAGATTGCAAACGTTTGCTTGCCCCGAAGGAATAAGATTCGGGATGGATACGATCATGAGCCAAGGGTTACGACGACGATTTCTCAGTCGCTGGATCTGGCTGTTCGATCGGTACGAAAATTTCTTCGAGACTGCCGATCTTTTCTCCCGATTCCAAGTATTTGCCGATCGCCTCAATCCGGCGAACAATCTCGGCTTCGGCCTGTCGGCGAAGATGCTGACTGACTTCCCGCAAAGCGTTCTGACGCTCCGGTTCGGCTGTGCCGGTCATGTTGTCGAGTGCGAGCTTGATTCGCTCGGTATGGAAATCGACGAACGCCTGATGGTAGGTGTTGCCGAAATCGTAAACTTCCGGTACCAGGGCCGAGAAGCTGCGAACCCCGCGGATATCTCGTCCCTCGAGCCGGTATCCTTCAATCACTTCCGGTTCCAGGTCATCGTAGTTTTGTTGCGGCATATACATGCGCGGCAGATACTGCAGGACCTTTTCCGCTTTTTTGCGATGTCCTCCGATGATAACCGAGGAGCCGACTTCGCCTTTTTGTGCCCCCTTGATCCAGGGAGCGCCGGTGATGCCGAAATCGTTCAGGACCGGCAGGTTGAGCATAACCGAAAGGGTGTTGATCGCCAGGGCGAAACCGGCCGAAGGGCCGCCGACACTGTATGAGGCGGAGAGTAGTTGGTGGTGTACGGTATAGCCTTCGAGGAAATCGCCGAGGATCCGGGAAACGTTCATTTTCGGGCAGAGCGTCTGCAGGTAATTTTCAATCAGGGTAATAGCCTCGCGGGCGCTCTGGTGGGTCATCTGTACCGCCTGGTCGAGTTCGGCCGCGCCGGGCGCGGACGACGAAACGGCGCCGGTGACCACGATCTTCTCCCGGAATATCCGGTAGACCAGGGAGGAGGCGATCGGCAGCAGGACCCCGGTGGTATCGTTGGCGCCGACACCGACGACGAAGCCGACCTGCGGCTCGCGCGAAAGCTCGGTCTCGAGAAATTCATCGAGCTGCTGCTTCCCCTTGCGCATCGGGTTGCTTGCCAACTGCTGGCGGGCGCTCTGCAGGTGCCAGTTGGTGATCGGGTAAATGCCCGATTCGTAAACGTAAAGCAGCTTTTCGGCGGCCCGATCGAGGCAGGAGAGCAGGCTCTCTTCACCCTGGTGGGCTTTGTGGACCAGGGCGAGGTCGCCGCCGATCCCCTCGACCAAACCGACGATTGTCTTGTAGTTGAAGCGGACGAACCGGGCCCTGTCTTCGAGGCTGGCGTCGATTACCTCCATCAGCTTTTCGAGGAATTCGGCCTCGGTGTTGCGGGTGCTGCGGACGGTTTCGGCAAAGGCGGTGAAGTCGGCCGGGGTTTCGCAGAGGGAGCGCGCCACCTGGACGATTTTCTCCAGGCTCAT
>PKTZ01000031.1 GCA_002868925.1 Desulfuromonas sp. | reverse complement strand
CAACCCGGTCAACATCGCCTGCTCGCTGCGCGACCGGCACGGTAAACCGTACCGCCTGCAGGAGATGGTCGACGAAAAGACCTCGCTCGTCACCGGCAAGAGTCTCGGCGGCCGCGACCTGCTCGCCCTGGAACGGCCCGGACTCTGGAACGGTTCGATGTCGGGTTGGAACACCATCTTCATCGAACTTCCGGATGCAACCTTCAACCCGGTCAAGACCGTCTTCGACCTGCTGCAACCGAGCCATCGTCCACTCTGAAAAAGATTGAACCGCACGACAACTTGATATATATTGAAAATTGAATTATCAAGGAGTGTATTATGGATATTCTTTTTCTGATCGGCATCGTTGTCGTCTGGTTCGTCCTGAACAAGTGGGTGTTACCCAAAATGGGGGTCGATACCTGACTCTCCGGGCATTGTGACCTCCCGGTTCGGGAGGATGAGAAAAAAGAAGACGAGAAGGCCGACGATTAATATCGTCGGCCTTTTTCATTTGTATCACCAGAACTGATTACTCTTGAAAACGCCTACCTGAACATTACCCCAAAAACGTATTTTTTACCGGGCATTACAAAAACGGTGAAAAGAGCTTGCAGAGCCCGTCGCGCAGCTTGCTGATGAGCGGTCGATTCTCGACATCGGCGCGGGTGATGCGGCGCGATCTGGCACGGATCGCATCGAAATGTTCGGCCAGCTCGGAACAGAGCTGCTGGTCGTACGCCTCGATTTCGAACTCGAAGTTAAGCCGCAACGATCTCTGGTCGAGATTGGCCGACCCGAGCAGGGCGTACTGATCATCGACCAGCAGCAGCTTGCTGTGGGCGAACGGCGCCGGCTGCTCGTAGACGTGGGTGCCGAAGCGGAGGAACTCCTTGAGATAGGCCCAGGTCGCCCAGGCGACCGGCGGCAGGTTGTTCTTCTCCGGCAAGATCAGCGTTACCTCGACCCCGCGCAGGGCGGCCGAGTTGATGGCGGCGAGCAGGGCCCGGTCGGGGATGAAGTAGGGGGTCATGATCCGCACCGACTCGCGGGCAGCGTTCATCGCCCCGACCAGCAGCCAAGCCAGGATATCGAAGTCTTCGTTGGGGCCGGTGCTGATGCCGCGACAGATCGCCCCGGGCGATGCAACCGGTGCTGCGTGGGCGATCGGCTCGGCCCGCTCGCCGGTGGCAAAACCCCAGTCCTCCATAAACGCCTCGAGCAGGTGCCCGACCACCGGCCCTTCGATCTTGAAGTGAATGTCGCTGACCTGCTTGCGTTTGCCATCTTCCACCATGTGCCGCCCGCCGATATTCATCCCGCCGGTGAAACCGACCGTGTTGTCGACCACCAGCAGCTTGCGGTGATTGCGCATGTTGAAGTAGAGACCACGACCGGAGAAGGAGAGCGGCAGGAAGCGAGCGACCCGGACCTGGCTCTTGCGGAACAACCAGAACGCCTTCGGCCATGAATAGCAGGCGCCGAGGGCATCGATCAGCACATGGACCTCGACCCCCCGCTCCGCCGCCTCGATCAGCGCATCGGCGAATTTACGCCCCATCTCGTTGCTTTCGAAGATGTAGGTCGATAGGGAGATCGTCGATTCGGCGCCGGCGATCGCTTCGAGCATGGCAGGGTAGGCCTGCTCGCCGTTGTAGAGCGGGGTCAAGCGGTTGCCGTCGATCAGGTCGCGCCGGGTAATGGCATCGGTCAGGCCGCGCAGGTCGGCGAAATTCACCTTGCGGAAGGGGTAGTTCTCCCACTGCGCCTGGTCGGTCGACCAGAGGCAGTAGTCCGGCTCGGTCCAGGCCATGCCCCGGCCCCGCTCCTGCCAACCGCGGGCCTTGCTGCGGATGCGGTTGACCCCGAACATCCAGTAGAGAATCGGGCCGAAAAAGGGGATTAAGAAACCGATCGCAATCCAGCCGAATGCGGCCCGCGGGTCCCGCTTGTTGAGGAGGATATGGAATACCGTCCCGAAGGTCAGCAGCGTGTACGCCAGCGCGCTGACGACTTCCAGGATTATGTTGACGAGGTCAGACACCGTGCTTTTTCCCCACCAATAAAAAAACGGCCGCAAAAGTGCGGCCGTTTCAGATCATCGTAATGACGTGGCACAACGCGGACAGGTCAGCATACTTGTCGAAGGGACCTTGTGGCCGCAGGTCGGGCAATTGAACCAGTATTTGCAATAACGGCATTGCGGGTCGGATAGACCCTGCTTTTTACTGCACTTTGGGCACTGCCGGTACATTTTGTGGTGATCGATGTAGTCGTCGAACAACAGGCCGCATTTCGGGCAGACCCTCGCCTTGCGATTGAAAATGACGGTTTCGCAGTTCTGCTGCGGGCAGACGAAAACCGTGCGGCAACCGCTGCAGTAGTGCTTACCTTTCTTCTCTTCTTTGCAAACGGGACATTTTTCCATGAGTCGATACCTGTAAAAGTCGATGTCTGTTTGATTTTACACAAAAAAACCGGGCCCCTCAAGGCCCGGTTCGAGAAGTCTATATATTTTAAATCATTCGACTTTCTTAAACATCGAGGCCTTGACGCTGCAGATGACGCAGGGACCGTCCGGTTCTCCTTCGACGGTGTTGCCACAGACCGGACAGACATAATAGTCAACTTCTTCGTTGCTGCCGAAGTTTTGTAGCGCCTTCTTGTAGAGCGCGGCGTGGATCTTTTCGACCTCGTTGGCGTAGGTGAAGCTCCGCTCGGCGGCGGCCAGCCCTTCCGCCTTGGCGTCTTCGATCATCGTCGGGTACATGTCGGTAAATTCGAAGGTCTCGCCCTCGATGGCCGCCTTCAGGTTCTCCTCGGTGTTGCCGACCATACCGGCGGCCCGCAGGTGGGCGTGAGCATGAATGGTTTCGGCGGCGGCGGCGGCACGAAACAGCTTGGCGACCTGGGCGTAACCATCCTTGTCCGCCTGCTCGGCAAAGGCGAGGTATTTACGGTTCGCCTGCGACTCGCCGGCAAATGCCTCCATCAGTCCTTTTTCACTCTTGCTCCCCTTCATTTCAGCCATCGGGTCCTCCTTGAAAGTACGATTTCTCATTTTAAGAATATTACCGGAAAATTGCTCTCGCTAGTCTAGCAACTCAGCCTGTTCTGTCAATATCGGAAAAAGCGCATACAAAACAAATCTGCCGACAAGAGGCGCTTGCCATTGTCGAAAAAAATATCTATGCTGTTGCCATGAGCGAATATCAGGTGGAAAAAAGGCCGACGGAAGTCACCATCTATCTGGCCGATGGCACGGAGCGGGAGGGGACGCTCTTTCTCAGCCCCTTTTCATCGACCCGGAGCGGCTCGCAAACCCTGGCCGAGATGCTGCACGAGCCGGAACCCTTCGTGCCGTTCATCCGTAACGACAAGAGCTTTCAACTGCTCAACAAGAAGCAGATCAGCCATCTCCGCTACCGGCCGGTCGATGACGCGCCGGAGAAGATCGGCAACCCGATCGAGGTGACCATCACCTTCATCAACGGCAAGACCCTCTCCGGCACCACCATCCTCGAAACCCCGGAAGGGAAGGGGCGGCTGATCGATTTCCTCAACAACAATCCCGGTTACTTCTCTCTCAACTGCGGAGATGACGAACACTACCTGGTCAACCCGCGGGTTATCGTCGAAATCGCCGACCAGAAATAGAAAAGGCGTGCTAATCAGCCTGCCTTAATTGTTCCTGTCGTATTGGTCCTCTTATTTTTTATCGAAATGATGATGCATGGCAACAACCGGTTGCTCTTCGCGCATCACGAAACGGTAACTCTGCTTGAGTTTGTTGGTAAAGAGCGACCCGACCCAGAGCAGGCTGCCGCCCGGAATCATCAGTCCTGCCGTCCACAACGATTTCCGCGCTTTTTGATCGACCTGGTCCGCCTCCATCCGGTAATGCACCGGATCGTAACCATCCTTGACCAAAACAACATCGTAATTCTCGCCGGCCGGCCCGGTCTTGTAACTGAAGTTGCAGGGGGTCTCGCAAACCTGCTCGCCGTTGACCACAACCTTCGCCCCGGCCGGTTCCGAGATAAACATGGTTTTGCGGGCACAGCCGGTCATCACCAGCAGACTTGCGATCAGGCACAATGCCCAAAACTTTCTCAACATCAAATTGCTCCGTTCTCCCCCTGATGCGCAAAAACAACGCATATTGCACAAAACAAATAGAGCAATCGTCATGCCAAGTAGTTGATCTATAGTGGTTTTTAACTTCACGGAAATTTCGGCATCGCGCCAGGGGAACAACGGGGTCCAACTGGCGCTTTTATTCTTCAGTCATATCAGAAAGATAGAGCTGAATATCTGAATAGTTAAAAATCTAAATCGGGATAAACAATTTCACCGGAATAAAATTCATCGATCTGCCACCGGCAGAGGGCTGCGTCGAAACGCGTGATGTGCTGGCACAATTTTGACACGGCCCTGTGTCGAAAAAACAAAAGTGGCAGACCGGGACTACTTGAGGTAGGCGCGCAGGTAACAACCGGTGTGGGAACGGGAGATCCGGGCAATCTCCTCCGGGGTGCCGGTGGCGACGATTTCACCGCCGCGGTCGCCCCCTTCCGGACCGAGATCGATCACATGGTCGGCGGTCTTGATCACGTCGAGGTTGTGTTCGATGATCAACACGCTGTTGCCGGTATCGACCAGGCGCTGCAAGACATCGAGCAGCTTGCGGATATCGGCAAAGTGGAGTCCGGTGGTCGGCTCGTCGAGGATGTAGATGGTCTGCCCGGTCGCGCGCTTGCCGAGCTCTTTGGCCAGCTTGACCCGTTGCGCTTCCCCTCCGGAGAGGGTGGTGGCGCTCTGTCCGAGCTTGATGTAGCCGAGGCCGACGTCGCGCAGGGTTTCGAGCTTGCGGTGGATCTTCGGAATGTTGGTAAAAAATGCCGCCGCCTGGTTGGCGGTCATGTCGAGAACATCGGCGATGGTCTTTCCCTTGTACTTGATCTCGAGGGTCTCCCGGTTGAAGCGAGCTCCCTTGCAGACCTCGCACTGGACGTAGACATCGGGAAGAAAGTGCATCTCGATCTTGATGATGCCGTCCCCCTGGCAGGCCTCGCAGCGCCCACCTTTGACGTTGAAGGAGAAGCGGCCGGCCTTGTAACCACGCACCTTCGCCTCCGGCAGCTGGGCGAACAGTTCGCGGATATCGGAGAAGACCCCGGTGTAGGTTGCCGGGTTGGATCGCGGGGTGCGGCCGATCGGCGACTGATCAATGTCGATTACCTTGTCCAGCTTTTCCAGGCCGATGATATCGTCCATCTTTCCAGCGCGGTCGCGCGCCCGATTCAGGCGCTGGGCAAGGGTCTTGTAGAGGGTGTCGATAATAAGGGTCGACTTGCCGGATCCGGAGACGCCGGTAACGCAGGTCAGCACGCCGAGCGGAATGCTGACATCGACATTCTTCAGGTTGTTGGCCGAGGCCCCCTTTAGCTCGAGAAAGTTCTTTGCCGTCCGACGTTGCTCCGGCAGCGGGATAACGAGCTCGCCGCCCAGGTACTGGCCGGTCAGAGACGCCGGTACCTTCATAATCTCTTCCGGTGTCCCCTCGGCGACTACCTCGCCGCCATGCATGCCGGCGGCAGGCCCCATATCGATGACGTGGTCGGCCTCGAGGATGGTCTCTTCGTCATGTTCGACCACCAGAACGGTATTGCCGAGATCGCGCAGTCGCTTCAGGGTTTCGAGCAGGCGGCGATTGTCGCGCTGGTGCAGCCCGATCGACGGTTCGTCGAGAATATAGAGCACCCCGACCAGCGAAGAACCGACCTGGGTCGCCAGCCTGATCCGTTGCCCCTCACCACCGGAGAGGGTGCCGGAGGAGCGGTCGAGGGTCAGATAATCGAGTCCCACGTGGGTGAGGAACGAGAGACGCTCGCGGATCTCCTTGAGGATGCGCCGCCCGATCTCCGCTTCCTTTTCGGTCAGGCTTAGCTCGGTGAAGAAATCGGTCGCCAGAACGATCGACTGGGCGACCACTTCCTGCATGTTCTTGCCACCGACCTTGACATGCAGCGATTCCGGCCGCAACCGGGCGCCGTTGCAACTCGGGCAGGGCATGATGTTCATGTACCGCTCGAGATTCTCCCGCACCGCATCCGAATCGGTCTCGCGGAAGCGTCTCTCCAGATTCGGCAGCACCCCCTCGAACTTCTTGTGATAGAAATGGCGGCGATCCCCTTGGTCGAAGAAGAACTTGACCTGCTCCTCGCCCGAGCCGTGCAGGATCGCCTTGCTGATCTCCTGCGGCAGCTGGCTGAAGGGCGTGGTCAAATCGAAATCGTAATGTTCAGCCAACGCCTCGAGGATCTGCTGGTACCAGTAGCCGGTCCGCGATTCCCAGGGCGCGATCGCCCCCTCGCGGATCGACAGGTCGGGGTTCGGCACCACCAGATCGATATCGAAGTACATCCGGGTGCCGAGCCCGGAACAGGCCTCGCAAGCGCCGTAGGGGTTGTTGAAGGAGAACATGCGTGGCGTAATCTCCGGGTAGGAGACGCCGCACTCGACGCAGGCGTGCTGCTCGGAGAAGAGGCGGCTCTCACCGTCGATGATTTCGACCCGCACCACCCCTTCGGCCAGGCCGAGCGCCGTCTCCAACGAGTCGGCGAGTCGGCTCTCGATGCCGGGTTTGACGATGATCCGGTCGACTACGATCTCGATCGTGTGTTTCTTGTTCTTGTCGAGTTCAATCGGGTCGGAGAGCTCATACATCTCGCCGTCGATCCGCACCCGGGAGAAGCCGTCGGCCTGCAGCTGCTTGAGTTCCTTGCGGTACTCCCCCTTGCGTCCGCGCACGATCGGCGCCATCACCATCAACCGGCTCTTCTCCGGCCAGACCATGACCCGGTCAACCATCTGTTGCACGGTCTGCGAGCTGATCTCCTTGCCGCACTTGTAGCAATGCACCCGCCCGACCCGGGCAAAGAGCAGCCGCAGGTAGTCATAGATCTCGGTCACCGTGCCGACGGTCGAGCGCGGATTTTTGGAAGTCGTCTTCTGCTCGATCGAGATCGCCGGCGACAGCCCCTCGATGCTCTCCACGTCCGGCTTGTCCATCTGCTCGAGAAACTGCCGGGCGTAGGCGGAAAGCGACTCGACATAACGACGCTGTCCTTCGGCATAGATGGTATCGAAGGCGAGGGTGCTCTTACCAGAGCCGGAGACTCCGGTGATGACGACCAGCTGGTCGCGCGGTATTTCGATATCGATATTCTTCAGGTTGTGCTCGCAGGCACCCTTGATGATGATTTTGTCAGTCATAAGCTAAATTCGGGAAGACAGTAGTCAGAATACAGAAGAGAGAAGGGGGCGTTGCTTATCCTCTGTCTTCTTTTATTCTGTCTTCTGCCTTCTGCTCCTATCTTCTGCCTTCTGCTTTCCAGCCATCTCCTCCGCCACCCGGATCGCCGCTACCAGGCTGGCGCAGCTCGCTTTGCCGCTACCGGCCAGATCG
This sequence comes from Desulfuromonas sp., assembly GCA_002868925.1. GTDB lineage: Bacteria > Desulfobacterota > Desulfuromonadia > Desulfuromonadales > UBA2294 > BM707. The sequence goes on along the minus strand of PKTZ01000031.1, from coordinate 2,483 downwards.
TAGGCGGTGCCGTGATCGACCGAAGTCCGGACGATCGGCAGACCGAGGGTTACGTTGACCCCGTCCTCGAAATGGAGCAGCTTGAGCGGGATCAGTCCCTGGTCATGGTACATGCAGATGACGGCGTCGTAGTTTCCGGTAACGGCAAAATGGAACAGGGTGTCGGCGCTGTGCGGTCCGCTCGCCGCAATCCCGAGAACCTGTGCCTGTTCGATCGCCGGGCCGATCAGGCGCGTCTCTTCGTTACCGAACAGGCCGTCCTCGCCGGCGTGCGGGTTGAGACTGAGCACCGCAAGTCTCGGCGCCTTAATTCCGAACTGGCGCTGTAGCGAATCGGCGGTAATCCGGATCGTCTCCGTAATCTCCTCGACCGAGAGCGCGGACGGCACCTCCGACAGCGCCAGGTGGGTCGTCACCAGGCAGACCCGCAACCGCTCCCCGGCAAGCATCATTACCACCTTGTCGATTCCGCAGAGATCGGCCAATAGTTCAGTATGGCCAGGGAAGTCGATACCGGCGGCATTGATCGCCTTCTTGTTGATCGGCGCCGTCACCATCCCAGCCGCTGTGCCCGCGAGGCATTGCCGCGCCGCCCAGTCGATATAGGTCGCCATCGCTTCCCCGCAGGCCCGGTCGGGCCGGCCGTATTCAAGCGTATCGGCCGGCAGGCTGGTCAGATTGTTAACCGCCAGCGACCGTCCTTCGATCAGCAACCGATCCTCTTTTGCAACCACATCGTCGGTAAAAATCGCGGCGGCTTGCTGCAAAACGGCACGGTCGCCGGCGACCAGCAGCGGACCGTCTACCGCGTCGAAAGCCCCCTCGAGCAACGCCTTGACGATAATTTCCGGACCGACCCCGGTCGGGTCGCCCATGGTGATAATGAGCGGCTTCATCTCTCCTCCACAACGCAATATTCTAGTATACCCTCCCTGAGCTCCTGCCCTCAACAGAAAACGGGGACCGGAAAACGGACTAACCGCACGGTCGAGCCCTCGATCAAACATGTTATATTTGTAGAGTAAAGATTACGGGAGGAGATCACAAAATGGTGCTGACAAAAACAGTGTGCCGCATTAGCTGCCTGCTCATCATCCTGCTCGTAAGCGGGTGTTCGGGCATTACAGTCAGCCAGGATTACAGCAGTGCCCGGGAATTGGCCGGATTGCGTTTCTACGCCTGGAGCAGTGAGCAGCAACCGCGAACCGGCGACGCCCGGGTCGACACCCCGCTGCTCGACAGCCGTATCCGCAGCGCTATCGACAACACTTTGGCGGCACGGGGTTACCGCCAGGCCGATTCTGACCACGCCGATTTTCTCGTCTCTTACCAGTACTCGCTTCACCAGCGGGTGCGGGGCACCTCGGACCATGCCAGCATCGGCTTCGCCGGGCGCCACTCTTTTTTCGGCTTCGGCACCGGCACGACGATCAGTGATTACAACGAAGGGCTGCTTTTAATCGACTTTCTCGACCGTACCGGCAGAACGACCCTGTGGCGGGGGAAGGGAAGCCGGCCGATCGCCACCCACACCGAGCCGGAGAAACTGACCCACCAGATCAACGAGATGGTGCACAAGATTATCGACCAGTTCCCGCCGTAACAGGGCATAAAAACAAGAAAAGGGCAGGATGACATCCTGCCCCGGTCTTTTTCACCAAGTTTTCACGCAACTGTTCTAGATGCGGATGTCGATATAGGCGCTCTCGCGCAGCCCCTTGTTCCACTCCTTGAAGGCCTGTTCCTGCTTCTGCTGCTGCACGGTCTGCTCGATGCTGTCGCTGACCGAATCAAACGGCTTGGCGCGGCCGCCGCTCCGTTCCACCATCTTGAAGATGAATAGCGCATTCGGCATCTCGACCACCTCGCTGACCTGGCCGGTTTCGAGGTCGCGCACGGCCCGATCGAAGCGCTCGGAGAGCTCTCCCGGTTGGAAGTTGCCCATGTCGCCGCCGTCGACATTCGCGGTGGCATATGAGACGAGCAGTTCGTTGATGCTCTCGCCCTGCTCTAACCGCTGCTGCGCTTCAACCGCCAGTCCTGTTATCTCTTCGATTTTCTCCTTGCCGGCCCCCTTCGGGATCGGGAAGGTCAGTCGGGAGAGATTCATGTAGGGCGGCTCGAGGAATTCGTCCTCGTGCTCACGATAATACTCACGCAGCTCGGCATTGGTGACCTCGGACTTACTCTTGACCTCGAGACCGATCAGCTTGTAACGCAGGATTTGCTTGCGCAGGTTCTCGCGGTAGGTCTCGAAATCCATCCCCTGCTGCTGCAGGGCACTTTCGAGCTGCTTGCGGGTCAGTTTGTTCTGCTGCTGGACATCATTGATTGCCGCCTCGACGTCTTCGTCGCTCACCTTCAGGCGCAGCTCCTTGACCCGATCCTTGACCAGTTCCTCTTCGATCAGTCGATCAAGCACCTTGAGCCGCAGCTTGTCTCTCTCGGCGTCATCGAGGTTTTGCGCCGCGGCGTTCGTCGCG
>PKTZ01000014.1 GCA_002868925.1 Desulfuromonas sp. | reverse complement strand
ACACCGAAGAGGAGCGCAAACCGGGCTGGTGGGACGACATGATCGGCCCCGGCAAGGTGCTCGACACCGACCGCTTCCACGTCATCTGCTCCAACGTCATCGGCTCGTGCAAGGGTTCGACCGGCCCGACCAGCACCAACCCCCGCACCGGAAAACCGTACAACCTCTCCTTTCCCGTACTGATGGTGCGCGACATGGTGCGGGCTGAAGCGCTGCTGCTCGACCGGCTCGGCATCGACCAGCTGGTGACCGTCATCGGCGGCAGCATGGGCGCGATGCAGGCGGTCGAGTGGGCGATCCACTTCCCGGAGAGGGTGCGCTCGATCGTCCCGATCGCCGGCTCCGGCCGCACCTCGCCGATGGCGATCTCGCTCAACGCCCTGGCGCGGCAGGCGATCTACAACGACCCGCTCTGGAAGAAGGGGAACTACCGACCGGAACATCCGCCTGCCGACGGCCTGGCGCTGGCGCGAGCGGTCGGGCACATCTCCTTTCTCTCGGACGAGTCGATGCACATGAAGTTCGGCCGGCGCTACTCGGCCCGGGACGGCCTGTTCGACTTTTTCGGCCAGTTCGAGATCGAGCGCTACCTGCAATACAACGGTGGGAACTTCGTCGACCGCTTCGACACCAACTCTTTCCTCTACCTGGCGCGGGCCCTCGACCTCTACGACGTCGCCTGGGATTTCGACAGCACCGAAGATGCGCTGTCACGGCTGAACTGCCCTTCGCTCTGGTTCGCCTTCACCTCCGACTGGCTCTACCCGCCCTACCAGAGCGAGGAGGTGGTCGAGCAGCTGCGGCAGCTGAAAAAACCGGTCGAGTACCACCTGATCGAATCGGCCTACGGCCACGACTCGTTCCTGGTCGAACCGGAGAAGTTTACGCCGAAAGTGGTCGAATTCCTCGATCGTATCGCATAGAAAAAGGGGGCCGGATTCCGGCCCCCTTCGTTATTTCTGCAGCGGCACGTTAAGCCGCTTATTTTTCCAACAACGGTTATTTAAAGCTGCTCGACCCAGCCGTAGGGATCGTCCAATTTGCCATACTGGATCCCGGTCAGGGTATCGTACAGCTTCTGCGTCAGTTCGCCGGTTTGGCCGCCGTTGAGGACCACGGTCCGATCCTTGTAGGTAAACTGCGCCACCGGCGAGATGACCACCGCCGTCCCGGCCCCGAACGCTTCCTTGAGGCGACCGCTTTCGACGCCATCGAGCACCTCGTCGACGCTCAGAGCCCGTTCTTCGATCTCAAGCCCCATCTCCTTGACCAGGGTCAACACCGAGCGGCGGGTGATGCCGTCGAGCACCGTCCCCTTCAGCGGCGAGGTGACGATCTTGTCGTCGTAGAGAAAGAGCATGTTCATGCTGCCGACCTCCTCGACGTAGCGCTTCTCCTTGGCATCGAGCCAGAGCACCTGGTCGTAGCCCTTTTCTGACGCCTCCTTCGAAGCGTAGAGGCTGGCCGCGTAGTTGCCGCCGGTCTTCGCCTCGCCGGTGCCACCCTCGGCGGCGCGGACGTAATGATCGGAGATCCAAATTTTGACCGGCGCAATTCCGCCCTTGTAATAGGCGCCGACCGGGGAGAGGATGATGTAGCAGAGGTACTGGTCGGCCGGGCGGACACCGAGCATCGGCTCGTTGGCGATCATGGTCGGCCGGATGTAGAGACTGGTCCCTTCCGAGTTCGGCACCCAGTCCTGATCGAGACGGATGAGCTCGCGCAGAGCATCGAGGAAAAATGCCTCGTCGACTTCCGGCATGCACATCCGGGCGGCGCTCTTGTTGAAACGACGAACGTTGTCGGCCGGGCGGAACAGGGCGACGCTGCCGTCCTGACGTCGGAACGCCTTCAGCCCCTCGAAGATTTCCTGGGAGTAATGGAGTACCATGGCGGCCGGGTCAAGGCTGAACGGACCGTACGGCTGGATCCGGGCTGAATGCCAGCCCTTGCCGGTATCGTATTCCATAACGAACATCCGGTCGGTAAACTGCTTGCCGAATGCCAGTTGCGATTCGTCCTCGATCTTCTTTTTCATTTGTTCAAGCGGCAGGACATCGATCTTCATTGCAGGCCTCCAGACACATAAAATTTGAACTTTTCTATTAGCACATTTCGCGGCAGGCAAGCAACCGTGTCAATCGCTTTTTAGGCTGTAACCGGATCAATTTTGATCAACTGCAACCGATCGTCACAAAGTTGAGGGGGAACAGGCTTAAAGGTCGAGGTTCTTCTGCACGAACTGCTCGACCGAGTCGATCTGGTCCTGAAGTTCGTAGATCTTGTTTTCGAGAACGATGATCTCGTTATCGATGCGGGTGACCCGTTCCTTGAGCAGGTTGATCCGCATCTCGAATTCCTCGTTGCGCTGCCTGGCCGCCTCATCGACCAACGGCTGATCATCGACCTCCATCTCCTGTTGCTGTTTTAGCCAGACATTGAGGGTACTCTCGATCTGAGCCAGGGCGTTTTTAGCCGACTGGACATCCTGTTCAAGCATCTCGATCCGGCGCGAGCGGAAGTTGAGATAAGCAACGGCAAGGTTCAGTTTCTGCAGCAGTGTATCCTGCTCATCGGATACGCTTTTCGATTCGAGCACCTGTGTCAACCGGTCGATCGAGCCGGCCAGGGCTCGCAGTTCGGTAGCAACGGCGTCGTTATCGACGGCCGCCGGATCCCCGGTCGGGGCAGCTCCGACGATAGACGGCAAAAGCATGAGGACTACGATTAATGGATACCGGAACTTCATCTCCCCTCCATATTCAGCAAAGCAAATTATTTCTTCAACTTGGTGAACTTGGCCCCTTCCAGGGTCAGGTTGTACATCAACCCCTTATTGTTGAAGGCAAAGGCGACGATCGGGTCCTGGATGTTGACCGAGTTGATATCCTTGCCGGCACCCCACTCGACAAAGGCGACCGAGCCGTCGGCACCGACCTTCCAGCCCTTGCTGTTGCGGAAGTCTGTCAGCGCTTTTTGTGACAGGAAGACCAGGACGATCGACTTCGACTGCGCGCCGAGCTGGAACCCGAGGGAAGCAGCGGCGGTGCTGTAGTAGTCGATCGTCTTGCCGCCGATCCGCAACGCCCCCTCGCCGTACTCACCACCGATAACGAAACCTGCCTTGAACACGCTCGGGAATGTCAAGACCCCCTTGGCGTTGTTCAGGAAACGGGAGCCCCCCGGCACCTTCTCCCGAAACATGTCGAGCGTCGCGTCGACCTTGATATCGATCTCCATGGCCGATGCGGCCGAAGCACGATCCGGCGCAACCGCAACAAGGGTCGTAACCAACAGAGCCAGCAACAGCATACGTGACGTAATCAGTTTCATGAAATTTCCTTTTTTATCAGCACGTTAAAAGTGCCCCCGGGACTGTCCCCGGATTCACCGGGGGCTGTCCCAGATAGGCATCACCTTCGTTCATACAGTAAAAACCTTCGGGACAGTCCCTTAATTAACTGTCTTCATGACTGTTACCAAAATCAACAAGACAGATCAAATCCACGACAGAAGAAAGATCTACAACCATCCTTTTTTCTCGAACATCTCAGCCAGCAGGTCGATCGCCCGGTCTATCTTCTCCAGAGAGTTGGCGTAAGAGAATCGGAGGAACCCTTCAGCCCCTTCCCCGAAATCGATGCCGGCAGTAACCGCCACCCCACTCTCCTCGAGGATCTGCTTCGACAGGGCGAGCGAGTCGTTGCTGATGTGCCGGGCATCGGCGAGAACGTAAAAGGCACCGGCCGGCATGGTCTGAACCTTGAGCCCGATCGATTCGAGCCGGCGGATCATGTGCAGCCGCCGCTTGTTGTAGGCATTGCGCATCGCCGCCACGTCGTTGGCACATTCGTTGAGAGCGACGACCCCGGCGAGCTGGACAAAGTTGTTGGCGCTGATCAAAAAGTTCTGGTGCTGGCTCTGCAGTGCCCGCACCGACTGCTTCGGCGCCACCAGGTAACCGAGCCGCCAGCCGGTCATGGCGTAGGCCTTGGAAAAGCCGCCGAGCACGAAGCTGTCGGGCGAAAACTCGAGGATGCTGCGCTCTTCCCCCTCGTAGGTCAGACCGTGGTAGATCTCGTCGGAAACAACCGGAATCGGCAGCTCGGCCAGCGCCTCCAGCTCAGCCGGCGAGAGGACCGACCCGGTCGGGTTCGACGGCGAGTTAATCAAAAGGGCCCGGGTCCGCGGCGTCATCGCACTTGCGACATCGGCCGCCTGCGGCTGGAACCCCTGTTCCGGCCGGGTCCGCAAAAAGTGCGGTTTCCCGCCGACGAAGCGGATAAAGTTCGGGTAGCAGGCGTAACTCGGATCGGACAGGATCACCTCGTCGCCGTCGTCGAGCAGGGTCGCGAACAGCAGCAGCATCAGCGGGCTGGTCCCGGATGAGACGATCACCTGCTCCGGCTCGACCTCGACCCGGTAGCGGCGCCGGTAATAATCGGCGATCGCTTCGCGCAGCTCGATCCGGCCGAGGGAGTGAGTGTAGGTCGTCTGCCCGGCCCGCAGCGCCTGCACTGCGGTGTTGACGATCGGCTCCGGCGTCGGGAAATCGGGTTCGCCGAGGCAGAGGTAGATTACCTCGCGACCGGCCGCCTCGAGTTCCTTGGCCCGCTCCATTACCTCCATGGCGAGAAACGGGGTAACCTCGCTCGCCCGCTTGGCGATATGAATCTCTTTTCTTCTTATTGTCATTTCTTATCCGTTACGTGCTCCCTAACTAGGAAGCGATCTCGCCGCCTCAGGTAAAGCCGGAACCGGCGGTACAGGCGTAACAGTGATCGCCAACGGCGATCACCTCCCCCGCACCGGGTGGCTCCAGCAGCTCCGACACATTTCGCCGCTGTCCGGCAAGCGGAATACCGGCAGCGAGGTTAAAGTCACAATCGTAGAGGGTTCCGTCCCAGCCGACCGAAACCAGCGACTTGCACATCACGCCGTCGACCGCGCAGGGATTGAAGGCACTGGCCAGCTTGAGCAGGTAACCATCGAGGTTGCCGCTTTTCTCCAACCAGCTGCGGAAGCGGCCGAGCGGCACGTTGGCGAAAGAGAAGAGGGTATTGAAGACGATCCCCCACTTGCGCTCGGCATCGCTTTTGAATTTCCGTTCCGCCGCGCTTTGATCGGGCGGCAGGAAGGCGCCGGCCGGGTTGGCGACCAGGTCAAGATCCAGGCCGCTCCCCTCTTTTCCGTAGCCGAGTTCATTGAGCCGCTTCAACATCGCGACGCTCTTATCCGTGACCCCCTTGCCACGCTGGGCATCGGTCTGCGACGGGCTGGTCGAGGGGAACGACGCGACAACCACCACCTTCAGCTCGGCCAGAACCGCAAGCAGTTCATCCTGTTGTTGGTCAGAGAGCGCGGTCAGGTTGGAACGGAGGATCAACTTGTCGGTCAACGGCCGCAAACGGCGCAGGAAGGAGACGATCCCCGGCACCAGCTCCGGTGCACCGCCGGTAATGTCGATGGCCTTGAAGCGGCTGCGTGAAGCAAAAGCGACCACGTCGTCCATGGTCTCCTGTGCCATCACCTCGATGCGATGCGGGCCGGCCTCGATGTGGCAATGCTTGCAGGCGAGATCGCAGAGCAGTCCGGTGTTTACCTGGAGGATATGGGTGTGGTCCCGCACAAGGGTAATCCCCTGCTCCTTCAGGACCTGCTCAAACGGTTTGATCTGATCGGTTACTTCGGTCATCGCTCTTTATGCTTAGCTTAAAGTAGAATCAATGAAATTATCTCACATCGACAACTTGTCGGCAATCTTGCGCATCTGTACACTATGCACCAGGGCGGCACCACCGCGGATCGCGTTGGCGACGTGTACCGCCTCGGTCATCTCGGCCATGTTCGACCCTTTTTCCAGGCAGGACTGGGTGTAGGCGTCGATGCAGTAGGGACACTGCACCGCGTGCGCCACGCCGAGAGCGATCAGCGCCTTCTCCCTCGCCGTCAACTCCCCTTCGGCGAAGACCGCCCCGTAGTAATCGAAAAACTTTTCCGCCAGTTCCGGCGCTTCTTCACCGATCTCGGCAAACTTGCCGAGATCCTCCGGCTTGTAATATGAATCCATCCGATCTCCTCCCGTGTAGCATCGATTTGAAGAACTCTATGATTTGCGCTCTGAAAATCTGCTCCGATCTGTTATCTTTTATAGCACAACTTGCATATGCACCCCATATGATTTCAGATATTTATGATTTATCCGGAACCCCTGGCAGTGATTGAGAACCGTCCATGAAAAAATCGACTTCGAAACTGATCCTCATCCTCCTGATCATCGGATTCATCGTCTCCTTCTTCGCATTCGATCTCGGCCAGTACTTCAGCCTCGCCTACATCAAAGAGCAGCAGGAGGCGTTCAATCACTTCTATCGCGACAACCGGGCGCTGACTATCACTATCTACATGCTGATCTACATCCTGGTCACCGCTCTGTCGCTCCCCGGGGCAACGGTGATGACCCTGGCCGGAGGCGCCCTGTTCGGACTCTGGGCCGCCCTGGTGGCGGTCTCCTTTGCCAGCAGTATCGGCGCCACCCTCGCCTTCCTCGTCTCCCGTTTCCTGCTGCGCGACTGGGTCCAGGCAAAATTCGGCGACAAGCTCAAGTCGATCAACGCCGGTGTTGAGAAGGACGGCGGCTTCTATCTCTTCTCGCTGCGCCTAGTGCCGATCTTCCCCTTTTTCGTGATCAACCTGGTGATGGGGCTGACCCCGCTGAAGACATCGCTTTTCTACCTGGTCAGCCAGGTCGGCATGCTGCCGGGCACCTTCGTCTACGTCAACGCCGGCACCCAGCTCGGCCAGCTCGAATCGGCCGGAGGCATCCTCTCGCCCGACCTGATCTTCTCCTTCGTCCTGCTCGGCATCTTTCCGCTGATCGCCAAGAAAGTGCTCGAGGTGATCAAGGCACGCAAGGTCTATCGCGGCTTCAGCAAACCGGAAAAATTCGACTACAACCTGGTCGCCATCGGCGCCGGCTCGGCCGGCCTGGTCAGCGCCTACATCGGGGCGGCGGTCAAAGCGAAGGTCGCGCTGATCGAAAAAGAGAAGATGGGGGGCGACTGCCTCAACACCGGCTGCGTTCCGAGCAAGGCGTTGATCCGCAGCGCCAAGATGCTCTCCTATGCCAGCCGGGCCGCGGAGTTCGGGTTCAAGAGCAGTGACGTCGACTTCGATTTTGCCACGGTGATGGAGCGGGTACAGAAAGTTATCAGTAAGGTCGAGCCGCACGACTCGGAGGAGCGCTACCGCTCCCTCGGCGTCGACGTGATCCGGGGTGAGGCGAAGATCGTCTCCCCCTGGTCGATCGAGGTCGACGGCCACACCATCACCACCCGCAGCATCGTCGTCGCCACCGGCGCCCGTCCCTTCGTGCCGCCGATCCCCGGCCTCGACCAGGTCGACTACCTGACCTCCGACAATATCTGGCAGCTCCGCAAGCTGCCGCAGCGGCTGGTCGTGCTCGGCGGCGGGCCGATCGGTTCGGAACTGACCCAGGCCTTCGCCCGCCTCGGCAGCCATGTCACCCAGGTCGAGATGGCACCCCGGATCATGGGGCGGGAAGATGCCGAGGTCGCCGACTACATGAAGGAGACGTTCCGGCAGGAGGGTATCGACGTGCTGACCGGGCACATGGCGAAAGAGGTCGTGGTCGAAAGGGATGACAAGATGCTGGTCTGCGAACATGATGGCGAGCGGGTAGACATTCCGTTCGACCAGATCCTGGTCGCCGTCGGCCGACGCGCCAACAGTTCCGGCTTCGGCCTCGAGGAGCTCGGCATCAGCCTCGCCGGCAACGGCACCATCGAGGCCGACCCGTTTCTGCGCACCAACTTCCCGAACATCCTCTGCGCCGGCGATGTCGCCGGCCCTTACCAGTTCACCCACACCGCCGCCCACCAGGCCTGGTACGCCGCCGTCAATGGCCTGTTCGGCAGCTTCAAGAAATTCAAGGTCGACTACTCGGTCATCCCGTGGGCGACCTATACCGATCCGGAGGTGGCGCGGGTCGGTCTCAACGAGACCGAAGCGAATGAGCAGAAGATTCCGTACGAGGTCACCCGTTACGGCATCGACGACCTCGACCGGGCGATCGCCGACTCGGAAGACCACGGCTGGGTCAAGGTGCTGACCAAGCCGGAGAGTGACAAGATCCTCGGGGTGACCATCGTCGGCGCCCACGCCTCCGACATCATCGCCGAGTACATCCTGGCGATGAAGAACGGCATCGGCCTCAACAAGATTCTCGGCACCATCCATATCTACCCGACCCTGGCCGAGGCGAACAAGATGACGGCCGGCCAGTGGAAGAAAGAACACGCCCCGGAGAAACTGTTGGCCTGGGTCGAAAAACTCCATCGCTGGCGGCGCGGCGAGTAACGTCCTCTCCTTTTCCCTCCATGCCGTTGCGGATCGCCCGATCTTTGCTAGCATATTTAAACATGCAAATCGGTCTCGAATGGCACTAGTTTAAGCAAATTTTCAATAGTCTTGAAATCAATTCGGGACTGTCCCCGGCTTCACCGGGGGCTGTCCCAGATATTTACGGACAACGGGACAATGGTGGTTTGCACCGCAAAACCCCGGGACAGTCCCGGTTTTACTAACATCCGTCTTTAAACTAGTGCCATGCAAATGGCCGCTATTCACTGCAATCCATAAACAAAGGAGAGTCGACAGATGAAAGGTAACGATAAGCTGATCATGGCCCTGAACGACCGCCTGTCCGAGGAGCTCGGCGCCATCAATCAATACTTCGTCCACGCCGAAATGTGCGAGGACTGGGGATACGGCACCCTGCACCAGGCGATCAAGGAGCGCTCGATCCAGGAGATGCGGCACGCCGAGGCGTTGATCGAACGGATCCTCTTCCTCGAGGGGCAGCCGATCGTCAGTAAGCTCGGCCCGATCTCGATCGGCAAGAAGGTCGAGCAGATGCACGACAAGGATCACGACGCCGAAGAGGATGCGATCAAGGGCTACAATGAGACGATCAAGCTTGCCGACGAAGTCGGCGACAACGGCACCAAGCAGCTGCTGGAGACCATCCTCAAGGACGAGGAGATGCACATCGACTGGCTCGAAGAGCAGCAGGACCAGATCGAACAGATGGGGATCCAGATCTACCTGTCGCAACAGCGGGACGGTGGTGGCGCCGAATAATCACTCGCTAGTACATCCACAAAAAACGGGGAGCCGGAATGATTCGGTTCCCCGTTTTTCTATTTAAAAAATCCAAACAAAATTTCATTACCACGAAGATACGAAGAACACGAAGAAAGGCTAATTCATAAAGGCTTATCTCACGCGAAGACGCAAAGCCGCGAAGAGAAGCAAGAACTCAATTCAGGGTGAAAAACAAAACTTCAAAAGCAAACGACTACGGTTTAGATTAGATTTCAAACCTACAGAAGGTGTTTTTCTTTTTAGGGTTGGCGTTTTTCTTCGCGCCTTCGCGCCTTCGCGTGAAAACAGATTTAAAATATCCGGGGCAGCCGGCAGCTACTGCACCTGCACCGTCAGCCAGGCGACGGTGGCATATCGTAGAAATTTTCCGGACGAAACCAGGACCAGGAATCGCCCGAAACCGATACGAAGGATACCGCCAACCAGGCAGATCGGATCGCCGATAAACGGCATCCAGGAAAGCAGCAACGACCAGGAACCGTAACGTGCATAGTAACGCTCGGCTTTTTTCTCCTGTTCGGTATCGATCCGCAGTAGCCTCTGGATAACCCACGGGCCACCGTAGATACCGATAGCATAGGTAGTGCAGGCACCGAGCGTATTGCCGACCGTTGCCACGCCGACCAGCGTCAACGGTTCAGCTCCATCGACCAGAAGGAGAACCAGCAACCATTCCGATCCGAGCGGCAGCACCGTCGCCGCCAGGAAGCTGAGAACAAATAGCGCCAGCAAGGGGTGGTCGGCAATCAACAGCTCCACAGGTATTCCCTCTTAAAAGGACGCATCATCCTCGTCATCCCGCACCGGCATCTTCAGGATATAACCGGTTACTCCGAGGGCAATCAGCAGCAGCATCCCTTTCACCCACATCAGCGGTACGAAAAAGATCACTGAGATACCGATGCTCAGCCAGATCAAAAGGATCGCCTTGAGCTTCACCCCCGGAGGTAGCCCTTCGCTCTCCAGGTAGGGACGAATGATCGGACCGAGGCGGTTATGGTTGATCAGCCAGGAATAGAATTTTTCGGAGCTACGGGCGAAACAGGCCAGGGCGAGGAGTAATAAAGGAACGGTCGGCAGGACCGGCAGGAAAATACCGAGGACGGCGAATACGACTGAAAGCCAGCCGGCAACCAGCAGGAGTGTGCGAAAAAATACCGAGCGGGGTGCCGGGCCGGAGCTCATTTCTTTCCGAGTTCGCGCGACCGTTCGGCGGCGCGTCTGACCCCCTGTACCAGGGTTTCACCGAAACCGCCGGCATCGAGCTTTTCGATCGCGGCCAGGGTGGTGCCGCCGGGTGAACAGACCTTGGCGCGCAGCTCCATCGGTGCCTCGCCGCTCTCGGCGACCAGCTGCGCCGAACCGACCACGGTCTGGATAGCGAGCTCCAGGGCGGTCTCGCGATCGAGCCCTTCCTGCACGCCACCGGCGGCCATCGCTTCGATTACGGTAAAGATGTAGGCCGGACCTGAACCGGAAACGGCGGTGACCGCGTCCATCTGCTCTTCGCTCACTCGTACCACGCTGCCGACCGAGGAAAAGAGTTCGAGGGCGATGGCGAGGTCGTTATCCGAAGCGTTGGAACCGGTACAGAGCGCCGCCGCGCCGGCGCCGATCAGGGCCGGGGTGTTCGGCATCACCCGCACCACCTTGGCGCTACCGCCGAGCAGCTGCTCCAGGGTTGCGGTCGAAGTGCCGGCGAGGATCGAGACCAGCAGTTTGTCGCCATTCCAGCTGCCGGCGAGAGCGGGAACAACGTCCGTGACCATCTGCGGTTTGATCGCGAGGACGACGATATCGGAGCGCTTGACTACCTCCATGTTATCGTCGGTGGTCACCACTTTGTAGCGCGCGGCGAGATCGTCCCGTCGCGCGGCGACCGGTTCGCCAACGCTTATCGCCTGCGGCGCGATCCCCTTGCCGATCAGACCCTTGAGAATAGCCTCGGCCATGTTGCCACCACCGATAAATCCGATTGTCGCCGATCCGGTCATTGCGTCCTCCTGCACAGTTAAATACGATGGCGTCAGTAAAACCCAAACCAATCAGGCTGTCAAGAGAGGTTCAACATGGTATAAATTGATAAGAGAAAAAGAATTCGCTACGCTGTTTTTACAACAAGCTATTGTGCCCGGAGAACCCTGTTCATGCAAACACCGACCACCCACTTCTTCACCTCCGGCGCCGCCGAAGGAAACACACCACGCAACGCCCTCGACGGCGCCCTGTTCGCGGCCGGCATCGGAAACGTCAACCTAATCAATGTCGACGCAGCGGTGCCACCGCACTGCAAGCTTCTCGAAGCTCAAAAACTGCCGGATGGAGCACTAATCCCGGCCGCCTAATCTTCGATCAATTCGCAGATTCCGGGAGAGATCATCTCCGCCGCCATCGCCGTCGCCTACCCCGCCGATCAGGAGAAACCTGCCGTGGTCATGGAGTACGCCGCGACCGGCAACAAGGAAGTGATCGAGGGGATTGCCCGTCGGATGGCCGAGGAGGCGATGCGAACACGTGGACTGGAAATCAGGGAGATCCGTTCGGTTGCGGTCCAGCACCGGGTGGAGAAGATGGCCTGTGTGGCGGCAGCGGTTATTCTCTACAGCGACATATAAAAACCTAAAGTTCACACATATTCCTTTCACAAAAAAAGGGAGCAGAATCTAATTCTGCTCCCTTTTGCATTATCCTCTCCCATCGTAACGGGAGACCTGAACCGAACGATTATGGCCTTGTAACAACCGGCGTTGCAGCGGTCCCGGTTTCAGCATATGACAGATCGACGATCGAATCACAGAGCAGCTGCTTGATATAGTCGCCGTTGTGAATATAACCGCACGGTTCCTTATCTGCCATCTGCCAGTTATAGGCCGCCTTGAGTTGAGCTTCCGTTTCGATACCGCTGAAGTAGGGATAATTCCCGAGGTAGCTAACCCCGGCGGTGCCAAGGATCCCTAATAACTGCGCTTTCAAGTCAATGATATCCTGATAATTAGCCGTCGGCGAACCGCTCAGGGCCGAGAAGGTGGCGCCAGTATGGCAATCATCGCAGCGACCAATGTCTGGAGTAAATGAATGCTCATTCGTCCCCTCCTGCAAGTGGCAGCCTTCACAGGTCTGCAGCGTTGCCGGGTGAGAACCGAAAGTGTTCATTCCGGTGTAAACCGGGTCGGCGCCAAATGCCCCCGGGGTGCTGGTTGCGACAGTGTACTGATATCCGCCCCGGGTCACATTACCGAACAGTGAGGCAGCCGCGGCATAGTAGTGGATATTGGAGAAGCTGAGACTGCCACCGGCAATGCGGGTATTGACGGTATCGGTAGAACTACGCCCCTGGTGACAACTCATGCACAGCGGGCTGTCTTCACCGGCGGCGAAGAAAGCGGCGGCGTTACCCACATCGACAACCACGCCACTATTGAACTCGACCGATGCCAGCGTACGGGTCGGTCCGGCCGGGTCAAACGGATCAGTATGGCAAGACTCGCAGGCCAGGCCAGCTGATATACCGCGGGTGTACGGCTTGAAATCGGCCGTGGTAATGGCTTCGTCCTGAATCAGCGTCCCGTCACTGAAAGCAAGCTGCGCTCCTTCGGAGGAATGACAGCGAGCACAACTGGTACTCATGGCATCATCCTCGTCCCAGTGGCGGAACGGCTCACCGTCACTGGCGAAGTGCCCGGAATCCTCACGGACATAATTGGCCATGGTAATCGTGGTGAATCCAGCGGTGCCATTGTACTGAGCGGCCATCGCCTCGAGGGAGTCGTACAACAGCTGGATGATGTAGTCGCCGTTGTGGGCATAGGAACCCGGGTCCTTCTCGACCACCTGGTAGTTGTAAGCAGCCTGAAGCTGGGTTGCCTCGGTGATGTTATCGAAATACGGGTAGCCGGCCAGAACGTCGACACCCGATTCGTCGATGGCCTGCAACAAGCGATCCCTGAGATCTTCGACTTCGTAATAGATACCTTCGGTATTGTCGCCATCACCGTCATAGTCCTCAAGCGAACCGTTCATGCGGATATCGCGGACATCGAGGATATCAACCGCATAGTTGCCGGTATCGGCAACCGCTGGATGACAGTTGTCGCATCCGGTCGGACCGAAGCCCGGGTCGACAAGGTAAAGTTCGCCTGAATGGGGGTTATGGCACTCGACGCAAAGGTCATTGCTGTCAACATGCTCGAACTTGGAGGCATAGGATTTGCCGGCAAATTCGTAGCCGCCAGCAGCCATATTTCCGAACAGACTGGCACCGGCCGCTCTGTAGTGGATGTTCTGGAAGTTGTACTCACCGTCATCAGCCAACCCGTCATCATCGAGATCTTCCGATGCGATTTCGGTATCAACGCTGGAGCCGCCGTTACGACCGCTGTGGCAGGTAAGACAGAGCTTGTTGTCGGCATCGTCGGCACCGAGGTCGATCATTTTCCCGGATGGGAAAGTGAACTCGTTGTTCGGGAACTCGCGCAAGTAGCCGAGAACGATTTCCGTAGTATCGGTATCGCCGTCTATATCGTCGACGTCGGGAGCCTGCAGGTCGTGGCATGCGACACAGGCAATGGGTGTTGTTTCGGTACTTGCGACATCCACCGTCGCCCCGGCGGTCAGTTCGATCAGCCCTTCAGGACTATGACAGGGAGTACAGCCGTGGCCAAATGCTTCCGACAGATAGTCACCGTGGAAGCCCTCGGTGTTGCCCCATTCACTCGCGATACCGACCGGAGAGAATCCCAGAGCGTCTTCATCGAACTTGCTTGCTGCGTGCGGATCGTGGCACTGGGTACAGGCATCTTCCTGGGCCGCGTTGATATTGTAACCTTCTATTTCGAGAGTCCCATCCGCCGGTGCGACATCATAGGCAAAGTGGGTATCCCAGATGATGCGATCACTGGTTGTGGTCGGATCACCGGCTGTACCGTGATAGACGGGACGGGTGTCGTCGAGCATATAGGTGAAACCGTGGAATTCCTCGTCTGTTGTCACCCCGTCGCCGGTAATGATTTCAGTCGGAGTCAGGAACGCCTG
>PKTZ01000110.1 GCA_002868925.1 Desulfuromonas sp. | reverse complement strand
GCTCCTTTGACCGGGAAGTCTAGGTGGCATAGATGCTACCGCAGCTTGCTCACTTAAACTACCCCTGCAAAGTTGCACTTACAACTTGAACCCGGGAGGAAAAGAAGAGCTGAGGAGGTTGGAAATGGGAAGTGAAGTATTGTCGTCAGGCCAGATCGTTCGTGGACGCTGTACTGTCTGCAAAGAGGTGACGCCGCATACCGTTCTTTCGGTTTGCCGGGAAAAACCGGGCGAGGTCCGGTGCCGCCATTGCAGTGACGAGCATCGATTCAAAACACCACCACCGACCAGAGAAGAAAAAGAGAAGCTCGCCGCCGAGAAACTCCACAGGAAAAAAATGGCTGAAGACTGCGAACGGTGGAGCTCCTTACGTCCCCGCATGATCGATGCGAAAGCCAAAGACTACTCGATGGACGGGCTTTTCAAAAAGAAGGACGTCGTAGAACATCCGGTCTTCGGGCTCGGAATGGTCGAAAGAAACCTCGGGTCGCACAAAGTCCGGATTCTGTTTGAAGACGGCAGCAAGGTTATGCGCTGCCAATAAGGGAAACCCGCGCCTCCTGAAATCGCCTGCCCTTCTGATAGAGTTGAAGAACGGGATGATGAAGAGATGGAAGGAGGCGTCGTTGACCACATTTCGATTCATCACAATCGCCCTGTTGCTGTGTGTTCTCCCGGCGTGCCAGGAGAAATCCGAACCGGAATCGGCCGGCCGGGTCGAAGCGAACGCGGCTTACCGGCAGTATTTCGGTGAACCGCCCACCCCGACCGCCGGGCAGGCCTACGCCCGGGTCGCCTATCTTCCCTTGCACGAAGACAGTTTTAAAGTCAGGGCGGTCCCGCTCTACCTGTTCACGTCCGAAAACCAGGTCGAAAAAATTATCACCCGCCTGATCGACGGGACGTTGATCCTGCCCCCGGAAGGTGATACCTACAATCCTTTCCCGGCGGGCGTCGAGGTCAGCCTGTCGCAGCAGGGGAGTCAACTTGCCATTTCACTGGAGCTACCTTCAATTCCTACCTCAGGAACGGATGCGATAATCTCCTCTTTGGTTGAAACGGCGACTCAATTCGATTCGGTCGAGACGGTCCTGCTCCGCTTTAATGGAAAAGAGATCACAGGCATGCCGCCGGAAGGGTTTCGGAGCGGTGTCGCCCGGGTTGTCGAAGTTGGACCGCCGACCTTGCTGGTGCTTGCCGCGATTGCCGACGAAGGTGAAGATGCCCTCGAAGAGATCGTTGCCAATTTTGACCGACCGGTGACGGTGAACAGGTTAAGACTGCTCCATGTCGATGGCAGCAGGGTGGACGGAGCTTATTTTACTTCGGTGTTTCAGATGGCAGTGGTCGTTCATCCGGAACGGGCCGAAACATATGCCGAGGGGGACATGTTTGTTGTCGAGTGGGATGTGACCGATGCGTTGGACCGCCGTGCCGCCGGGCGCAAGGTTATGCCACTGCGATGGTTCGAGCACGAGGCCGAACTCGGAAGCTTTTCAAAATAATCGCATCGCTGTTGTTTTTTTTCTTGCAATTGAAAATCGATTTCAATATATTAGAGATAACAAAGGCTTGTTGTGGCAGGCAGGCCGATGTTGAATTTTCTTCCTCCTTTACTGTGGTAAATAGAGAAAGCCGCCGGCGTCACCCTCCTCAGGTCGCCGGCGGTTTTTGTTTTGATGATTCCTGACTGAAACACTCAATTATTCGTTTTTTTCGATATACTGTTAACTAGAAAGGATGGTGCGTCATGTACGAATCCCCCAGGCAATATCAAAAAATCGTTGATGATAAAGTTTCGGTTCTGGAAACATATTACGGGCATAAGATCCGGCATGGGCAGAAGGCGACCTGCCTGCGCTGTCAAGAGGAGGGTGTGTACGACCTGAAAGGAAAGGGTTTTGCTCCGGGTGGTGGCAACGCGATCTACTACAGTACAGTATTTTTCGAGTGGCGGTGTCGTCTCTGTGACTACAGGATGATCGCCTGATGCTTCTTTGCACACAAGACGGCATCTATTGCCGTCTTTTGGGTTAAACATGATTGCGGAGTTTCAATTCGACCGGGTGTGGGTGGAGGAAAACCTGCTGCTTTAAATACGCCTGGTCGTACTTGTTGATATAATGGTTCAACAGTGTGATCGGGACAATCAAAGGGATATTTTCATTCCTGTACTGGTCGATTAATGCCAGAGCCTCTTGTTTTTCAGTGTTTGTCAGGTCCTTTTTAAAGTAACCGAGAATGTGCTGCAGAACATTGGTGTTCTTTTTTACGGTCGTTTTAAGCCGGAGCATGCGACATAAGTCCGATTCATACTGGATAAAAGCAGTATCGACTCCCATCCCCTTTGCCCGAGCGACCATCTTCCCCATTTCACGGTACATTTCGACGCTGTGAGCCATCGTCAGCAACTTGTGCCGGGTATGGAAGTCGACGAGACTTTGGATTGTTTTACCTTTTGCAACCGTGTCGCGCCACCGTTTCAGGGTGAAGATAGACTCGATGAAGTTTTCCCGAAGTTTCGGGTCGTGTAATCGGCCATCTTCTTCGACTGGCAGTAAAGGGAAGTGTTCCATGAACGTTCGTGCGAACAGTCCGATCCCCGTTTTGGTCGGAACACCATTCTTATCGTAGAGTTTGACCCGCTCCATGCCGCTGCTGGGTGACTTGCTTTTGAAGATGAAGCCGCACAGGTTTTCTTTCTCAAGTTCACGTACACGCTTTTCAGACCACTCGATCATCTGCCCGGTTATCTCTTCCCCGCTTTTAGAAAAGACGAGTTTCGGACTGTCCGGCCCTCCGATCAACCTTAGCGTTTCCCGTGGTGTCGGCAGCCCGAGTTCAACTTCCGGACAGACCGGGACGAAGTCAACGTATTGACCGAGTGTATCGACCAGGAAGTGGTCGATCTTGTGCCCACCGTCAAATCTGACTTTTTCTCCAAGCAGACAGGCGCTTATACCGATTCGTATTTTTTCCATCAGGCTTCCCCCTTTTCAGGTGATTTCAATAATACCAATAATTTCTGGATATAATTTAAATGACGTCAACATATTCTGCGGCAAGGGTTGAATCCGTACTTTAGGAAAAAATAGGAATGACGAGAAAAGACGACATCGTTCTGGTCGCCGGTGCGACAGGTTATATCGGGGGGCGCCTTATCCCTGCTCTGCTGGAGGCCGGTTATCGGGTCCGGGCATTGGCAAGAGTACCCGGGAAGATTTCTTCGCGCCCGTGGGCCAACGATCCGAATCTTGAAATCGTCCAAGGCGATCTTTTGGATGTGGAGTCGCTCCCGGGCGCTGTTCGCGGATGTCGGGCCGTATATTATCTCGTGCATTCCATGGTGTCCGATCAAGTGAACTTTGCCGAAACAGACCGCAAAGCAGCTGAAAATATGGCAGCGGCTGCGGACAAGGCCGGGATGAAACAGATCATCTATCTCGCCGGCCTCGGCAATGACGACAGCGGTTTGAGTCATCACCTCCGATCCCGCCGGGAAGTCGAAAACTGCCTGAAAAAAGGAAAGGTTCCGGTAACGGTATTGCGGGCCGCCATGATTATCGGTTCGGGCAGCGCCTCCTTTGAAATATTACGTTACCTCGTCGAGCGGTTGCCGGTCATGATTACGCCACGCTGGATCGATACCCAATGTCAGCCAATAGCGGTCCGAAACGTTTTGAACTATCTGGTCGGTTGTTTGAGTTGTCCGGCGACGATTGGAGAGACTTTTGATATCGGCCAGGAAAATGTGACGACCTACCGGCAAATGATGCAGATTTTTGCCGAAGAGGCCGGGTTGCGTAAAAGGTTGATTATCCCGGTTCCGGTCCTGACACCCCGATTGAGTTCCTACTGGATTCACCTCGTAACGCCGGTTCCGGCATCATTGGCGCGCCCGCTCGCCGAAGGGTTGAGTAACCCGGTAATCTGTCAGGATATGCGGATACGCGAAATTCTGCCACAGACCCTGTATGACTGTCGCCAGGCGATCCGCCTGGCATTGGCACAGACCAGGGATCAGCAGATCGAAAGCTCGTGGATCGATGCCGGAACCATACCGCCGGTTGAATGGGCAAGGTCGGGGGATCCTGAATGGGCCGGAGGGACCCGGTTCTATGATTCCAGAAGAATTGTCTTCGATGCGCCGAAAGAAGATGTTTGGCAGGCTATTCTTAAAATCGGAGGAGCAAATGGTTGGTATTATGCTGACTGGCTGTGGCAGGTTCGCGGTTTTATCGACCGCCTGGTCGGTGGGGTCGGGTTGCAACGTGGCCGTCGTTGCCCTCTTGTTTTGGCGGCCGGTGACAGCCTCGATTTCTGGCGGGTCCTGAATGTCGAGGAGATGGTGTCATTGCAACTCGTGGCCGAGATGAAGTTGCCGGGTGAGGCAACTCTCGGTTTTTCAATCAAGAGTATTGCGCCGGGACAGACGGCGTTGACGTTGACGGCCCGCTATTGTCCGCGTGGACTGTTCGGAATACTCTACTGGTATCTGGTTTTGCCTTTTCATGGGCTGGTTTTTAATGGAATGTTGTATGGTATAGGGAAAAGGCTTGACCGGGATATTGTTGCTGGCCCGGAGAAAATATCGCTACAGGGGTTGTAGATGCGGACCTTTCTGTTATCAATTGCCTTAATGACTATCGTATCCTGTGTCGGCATCCCCGAAGGTGTTGAGCCGGTCAGAAACTTCGATCTGGATCGCTATCTCGGAACCTGGTACGAGTTGGCAAGGCTTGACCACAGGTTCGAAAGAGGCTTGAGTCATGTTTCGGCATATTATCAAAAACGATCCGATGGCGGCATCGATGTCCTCAATCGAGGATATGATGCGTCCAAAAACAGATGGAAAGAGGCTTCGGGACGGGCCTATTTTGTCAGTGACGAAAATATCGGCCATTTGAAGGTGACTTTCTTCTGGCCCTTTTACAGTGGTTACAATATTGTCTGGCTTGATGCAGAGTACAATCATGCAATCGTAACCGGACCGAATGAAAAATATCTTTGGTATCTTTCACGTACTGAGAAGATTGATGAAGCGACTTGGAATTTTTTTATTGTTCACGCCGAGTCTCTCGGTTTTAATGTTGAGGGGCTGATCAAAGTTGAACATGATCAAGAACTATCCGATCGAAGTTAATTCAATTTCAAGAAAGGTTTTGATATGGCACTTTTCGAATGGTCGAAGGATTATGATCTGGGGGTTCCGGAAATCGATGAACAGCATCATGAGTTGATCAACATCATCAATGATCTGTATGAATCGATAAAAATGGGCCGTTCGGGCTCAACTGTTACCGTGACTCTGGATCGGTTGGTGGAATATGTTGAGTCCCATTTTGAAACCGAAGAAGAGGCGATGCGCAAGTGGAGCTACCCGGGTTACGAGGAGCATCGGGAAAAACACGAAGATTTGCGAAAAAAAGTTCATTTTCTGAAAGATGAACAGGCCGGAGGGAGAGAAATCGCCACCTTTGAACTCCTGAATTTTCTTGCGGATTGGCTGAAAGAACATATCGCTCAGGTCGACAGGGAGTTCGGTGATTTCCTACATGCAAAAAATACCCGAAACATTCTTTAGCATACTGTTGCAGAAGGTTCCCCCGGATCGTTATCCCATATTGATTTTTTCCAGTATTTCCAATTTTGTTCTGCTGAATTCTAAAAAGTTGTTGTTTTTTAGAAAGAAGTCTGTATGATGCCCGCGACTGTACACCAGACATGCGGACCTTTTTTCGAAACGGCATCCGCCATCCCGTCGCTCGCTGATCTCTCCTGCGTTTGATTCCCTTATCTGAATCTGTGGCAGCACATCACGTTGGCGATAGATAATTTGTTGCCAGTCCATATGGTCGCACCGCTGAATCGGAACAATTCGTTCTGAACGGTGTGGCATGTCACTTTATTGCCCTGTCGCAGTGACGACAAGGGGAAGGAATAGTTATGTCTTTTCAAGAATTACAACTCGCAGCGCCGATCAATAAAGCAATCGCGGCGTGCGGTTACACCGAACCGACGCCGATCCAGGCTAAGGCGATTCCGGAGATTTTGGCCGGAAACGATGTCCTCGCCTCGGCCCAGACCGGAACCGGCAAGACGGCCGCTTTCATGCTGCCGATGCTGGAACGGTTGTCGGAAGTTAAACCCGGGAAAAAGGGCGCACCGCGCGTGCTGGTGTTGACCCCGACCCGCGAACTGGCGGCACAGATTACCGATGCCACCCGCAACTACGGCAAGTTTCTTAAGGTGCGCAGTACCGTTATTCTCGGCGGCTGTGCCTACGGCCCGCAATTTCGCGATCTCGGCCGCTCGATCGACCTGGTGGTCGGAACCCCCGGCCGCTTGATCGACCATCTCGAGCGCGGCAGCCTCGACCTCTCACGTCTCGAAGTTCTGATCCTTGACGAAGCCGACCGGATGCTCGATATGGGTTTCAAGGCCGATATGGAGAAGATCACCGCTGCCGCTTCGGTTGAGCGGCAAACACTGATGTTTACCGCCACCCTCGATCGGACCATGGAGAACCTGGCCGGCAAGCTGCTCAACAATCCGGTGCGGGTCGAGATCGCCGGCAAGCGGGTGACCCACGAGAACATCGCCCAGCACCTGCACGTCACCGACGACGTTCGCCACAAGAAGAAACTGTTGTCTCATTTGCTCAAGGACCGGAATGTCTCGCGCGCCATCGTCTTTTCGGCGACCAAGCGTGGCGCCGACCGGCTCGCCCGTGAACTGAGCGATGACGGCCACCGCGCCGCAGCCTTGCATGGCGATATGAGCCAGGGGGCGCGCAACCGGGTGGTCAAGGGGCTACGCCAGGGACGGGTTAATCTTCTGGTGGCAACCGACGTCGCCGCCCGCGGCCTCGATGTCAATGGTATCAGCCATGTCATCAACTTCGACCTGCCGCAGGTCGCCGAAGATTACGTCCATCGCATCGGTCGGACCGGCCGTGCCGGCGCCTCCGGGATCGCGATTTCGTTGTGCAATGCCGGAGATGAAGCATCCCGGCTGTGGCAGATCGAACGGTATATCGGCCATTCCCTGCCGCAACAGGTGGTCGAAGGGCTCGAGCCGACCCGGGCACTGTCGAAACCGAAATCGAATCGTTCGCAAAACAGCGGGCGGGGGCGGACGCAAGGCAAAAATACGAATAGCCGAAACGGGCGCAACGATTTCCGGGGCAAGCGGAAGCCGGCTCAGAAGAAGAAAAGTAGCGTAGCGGTGATTTACCGTTAGGAATTATAAAGGCGATCTTCGCAAACTTGCGAAGATCGCCTTTAAGTTTTAACGGTTTTTATTACGACTGATAACGTGCCAAATCGCGGGACATTTAGAAATTCCCACATTAATCAATTTCCCGTTCCAGAAGTCTTCAATCATCTCCCCACGTACAACCTGCAAATAATCTGCTTCATGTCATAATTGAATATGATAACTATTAATAGCATAACGTGGAGGTTGTAATGGAATGCGTTAAAAGATATTTCCCTAATTATTACCCAGTAAAATCGCTTTGTACCTTAGTCAGTCTTTTTATTTTGGTATGTGGAGTTGTCCCCATTGAAGGTTGGGCTGAAGAACCGATTAATATCTTGGATGGGATGACATTTGTGGGAGAAAACGGAGAGGTCGGAAAACAACTTGCTGAATACGAGAAAGAAGAAATTGTATTCGAAAAAGGTATGTTCACTTCGGTCTCATGCGAACCATACAATTTTTCCAGTGCCCCTTACAGTGCAAAGAGCGTGGACGGAAAGATTTTATTTAATGCTGTAACGGAAAGCCCGACTCACGGGAAAATATCTTGGAATGGAGTCATTGAAAATGAGGAGGCAAACGTAACTTTTGTTTGGACCAAAGAGCGATGGTATTGGGATATTCGCCGGGAATACTGGTTTAAGGGGAATTTGAAAAAAGAATGATTGTTCTCATGGAGCTCTGCGGTTGAAAGAAAAAGCCCAAACCAAAAATCGAGACTCGAAGCGGTCTCGATATATCAGGCTTTGTATAGTTTTGGCAGTTATCGGCAGCCTCAATGTTTTAGGGACATGGATAGGACATCAAATTAACTTTCAACTATTTCCTCGCCATGATTTGATGCTTCACACGTTGGTGATGATAGCTATCTCTTTATATATTTTGTTGATGGCTACTCCATTTATGCCAGGCATTGAAGTCGGGATGGCTGTTATGTTGGTCCTCGGGCATAAAAGTGCCTTATTGATATATCTTTCTACAATAATTGCGCTGTCAATAAGTTATGTTGTGGGAAGGTACTTTCCCCTCAAAATCCTTCATAAATTCCTCAACTGGCTTTATTTGAATAAAGCCAGTGAACTTGTCAGCCAACTTGAACCATTGGGTCAAAAGGACCGACTCGGTTTACTCAACGATAAAGCGCCAAAGAAGATCGCACCGTTTTTGCTTAAACATCGATATTTGACACTTGCTGTTGTTTTAAATTTACCGGGGAATGCTTTAGTTGGTGGAGGTGGAGGCATAGGGCTGGTCGTGGGAATGAGCAGGGTTGTTCCATTTTATAAATATTTATTAGTGGTAGTTTTTTCTGTGCTACCTGTTCCTTTGTGTATATACCTCAAAGGATATTTGGAGTGAATGGATCTTGGTCAGGTGAGTAGAAAGTTTGGAGAAATACCAAAAATCACGATATGTAAGAAATTGATCACCACTCAATTAACGTTTCTTATAAACCATCTCGTAAAAATTCTCGGCGGTTGTTTAGATTATTTTAGGCCTTTTGGGATGGTTTTCACTTTATAAATCTTCAAATGAAAAGTGTCGATTCGTGAGCTTTCACGTTGTATTGCGACCATCTTTTTCCCCGCCCGATTTAAATATTTGGTATATATGGCAATCTGAAAAATCAGTTTCATATTTAATGGAGGACGTTATGTTTCGTAAATCGATTATTCCTTTGATCTGTATAGCCCTTTTTCTGGGTGGCTGTGCTTCGACCAAACCGAACCCGGAAGCACTCAAGTCGATCAATAAAGTCGCCCTGGTCACCCTGAACCTCGACCGGGTCGGCAAGGGGCCGAACAACGACCCCGTTTTGAAAAGTTCCGCCGGTTTTGCCGCTACCGTCTATCGCCAGGAACTGGATCGGGTGCCGGGGTGGACGGTTGTTGAGCCGCCTGTGATTGAAGAACTCGAAAGTCAGTTCTCCGATCTGACATCTTCGAACATTGCGCGTCAGACGTTGCAGGAGATGGCCGACCAAGAGCGGCTTGACGTCAATCTCGATAACGCAAAAATCGCCAAATTAACTATGGCCGCGTTCAGCGGAAATATGGCAGCGATGGAGCAGATGAAGGCCGAGATCGTCGAAGATACCCTGGTTGAATTGCAGAATGACCTCAATTTTAAGCGTGACCAGCTGGTCTGGCCGAATGGCAAGGCCGGTATTCCGGTCTGGTTGGTGAATGGAGCCCAGAGTAAAGGGAAAACCGCTGCCCTCCGCGAGATCACCGGGAGGATTCTTGATGACTACTGCCAGCGCAACGGCCTCGATGGCGTCATTTTGGTGCACCAGGCGTCGGCGGTTGGCAAGCCGGGCGATATCCGGGTTATCGTGCAGGAAGACCGGGTCCTGTCGAGCATCAAGGTTAATCCATTTCTGATCCTCCGTTCGGCCAGTGGCGAAATCGCTCTGAGCGCCGGTTCTAACCGCCTTGATGATCTGGTGCCGATGAAACTGGCAATGCCTATTTATTCAGGTTACAAGCAAAGGATGGAGAGCAAGTATCTAAAGGTAAACCTGTCCGATCCGAAGGGGACGGCACAGGAAGGATACTATTCCCTGATCAGTTCGACTGCCAAGGACCTGTTCGATGATGTGATCGAGGTTCTGCAAAAACAGTAATACGGTATGTTCAGTTGTTGAGTGACGTTCTGAGAAATGACTTTTTGGCCGCTCCTGTTAACTGGGGGCGGCCATTTTGTTGTAGGGTGATTATCTTTCCTTTGTTTTTTTACCCATCGCAGCTAACATATTGCACCGTCTGTTGATCCGGAGTGACTCATGAATAAAAAACAAAACCTGCCCTGGGAACCTGCTTCGAAGCCGCTGATGCTCGCGCCGATGCAGGGCCTGACCAACCGGGCGATGCGGAAAGTGTTGATCGACTGGGTGCGTCCCGATACCGTTTTTACCGAATTCGTCCGGGTCAGTTCGGTCTCGCGCAAGCGGATCGCCAGGAGTGACCGGATTGAGGCCGGAGCGGAACATGGCGATGTGCCGCTGGTGGTGCAGCTGGTCGGTCATGATGCGGCAGGTCTGATCCGGGCGGCTCGCGAAGTCAGGCAGCAGGGTGCGCAACATCTTAATCTCAACATGGGTTGCCCTTACGGCCGGATGACGACCGGCCAGACCGGCGGCGCCATGCTCAAGTCGCCGGAGAAGCTG
>PKTZ01000043.1 GCA_002868925.1 Desulfuromonas sp. | reverse complement strand
GGTACAATTAACAAATTCTAGGAAGCTTGCCCCCTTAAGCGAAGACGGCATGACAGACGAACACATACTCTACCTGATCGGCCTGCTGATACTGATTGTTTTGTCGGCATTTTTTTCCGGGTCGGAAACGGCGCTGATGGCGCTCGATCGACTCCGGTTGCGACACCTGGTCGAAACCGACCGTCCCGGCGCGGCGCGACTCGAAGCGATTCTGGAAAAGCCGGACCGCCTCCTTTCGACAATCCTGATCGGCAACAACCTGGTCAATATCGCCGCATCGGTCTTTGCTACGGCCCTGCTGATCGAAATTTTCGGCGATCATGGCGAGCTGCTGACCATCCTGATCCTGACCCCGGTGCTTCTGGTCCTGGCCGAGGTTACACCCAAGACCTACGCTGCCCAGAACCCGGAGAAGGTCTCCTTTTTCGTTATCCGCCCGATCCTCGGATGTATGTATATTTTAACCCCGCTGGTCACTTTCGTCTCCGGCATCTCCGGCCTGCTGCAGAAGCTCTTCCGGGCGAAGACCGTGAAGGCGGTGATCAGCGAGGAAGAGATCAAGACCATTATCTCGGTCGGTGAGCAGAGCGGGACGGTGCACGAAGACAAGCGGCGGATGCTGCACGGCATCTTCGAGCTTTCCCAGATCCGGGTGCGCGACGTCATGATCCCGCGGACCGAGGTGGTCGGCCTCGATATCGAGATGCCGTTCCCCGAAATCCTGCAACTGGTACAGGAGGCGCACCACTCCCGCTTCCCGGTCTACGAGGAGGATCTCGATTCGATCGTCGGGATCGTTCATTCCAAGGATATACTCAGCTACGTCCATCGCCCCGAACGGTTCCATATCCGCAAGGTGGCGCGGCAGCCTTTCTTCGTTCCCGAGTCACAGCTGATCGAAGCTCTTCTGCAGTCGTTTCGTGAAAGACGGGTTCACCTGGCGATCGTTGTCGACGAGCATGGCGGTGTCGAGGGGATCGTGACTCTCGAAGATGTCATCGAGGAGGTTTTCGGCGAAATTGCCGACGAGTACGATATCGAGGAGGCGCTGATCCGGAAGATCGGAGTCGGCCGTTACCTGGTCGACGGCAGCGCATCGATCAAGATGGTGAACAACCGCTTCGGGCTCGAACTTCCGGAAGAGCACGTCACCACCCTGGCCGGCTACGTTTTACAGCTTCTCGATCGCATTCCTGCCGAAGGCGATCAGTGTCGGGCCGATGATCTCCTTATGGTGGTCAGAAAGATGGATGGTCAGAAGGTCGAAACCGTCGAGTTATATTTCGACCTCGATCCGGAAGAGGAAAACCTAGCCCAGACCGACTAAAATCAAGCCGCGACACTCCGCTCCAACCCCACTGTTTTTCTTAAATTCTTCTTGACATTACACTCGTCATCGCTATATTTTGTCGTAACGGTGTGAAAAAGTGTTAAATAAGGACACGGTGTGGCATGAACTTCCATGGGGTGTACAACAATTCCATAGACCCGAAAGGGCGGGCCAGTATCCCGGCAAAGTTCAGAGATGAGCTTTCTGCCAAGGATGCCGGTGATGGGCTGTACGTTACCCAGAACAAGGATGGCCTCGCTGCGTATCCGGAGCCGGTCTGGAAAGAGATCGAGGCAAATGTTGAATCGTTGCCTCCCGGTCCGGAAAAAGATGATCTTTACCTGACCCTCGTTTCACCGGCGACCTATGTCCCCTTCGATAAAAACGGACGGGTCCAGCTTTCTCAGTCACACCGTGATTACGCCGGTCTCGACAGCGAGATTCGTGAGATTGTCGTTGTCGGACATGGACGAAAGATTATGATCTGGAGCAAGGCCAAGCATGCGGATATGCGAGCGCAGGCCGAAGCGCGCATCGGGAGCAACCCGCAGGTTCTGGCCAACTTGGGTTTCTGATCTTTGGCAGGCGAAGGATTCAGGCATACGTCGGTAATGCCGCAGGAGGTTCTGGAACTTCTCCAGCCCCGGCCGGGAGGTATCTATCTCGACGGCACTCTGGGCGGAGCGGGACACGCCAGGCTTATTCTCGAGGCGTCGTCACCGGACGGCCGGCTGGTCGGTCTCGACCGGGATCCCGAGGCGCTGGCGGCAGCTTCATCGGTACTTACGCCGTTTGGTGATCGGGCCACACTCGAGCAGGCCAACTTCAGCAAGATGGCGCAGGTTCTGGCCCGACTCGGAATTGACGGTGTCGATGGTATCTTGCTCGACCTCGGGGTTTCGTCCCGACAGCTCGACACGCCGCAGCGCGGGTTCTCGTTTCGCGACGATGGCCCGCTCGATATGCGGATGGGACCGGACGCCGGGATGTCGGCCGCCGATGTGGTCAACAGTTTCAAGCAGGACGAGTTGCGTCGCATCTTCCGCGAGTTCGGCGAAGAGAGATTCGCCGGCCGGATCGCCCGGCGGATCGTCGAAAGGCGGGAAGAAGAGCCCTTTACCACGACGGCGGAATTGGCCGATACGGTGAAGGCAGCAATTCCGGCTCATCTGGCGGCGAAACAGAAGATTCACCCCGCAACCCGGGTTTTCCAGGCGCTGCGGATATATGTGAATGACGAACTGGGGCATCTGT
This sequence comes from Desulfuromonas sp., assembly GCA_002868925.1. Classification (GTDB taxonomy): domain Bacteria; phylum Desulfobacterota; class Desulfuromonadia; order Desulfuromonadales; family UBA2294; genus BM707. The sequence goes on along the minus strand of PKTZ01000043.1, from coordinate 77 downwards.
CGACAACACTGGAGTCGGCGCTGCCTCTCCTGAATCCGGATGCCCGGTTTGTAGTGATCAGTTTTCATTCTTTGGAG
>PKTZ01000169.1 GCA_002868925.1 Desulfuromonas sp. | reverse complement strand
GCTCGAACTCTCGATCTACGAGGGGATCCCGCACCTGTTGCTGCCGGTCGTCACCAACCCGAAGAAGGCGGCCCTGGCGCTCGCCTGGGCGGTACGGGAAATGGAGCGCCGCTACAAGCTGATGGCCGACAAGGGCGTGCGCAACATTGACGGCTACAACAAGAAACTGGAGAAGGAAGAGAAAGAGCTAGCCGGGCGTAAGACGACCGAGGAGCCGCCGGTTCAACAGGACGATTTCCTCGACGAGGAGTTGCCGGAGATCGAGCTGGCCGAAGACGAGGAGTTGGAGCACGGGCATCTGCCTTATCTGGTCATCATCGTCGACGAGCTCGCCGACCTGATGATGGTAGCCGGCCGCGAGATCGAGGAGTCGGTCGCCCGCCTGGCGCAGATGGCGCGGGCCGCCGGCATCCACCTGATCCTGGCAACCCAGCGTCCGAGCGTCGACGTCATCACCGGCCTGATCAAGGCCAACTTCCCGACCCGGATCTCGTTCAAAGTCTTCTCACGCACTGACTCGCGCACCATCCTCGACTCGATGGGTGCCGAATCACTGCTCGGCATGGGAGACATGCTCTTTTTGCCGCCCGGCACCGGCGTGCTAAACCGGGTACACGGCGCCTTCGTCTCCGAGGTTGAGGTGCAAAGGGTGGTTGACTTCCTCGCCAAGCAGGGCGACCCGGAGTACGACAAGTCGATCCTCGAGGTTCCGCCATCGGGTGAAGCAGGAGGCGACATCGATGATGAAGAGGACGAAAAGTGGGACGAGGCACTGGCGCTGGTTGCCAACAAACAGCAGGCCTCGATCTCGATGATCCAGCGCCATCTGCGCATTGGCTACAACCGGGCGGCACGGATGATCGAGAAAATGGAGCAGGAAGGGATTATAGGTCCGTCTGATGGCACCAGCCGACCGCGAGAAGTTTTCCTTAATAAAATCGAATCGTAAGAAAACCTCAGCAAAAACATAAAAAGACCGGGATAATCTCCCGGCCTTTTTATGTTAAATCTCTTTACAAGTTTTTTTCACCAGGGCGTCACCGTATTCCAACCCGGTTGTTCATCGAGGTCTGCAGCATCTCCATCATTGTTCCAATCAATGTAGCGATGACAGTTCTGGGCCGAAGTCGCCCTCGAGATTGTCACCTCACTGTTATCAGTCCCTACGGGATAAACAATAGTTCCAGCCCCGTTTATACTTCCGGCACTCGGAACGATCTTTCCGATGAAATTATCTTCAAGATCCTCAGGCGCATTCAAAGAAATTTTGTCGGGTGCCACAAAATCCACACTGGTCAAAGCATAAGGATCCCCTTGCCAAGTCAAAGTTATATCCTGCCTATTACATCCGCCCGTAAATGAATCTGAAATTACGATCGAACTACTCGACAAATCAAAATAATCCACCGTATGAGAACCATTCACATCAGTACTGCAACCCTGAGCACCGCTAGTCGACGCACCACTAATAGTGATCACATCTCCTCGCAACATAGTCGTTGGCGCATCATCCCAAGTGTTGTGGACGACATCGAGGCAGTTTGTCATCATCAATCGTGGCAATCGTGATGCATGAGGATTGTGACATTTAGAGCAAGAAAATTGGTGATATTGGTCATCTATCGTCAACTCGTCTACCGAGGCGCCCCAATTATAATCGCCATACGCGTAAGGTTGACTTCCCAGAGATGGCTCTACATAGAAGCCTTCTCCGTCCGTTGCTGCCCCTCCCCTGAAACCAAATCCACGTGCAGAAAGAATCAGGTGTTGATACGCCATGTTGGGGCTACCAGCACAATAGCCGTTACTGGCACTAGAGGGGCTACAGTATCCATCATTCGGTTTGCGCCAATCCTCACGGAAAATATTTGCCGCCGAAGACCCAGTACCGCCTAGAACAGCATTGGAATGGCCATTGGTTCCGACCCAGGAATCGGCCGGCAATTCTGCTACGCCGCTTTCGTCGACATCAAAATAATTCATGGAATCAATATTGTCGGTGTGGCAAACGATGCAGAGACCGGCTGAATTATAAAGATCCCAGGTACTCGTCGGATTACCGTTATTCTGATCAATCTGGTATCCACCCAGTTCAGTTGCACCGACCCCTCCACGCGGCACCAAACCGAACTCACCTTGAGCGACATAAGTTTGTCCGGCAAACGGTGCTCCATCTTCGCGATAAGGATTCCCCATCCAGGTGCCACGCAGGTAAGGCTTGCCGCTGCTGTTGTCACTAGCGAGAATATTCGCGTCGTGAACATCGTGGCAGTACGAACAACGGATAAAAGCGACAGGGTCGAGCCCAGGTAAAGTTGCGCTATTATAAGGGTTTACCGAATGAGTCGACTGGATGGCGGCAGTCTTGTAAGAGAAGTTGGCACTGGTCCAAGTTGCACCGGTCGTTCCGCCGGCGTTCACCCACTCCCGTGCTGACAATGAGCCAAAATCGTAGTTATTCGCTGAACCGTTGCTGTCGCTATTAATTTCCCATTCGGAGATATCGCCGTCCGCCTCAGAAAGAACGCCATCTCCATTCTGGTCATGACAATTCCAACAGATTTCAGCTTCAGTCGTACCGACAGCATCATTAGGATTTCCGTCATCGGCCCCCAGGGAAATACCGTTGTGCCCCGATGAATTATAGAGAATCCCGACCGTGGTGTTGTTCGGAATCTGTATATTCCCGGCTTCGTGAGCAGTATGGCAATTCTCACAGGTATAGGTCACACCGATGCTGTTGAAAATCGTGTTGGTCGAATGCGGGCTGTGAACACTGACCGCCAGAGCACCTGCACCATTTCCATCATGGCATCCCGTACACCCGGCTCCGGCAAAACCACCGCTATGAGTATGGCACCCACGACAATCATTCCCCTCGTTGTGAATACCCGTATGACAGGCATTACAAACCCCATAGCTATCAGACGGACGGTGCCAATCATCGGGTGTCACCTCAAAAACAACCTCTTTAAGTGGTCCGAGACCACTTCCTGTTTCCTCTCTAATCTGGGGAGTATCCAAAGCGGAGCGGGAACCGTCGGTGTCATTGGAATCATATTCCATTCCAAGAAGTAAAATATTATTTCCACCAAGGATATTGGGATCATCGTTATTATGCGGGTTATGACATTCCAAGCAGGTTATCTGCCCGGAGGTTCCATGGATAGCAGCCTCAGTAGCAACACTTAAAGGACCGTGACACATCAGGCAGGTCGCCTCCGAGGTCTCCTGATTGAGCAAGGCACCAAAAAGAACATAACCCCCATGCAGATTGTGGCAGGTATCACACCCATTGTAATTCAGATGCTCCGCCAGAAGTGCCCAAGACGTTGTGGGTACGAAACAGAAACCAAAGATCAAGAGGAATATCTTAAGTTTAATTAGATTCATGGAAAAATCCCCCCGCCGCGAAAAACTGTGATTCGACCATTACGATTGTCTGCAACAAAAACATCCTTGCTGGTCGAATCAACCAGCACATCGAGTGGGTACATCAGCTCACCAAGTTCACTCCCAATTTGGCCTAAAACTGCTATTCGTGTATTATCGCTCTGTCTCCATACCTGAACCTCACCTGAAAGAACATCAACCAGAAAAACATTTCCATTATCAACCCAAATTCCTTGAGGAGATGAGAATCTGGAACTCCCGCCCGGCAGAGCATAGTTCTGCGTCCTTGTTACCAGGTCAAATCCCTTCACAGATGGCGAAGCAGGAACTGTCGGGTCTCCGTAATCGGATACAAACAAACTGCTTGCACCTGCATCAATGGTTAATGCCGTCGGTTGATTAAGTATCCCGGCGCCGATAGTCAATCCGGTATCGGTTCCGTTAAAGTTAAAAAGCCGGACCACTTTTGCCTTGGTATCGAGGACATAAACAACTCGGGCATCGGAATCGACCGCAAGATCATTGACCGATTTAAAAACGCCGGTTGTGCCTCCAAGGTGATAAATGAATTGTCCCTGAGCATCAAAGACGTCAACGCTACAGACCGAACGATTACCGACAAAATAAAGACCGCCATCATTTTCCGTGTAGACAACTCCGGTTGGCTGCCCTTTTGCGGCAAAGCACATTGTTATTTCAAGAGAGTTTTTATCTAGGAGGCAAAACTTATTTTCCGTATAGTCGGAAACGACCAGATCACCGGTTGGAAGAGCCTCAACCCGGGCCGGTGACAGCAATGAAAGTGGCTCCGACGGTTCAGGTGGATTCGTCGTTTCGACCGTCCCGCCACCTGAACCGTCGGAGCAATTTACAAGTAGCAAAGCAGTTGTCAACAAAACAAAAAGCTGAAAAATCCTACGAATCGACATTATCATTCTCCAAAAATGCTTTATCGGGGCTTAAGTTGTTAGGATATATGCAATTTTATGCGTATTTAGTACCGACAAACTCAACAATATCGCAATGTTTGTATTTTACCATTTCTTCCCAAAATTGCCAATTCCTGTTAAGCTGTAAGCGGCTTGAATTACTGGCATCACAACCTGTTCAAACGAGAACGAAATGGACCAAAACAAGCTCAAACAACTGCTCGAACAATTTCAACAGCAGAAAATAGACATTTCCGAGGTTCTGCAACAATTGCGGGATCTCCCCTTTGAAGAGACCGACGGGGCGGTGATCGACCATCACCGTTCCCTGCGCCAGGGGGTACCAGAGGTGATCTTCGGCGAAGGGAAATCGGTCGAGCAGCTGGCCACGATCATCGACCGGATGCAGGAAAAAGAGAGCAACGTCATGGGCACCCGGGTCGACCGCGAAAAGGCTGCAATTTTATGCGGCGCTTTCCCCGAGGCGGTATACGACCCGCTCGCCCGCACCCTGACCCTAATTAGCACCCCGGTTGAAATTTCCGGACGCGGTAAGATTCTCGTGGTCTGTGCCGGGACCTCCGACCTTCCGGTGGCGCGGGAGGCAGTGGTGACGGCGCGCATGCTCGGCAACGAGGTCGAAGAGATCGCTGATGTCGGCGTCGCTGGCATCCATCGTCTTCTCGCCAAAACCGAGAAACTGCACGATGCCGCGGTCATCATCGTCGTTGCCGGCATGGAGGGGGCGCTCCCTTCGGTCGTCGGCGGCCTGGTCGCGGTCCCGGTGATCGCGGTTCCGACCTCGGTCGGCTACGGCGCTGCCTTCGGCGGCATTGCCGCCCTGCTCGGCATGCTCAACTCCTGTGCCAGCGGGGTGACGGTGGTCAACATCGACAACGGTTTTGGCGCCGCCTTCGCCGCCAATAGGATCAACCGGAGTACATCCTGAACATGCGCATCCTCTATCTCGATACCTGCTCCGGCATTGCCGGCGACATGTTCCTCGGACTGACGATCGACCTCGGCGTCGATGAAGCGGAAATCCGCAACGAACTTGCCAAGCTCAATCTGCCCGGCTACCGGCTTGAGACCCGCCAGGAGAAGCGCTGCGGCATCGCCGGTACCTACATCAACATCGACATCGATGAAGACCAGCCCGCGCGCAACTGGCAGCAGATCGATAACATGCTCGCCGACTCGAAACTCGACCCGGCTGATCAAGACCTGTCCCGCCGCATCTTCCGACGCCTCGGAGAGGCCGAAGCAAAGATCCATGCGACCGAGCTTGAGCAAGTCCACTTCCACGAGGTCGGTGCTGTCGACTCGATTATCGACATCGTTGGCGCGGCAATCTCCCTGAACCGTCTGCAGGTCGACCAGGTTCTCTGCTCGCCACTGCCGATCGGAACCGGGGCAATCAAAACCGAGCATGGTAGCTACCCCCTGCCGGCACCGGCAACCATGGAACTGCTCAAAGGATGCCCGGTCCGCCCGGACGATTCGGGGCTGGAGTTGGTCACCCCGACCGGGGCGGTCATCGCCGCCGAGATCGCCACTTTCGCCCCCCTGCCGGCCATGACCATCGAAAAAAGCGGATACGGTCTCGGCACTCGCGATATAGAGGGTCGCCCGAACGTGCTGCGCGGCATTATCGGCGAAACAGTTACTAACAACGGCAGCACCGACACCGTCTCGGTCATCGAAACCCATCTCGACGACTGCAACCCGGAATGGCTCGGGGCGCTGATAGAAACCCTTTTCGAACAAGGCGCCCTTGACGTCGTCTACGCACCGCTGCAGATGAAGAAGAACCGCCCTGGCACCCGGATCACTGTGATCTGCCGGCCAGAAACCGCGGGGACAATGGAGCGGTTGATCCTGCGCCACAGCAGCGCCATCGGCGTGCGCCGCTACCAGGCCGAACGGCGCAAACTGCGGCGCGAAGAGAATGTGGTCGAAACAGCGGTCGGACCGGCCGAGGTCAAATGCATCTACGACGGTGACACCCTGATCCGGGTCACCCCCGAATTCGAAAGCTGCCGTCAGCTTGCCAAAGCGACCGACCGGCCACTGCCTGAAGTTTACCGTCTGGCCGAACAGGCGGCCGCCGCCCTCTTCCCCCCGGAATCGGATTAATAATGAATCGCTTCGTCCTCTTTGTTTCGAGTAACGCCGGGCTCGGCTACGCGCCGGTCGCCTCCGGCACCTTCGGCACCCTGGCCGGCATCCCGGTTTTCTGGCTACTCGCGCCGCTGCCGCCATGGCTCTACACTGTCACTTGGATCGGCCTGCTCGCCATCTCATTTTGGGCCTCCGACCTTGCCGGAAAACACTATGGTGTGGTCGACGACGGCCGCATCGTTATCGACGAACTGGTCGGTTACCTGGTCACGGTCGCCTTTCTCCCATTTACCTGGACCAACGCCATCCTCGGCTTCTTCCTGTTCCGTCTGTTCGACATCGCCAAGCCGCCACCCGCCTCCTGGTTCGACCAGAAGATGAAGAACGGGATCGGGGTCGTCCTCGACGACGTCGTCGCCGGTCTCTACGGGGCGATCGCCCTGCAACTCTGCCTGCGCTGGCTGCTGCCGTGGCTGCAGGAGCTCTTCTAATGCCGAAGATCGCCATCCTCGCCATCGGCGACGAGCTGCTTAACGGCAGCCTGAGCGACACCAACTCAGCAACTATTGCCAATCTCATCGCAAGAGACGGGTTCACCATCCGCCAGATACGTTTAGTTCGGGACGTGATCGAAGAGATTGCCGATGCGGTCAGGCAACTGAGCCGGGAGCATGACGTGCTGATCACCACCGGCGGCCTCGGCCCGACCGACGACGACATGACCGCAGTTGCGGTAGCTACCGCCTGCGACACCGAAACAGAGCTTAATCAGGACGCGTTGCAGATGGTCGATGATTTCTTCGAGCGCCTCGGCCGGCCGAAGCACCAACGCAACCTGAAATCGGCCACGCTGCCAAAAGGGGCAACCCCGCTCGAAAACCGCTGCGGCACCGCTCCCGGCTTCTACCTGCAACATCAAAACTGTCACCTCTTTTCGATGCCGGGCGTACCGGACGAGATGAGGGAGATGACGAGATCGGCCGTTTTGCCGAAACTGGTTTCACTCTTCGGCCGACCACTGCATCAACCGGAACGGATCCTCACCCTCGCCGGCATCCCGGAGCCGATGGTCGAAGAGCAACTGCTGGCGGCTGGGCTGCCGGAAGGGATCGATCTCGGCTTCGGTATCGAATTCCCGCTGGTCCTGGTCAAGCTGCGCTGCGACCGACCGGACGCGGCTGAACTGCTCGACCGGGCCGAGGCAATGATCGAGACCCTTTTTGCCGAGTCGATCGTCGCCCGGGGTGATGAGACGCTCGCTTCTGCCACCGCCGCCCTGCTGATCGACAAACAAAAAACCCTGAGCCTGGCCGAGTCATGCACCGGCGGCCTGATCGGAAAAATGCTGACCGACATTGCCGGTGCCTCTTCGTTCCTCGATCGGGGCGCCATCACCTACTCCAACAGGTCCAAATCCGACTGGCTTGGAGTTCCGGAAACAATCCTCGAAACCGCAGGAGCGGTCAGCGCCGCCACCGCCGAAGCGATGGCAAAGGGAATCCGCAGTGCGGCCGGGACCGATTTCGGACTCTCGGTGACCGGCATCGCCGGACCGGATGGTGGCACCGATGATAAACCGGTCGGTACCGTTTTCATTGCCCTGTCCGACAAAGACGATACAATCGTCGAACACCACATTTTTGCCGGTAACCGCGAACGGGTCCGGATGCGAACCGCCTGCACCGCCCTGACCCTTCTACAAAAACGGCTGTGCGACGGGTAAAACCATCGCCCCGGGGAGAGACTGCATGGAGAAGAAAATCCGCAGCTTTATCGCTATCCCCCTTACCTCACCGCTGCAACAGGCCGCCGCTTCAATCCAGGAACTACTGAAACCGGAACTTCCATCGGTGCGCTGGAGCCGGCAGGAGTCGATGCACCTAACCCTGCATTTTTTCGGCGACATCGGCGATGATGATCTTGAAAAAGCAGCCGCGGTTATGGTATCGATAGAGAGTTTATTTGCGCCTTTTCCGTTAGCTCTGTGCGGACTTGGAGCTTTCCCGGGGCCGAATCGTGCACGCGTCTTCTGGCTCGGTGTACAAAGCGAACACCTGGTCGGGCTGTACAGCGCATTGTGTAAGAAGCTAAGTGCAGCTGGCTTCCCCTGTGAGCAACGGCCGTTTCAGCCACATTTGACGATCGGGCGAAGCCGCGGCACCCCGCAAAAAGCGGGACATATTCTGTCACAACTGGCAACTACGGTTGCCGGTGAGATGACGGTCGATCGACTGGTGCTGTTCGAGAGTGAGCTACTACCGACAGGGGCTCGGCACCGGCCGCGACAAACCATTTTTTTCCGTGCAGACTGATTCGGAAGCCCATTCCAGTCATCTCCAGTCTGCCGTTTCAAAGAGGGGGAGGAGAATTAACATGGCCGATAACAACCGTGAAAGAGCAATCGATCTGGCGTTGAGCCAGATCGAAAAACAGTTTGGCAAGGGGAGCATCATGCGGCTCGGCGAGGACGTGGTCCTCCCCGGGATACAGGCGATATCGACCGGCGCACTCAGTCTCGATGTCGCCCTCGGAGTTGGCGGGGTGCCGCGTGGCCGCATCGTCGAAATCTACGGACCGGAATCGTCCGGCAAGACCACGCTTGCCCTGCATATCGCCGCCGAGGCGCAGAAGACCGGCGGCATCGCCGCTTTCGTCGATGCCGAGCACGCCCTCGACATCAGCTACGCCCGCAAGCTCGGAGTCAAGACCGACGACCTGCTGGTCTCGCAGCCCGACACCGGTGAACAGGCGCTGGAAATCGCCGAGGTGCTGGTGCGCAGCGGCGCCATCGATGTCCTGGTGGTCGATTCGGTCGCGGCACTGGTGCCGCGCGCCGAAATCGAAGGGGAGATGGGCGATTCGCACATGGGCCTGCAGGCCCGCCTGATGTCGCAGGCGCTGCGCAAGCTGACCGCGACCATCAACAAGTCGAACTGCTGCGTCATTTTCATCAATCAGATCCGGATGAAGATCGGGGTCATGTTCGGCAACCCGGAGACGACGACCGGCGGCAACGCCCTCAAGTTCTACTCCTCGGTCCGGATGGACATCCGCCGCATCGGAGCCCTCAAGCAGGGACAGGACGTCATCGGCAACCGCACCCGGGTCAAGATCGTCAAGAACAAGGTCGCGCCACCGTTCAAGGAGGTCGAATTCGATATCATGTACGGTGAAGGGATCTCCCGCGCCGGCGACCTGCTCGATCTGGCGACCGACAACGACATCGTCGAAAAGAGCGGCTCCTGGTTCTCCTACGGCGAAGACCGGATCGGCCAGGGACGGGAAAACGCCAAGATCTTCATCAAGGAAAACCCCGAAATCGCCGCCGAAATCGAAAAGAAACTGCTGGAGAAATTTGAGCTTGCCGCTGCAGAGCCGCAAGTCGAGGAGGCTTAAACCATGAACCTGACCGATATCCTTGGAACCGCACTGAAAGCCCGGGCGTCCGACATCCATCTCAAGCCGGGCCTGCCGCCGGTCTACCGGATCGACGGCACCCTGCGGCCACATCCGAAGCTGCCCCGCCTCAACCCGGAGCAGACAGCCGCCTACGCCATGGATATCATGAACGACACCCAGAAGACCCGCTTCGAAGAGGTTCACGAGGTCGACCTCTGCTACGGAGTTCCGGGGCTCGGCCGCTTCCGCGTTAACGTCTTCACCCAGCGCGGTTCGGTTTCGCTGGTCTTCCGTTTTATTCCTTTTGACATCATGGGAATCGACGAACTGCTGCTGCCGCCGGTGATCAAGAAGATCGCCGCCGAACACCGTGGTCTGGTCCTCGTTACCGGCGCCACCGGCTCGGGAAAATCGACCACCCTCGCCTCGATCATCGATTACATCAATGCCGAGCGGACCGCCCACATCGTTACCATCGAGGACCCGATCGAGTACCTGCACCGCGACAAGAAGTGCATCATCAACCAGCGCGAAGTCGGCTTTGACACCGAGGGCTACGAAGTCGCCCTGAAGAGCGCCCTGCGCCAGGACCCGGATGTCATCCTGGTCGGCGAAATGCGCGATCACGAGACCATCGAGACGGCGATCACCGCCGCCGAGACCGGTCACCTGGTCCTCTCGACCCTGCACACCATCGATGCCCCGGAAACGATCAACCGGATCATCTCGGTCTATCCTCCGCACCAGCAGCGCCAGGTCCGGCTGCAGCTCTCCGGTATCCTCAAAGGGGTTATCTCGCAGCGGCTGGTACCGCGCGCCGACGGCAAGGGGCGGGTGCCGGCGGTCGAGGTCATGGTTTCGACCGCCCGCGTGCGCGAACTGATCGACGACAAGGACAAGACCAAGCTGCTGCGGGACACCATGCAGGCCGGCTACACCAGCTACGGCATGCAGACCTTCGACCAGTCGCTGCTCTGGCTGCTCAAGCAGAAGCTGATCACCTTCGAGGAAGCGCTGCGCCAGTGCTCCAACCCGGACGACTTCAAGCTGAAGGTCTCCGGGGTCTCCTCGACATCCGACCTCTCGTGGGATGCATTCGACAAGGAAGGCGAAGTTGGAGAAGAGAGCTCCTCGGAGGAACCGGAAATCGAACGGTTCTGATCCGTTCGCGGTCGCACTGAAACTGCTCACCTTCCGCGACCGCAGCATAAAGGAATTGTCGACAAAGCTGCGTGATCGCGGCTTTGCCGACGAAGAGATCGAGGCGACCCTGCAACGCTGCCAGGAGTACGGATACCTCGACGACAGGCGGTTCGCCGCCACCCGCGCCCGGACACTGGTCAGCAGTGGCCGGGCGGTCGGCATTCGGGCGATCAACGATTTGACCCGGGTCGGCATCGACCGACCATTGAGTGAAGAGATGGTCGCAACGGCCGAGGAAGAGACCGACCTGCCGGAGCTTCTGGCAGGAATCCTGGACCAAAAATACCCGGGGTTCGCATTCGAGGCCGCCTCCGACAACGAGAAAAACCGGGTCGTCAGCTTCTTTCGACGCCGTGGTTTTCCGGTATCACTGATACTGGATGTTTTAAAAAGCAGGAACGAAGACTTTTAAACAAACAACGAACAACCACGAAGTTTCAAGTAACCGGCGAAAGCTTGCTCGCAAACGTTCTTGATTCGTGGCCACATTTCACAGGGAGATCTTTTTCATCGAGACTCCCATAGAAGGATCGCAGATATGACAGGCAGTGAAATCCGCAAACGTTTCCTCGACTATTTTGCCAAGCACGGGCACACCGTCGTCCCCTCTTCGTCGCTGGTGCCGCACAACGACCCGACCCTGCTCTTCACCAACGCCGGGATGAACCAGTTCAAGGACTGCTTCCTCGGCGAAGAGAAGCGTGAATACGTGCGCGCCGCCTCCTCGCAGAAATGCGTCCGTGCCGGCGGCAAACACAACGACCTGGAAAACGTCGGCCGCACCGCCCGTCACCACACCTTCTTCGAGATGCTCGGCAACTTCTCCTTCGGTGATTATTTCAAGAAAGAAGCGATCGCCTTCGCCTGGGAATTTCTGACCAAGGACCTGGAACTCGATACCGACCGCCTCTATGTCACCGTCTACACCGACGACGACGAGGCGGCCGATATCTGGCATGAGCAGGAAGGGGTTCCGCGCGACCGGATTTTCCGCTTCGAAGAGGATAATTTCTGGGCGATGGGCGACACCGGGCCCTGCGGCCCCTGCACCGAAATTTTTTGGGATAACGGCCCGGAAATGAGTTGCGGCTCCCCCGACTGCAACGTCGGCTGCGACTGTGACCGCTACATGGAAATCTGGAACAATGTCTTCATGCAGTTCGAGCGAAAACAGGACGGCACCCTGGTGCCGCTGCCGAAGCCGGCGGTCGATACCGGCATGGGGCTCGAGCGGATCACCACCGTTATGCAGGGGGTCCAGTCGAACTACGATACCGACCTGCTGCGCAGCATCATTTCCCATATCGAAAAGCTGGCCGGACTGACCTACGGCGACAGCAACGAGCACGATGTTTCGATGCGGGTCATGGCCGACCACAGCCGGGCGACCGCTTTTTTGATCGCCGACGGTGTTTTGCCAAGCAACGAGGGGCGCGGCTACGTCCTGCGCCGGATCATGCGCCGGGCGATGCGTCACGCCAAGATGCTCGGTTTCGAGGAACCGGTCCTGTACAAGGTCTGCCTCTACGTCATGGAGAGCATGGCGGCGGCATACCCGGAGCTGACCGATCGCATGGATTACGTCGCCAAGGTCGTCAGCAACGAGGAAGAGCGCTTCATCCAGACCCTCGGCAACGGCCTGCGCATTCTGAACGAAGAGGTCGAAAAGCTGGAAAAGTCCGGAAAGAAAGAGATCCCCGGCGACATCGTATTCAAGCTCTACGACACCTACGGTTTCCCGGTCGACCTGACCGCCGATATCGTCGAAAAGGACGGCCTGGCCCTCGACGAAGCAGGCTTCGAGGCCTGCATGGAAGAACAGCGTAAAAAGGCCCGGGAGAACTGGAAAGGCTCCGGGGAAGAAGCGGTCGCCACCGTCTACAAGCATCTTCTAGAAGAAGGGATCTCGACCGAGTTCAGCGGCTACCTGACCACATCCGACAACAGCAACGTCACCGTCCTGCTCAAAGACGGCCAGAAGATCGATGCTGCCAACAAGGGGGACGAGGTCGAAATCATCACCGCCCTGACCCCGTTTTACGGCGAATCGGGCGGCCAGGTCGGCGACAGCGGTACCATCAGCAGCGATACGGCAGAGGTTGCCGTCAGCGATACCCGTAAACCGACCGAGGGGCTGTTTGTCCATGTCGGCAAGGTCATTTCCGGTTCGATCAAGCCGGGTGACGCGGTCGAGCTCAGCGTCGATGCAAAGCGGCGCCAGGCAACCGCCCTCAACCATACCGCCACCCACATCCTGCAGGCGGTGCTGGTCGACATCCTCGGCGATCATGTCAAGCAGGCCGGCTCGCTGGTTACCCCGGACCGCCTCCGTTTCGACTTCACCCACTTCTCGGCCGTAACCGGCGAAGAGCTGACCCGGATCGAGGCCGAGGTCAACCGCCGTATCCGCGAGAACCGGCCGGTCGAATCGGACGAGATGGCGGCCGACGACGCGATCGAGGCCGGAGCGACCGCCCTGTTCGGCGAAAAGTACGGCGACACAGTCCGGGTCGTCTCGGTCGGTGATTTCAGCAAGGAACTCTGCGGCGGCACCCACACCCGGGCGGCCGGCGATATCGGGCTGTTCAAGATCGTCTCCGAAGGAGGGATCGCCGCCGGCGTGCGCCGTATCGAAGCGGTCACCGGCGATGGCGCCATCGGTACCATGCACACTCAGGAGCAGACGATCCGTTCCATCGCGCAGCTGCTCAAGAGCGACCCGGCCCGGGTCGAAGCACGTATCGAAAAACTTCTCGAGCAGCAAAAGGAGCTGGAAAAAGAGATGGCGACCCTGCAGGCGCGCCTCAACTCGGAACGTTCTGGCGACCTGCTCGACCAGGCGAAAGAGATCTCCGGAGTCAAGGTGCTCGCCGCCAGGACCGACGGCCTCGACGGTAAGAAGATGCGTGAGATGGCCGACCAGCTGCGCGACAAGCTGCAGTCGGGAGTCATCATCCTCGGCGGCGAAAACGACGGCAAGGCGGCCCTGCTGGTCGCCGTCACCCCTGACCTGACCGACAGGCTGCAGGCCGGCACCATCATCAAGGCACTGGCCGAGCAAGTCGGCGGCCGCGGTGGCGGTCGGCCCGAGCTGGCCCAGGCCGGCGGCAGCGCCCCGGAGAATCTCGACAAAGCGCTCGAGTCCGCTTCCGAGTTGATCGCCGCAGCTGTTTAAAAAAACTGATTTATGGCCAGGGTTTATGAAAACCTGATGCCATCTTGAAATTTATTGATAGAATCGTACCGATACCCGGTCGATAACAAAGGAGAGTGCCATGCAGGGCAAAATCGTCACAACCGCCGAGCAGGAAGAATACGCCCACCCGAAACATGACCGCTTTTTCCTGAGAGACGTGGTCACCGCCGAGAGCAACCCGAACCTGTCGGTCCATCGCGGCCGGATCGAACCGGGCGGCGAAATCTTCCCGCACACCCACGACGGCCAGACCGAGACCTTTTACATCCTCTCCGGTTCGGCGATCTGCACCATGGACAGCAACAAGAGCGATGTCTCGGCCGGGCAGTGCTGCATCGCACCTTCCGGCGTCACCCACGGCTTGAAAAACGATGGGGACGAGCCGGTCGAGCTGATGGCTCTTTTCACCCCGCCCCTTAAATAAAACCGGAGCGACCTTGTCCCTTGAGCTGAAAAACGAGGAAACTCTCGAGCAGCGCCAGGAAGGCCCGGGCGTTCTCGTGGTCGACGACGAAGCGGTCATCCGTGACCTCTGCACCCGCGCGCTCAAGGCATTCACCGTTTTCGACGCTGCAAACGGCGAAGAAGCCTTGTCGATCCTCGAAAAAGAAGAGATCGACATTGTCCTGACCGACATCATGATGCCGCACACAAACGGCCTCGACCTGCTGCAGGAGATCAAGCGGCGCGAGCCGAACAAGGCGGTGGTCGTCATGACCGGCTACGCCGACAAGGACATCATCCTCAAGGCGCTCAAGGCCGACGCCGACGACTTCATCACCAAGCCGATCAACCTGCTCCAACTCCGGACCGTCATCGACAAGGTCCTCGAGAAGCAGGCGCTCAAGGAAGAGCTGGTCCAGCTCAAGAAGATGGACCGGTTGAAGACCGATTTTCTCGGCCTTGTCTCGCACAAGCTGAAAACACCGGTCACCGCCCTCTCCCTCTTTATCCAGAACCTCTCCCGCGGCGTCGGCGATCCGGACGATCCGAACTTCCAGAAGCACCTGCGGATGATGCAGGACGAGTCGAGCTATCTCGTCTACCTGATCCAGGATCTGCTCTACTACAGCGAAGTCATCCTCCAGGAGGGGCCGCTCAAGCTGGCCGATTCCGACCTGCGCTCCGTCGCCACGGCCGCGATCCTGGAATTTCAGCCTGATGCTGCCAACAAGGGGCTCAAGCTGATCAACGAGCTGCCCGAAACCTGCCCACCGACCCGGTTCGACCGCAAACGGGTCCGTTTCATCGTGCAGGCTTTGCTCGAAAACGCCATCAAGTTTACCCCGACCGGCGGCGAGATCACCGTTTTCGGCGAATCCGACGAGAGCAGCTGTCGCCTTGCCATCCGTGATACAGGCCCCGGGATCGAGGAGAACGAGCAGAAGAAGATTTTCGAAAAATTCTACCAGATCGACCCGCTGCAGACCGGCCAGGTTCGAGGCTTCGGTCTCGGCCTGTTTTACGCCCGCCAGTTCGCCCGCGCCCACGGCGGCAAGATCAAGCTCGAAAGCGTCCCCGGCGAAGGGACCACCGCCTGGCTGATCCTCCCCCGCTGAGTTTCACTAACCCGCAGTTTTACTAGCATTTACCTTTGTCTTTAATATTCTCTGTGATATATTTCTTCTTTTATTCAATCGCCCCTGTTATGGGAGGAAATGATGTTCCGCGGAACCACGATTGTCTGCGTCAAAAATAACAACGGGGTCGCCATGGCGGGTGATGGTCAGGTCAGCCTCGGCAACACGGTCATGAAGCACTCTGCCCGCAAGGTCAGGCGGCTTGGCGATGACAAGGTCCTGGCCGGTTTCGCCGGCAGCACCGCCGATGCCTTCACCCTGTTCGAAAAGTTCGATGCCAAGCTCCAGGAGTTTCGCGGCAACCTGTCGCGGGCGGCCGTTGCCCTGGCCAAGGAGTGGCGGACCGACCGGGTCCTGCGGAAGCTCGAAGCGCTGATGATCGTTGCCGACCGGGAGAACATCCTGGTCCTCTCCGGCACTGGCGACGTCATCGAACCGGACGACGGCATTGCCGCCATCGGTTCGGGCGGATCGTTCGCCCTCGCCGCCGGCCGAGCGCTCTTGCGCAATACCGACCTCGATGCCGAATCGATTGCCGAAAAAGCGATCAAGCTGGCAGCCGAGATCTGTGTCTATACCAACGACCACCTGACCGTGGAGGCGTTGTCGTGACCAACTTTACGCCGCGCGAAATCGTCTCTGAGCTCGACCGCTACATCGTTGGGCAGAAGGATGCCAAGCGGGCTGTCGCCGTTGCCCTGCGCAACCGCTGGCGTCGCCAGCAGGTGGCCCCTGAGCTGCGGGATGAGATCGCCCCGAAGAACATCATTATGATCGGCCCGACCGGAGTCGGTAAAACCGAGATCGCCCGCCGCCTGGCCAGGCTGGCACAGGCGCCGTTTATCAAGGTCGAGGCGAGCAAGTTCACCGAAGTCGGTTACGTCGGTCGCGATGTCGAGAGTATGGTCCGCGACCTGGTCGATCTCGCCGTGTTGATGGTCAAGGACGAGGAGGCCCAGCGTCAGCGGGTCAAGGCCGAGCAGAACGCCGAGGAGCGCATTCTCGACCTGTTGCTGCCGGGCGAACCGCAACCGGATAACGAGGAGGAGAAGGCGTCGACCCGCGACAAGCTGCGAAAGCTGCTGCGCAAGGGGGCGCTGAACGAGCGCTACGTCGAGCTTGAAACGGAAGCCGCGACCATGCCGTCGATGCAGGTCTTCACGCCACAGGGGCAGGAAGACCTCGGTTTCAACATGAAGGACATGTTCGGCAACCTGTTCCCGAAGAAGACCAAGCAGCGGAGGGTAAAGGTCGAGGAAGCGCTGGAGATCCTCACCGTCGAAGAGGCGGAAAAGCTGGTCGACATGGATAATGTTTCGGCCCTCGCCCGCGAGCGGACCGAGCAGAGCGGCATCATCTTCATCGATGAGATCGACAAGATCGCCAGCCGCGAAGGGGCACACGGACCGGAGGTTTCACGCGAAGGCGTGCAGCGAGATATCCTGCCGATCGTCGAAGGGAGCACGGTCAACACCAAGTACGGCCCGGTCAAGACCGACCATATCCTGTTCGTTGCCGCCGGCGCCTTCCACATGGCGAAACCGTCCGACCTGATCCCGGAGTTGCAGGGGAGATTCCCGATCCGGGTTGAACTCGAGAACCTCGGCGAAGAAGAGTTCGTCCGGATCCTGACCGAGCCGAAAAATGCACTGATCCGCCAGTACACTGCGCTGATGGAGACCGAAAAGATTCAGCTTACGTTCGCCGACGAAGCGATCCGCGAACTGGCGACGACGGCGACCCGGGTCAACGATCGGACTGAGAACATCGGCGCCCGACGACTGCACACGATCATGGAGAAGCTGCTCGAAGAGCTCTCTTTTGACGCCCCGGAATTGACGAACAAGAAAATCGTCATCGATGCCGCCGCGGTCCGGGAGAAACTCTCCGACATTGCCGGTGATGAGGATTTATCGAGATATATTTTATAAAACAAGAAGTCAGTAGTCAAAAGGCAGAAGAAATGATTTTCGGTTCGTCTGTTCTGACTTCTGTCTTCTGACTACTTTTCTTCAAGGTTTCTACTATGGAAGAACTCATCAACAAAGCTAAAGTCCTGCTCGAGGCGCTGCCCTGGATCCGGCAGTTTTACGACAAGACCATCGTCTTCAAGTACGGCGGCAACGCCATGGTCGAAGAGCACCTCAAGGAGTCGTTCGCCCAGGACATCATCCTGCTCAAGTACATCGGCCTCAACCCGGTGGTGGTGCATGGTGGTGGCCCGCAGATCGGCCAGGTCATGGAGAAGATGGGACTCGAGAGCCGTTTTGTTCAGGGGATGCGGGTGACCGACTCGGAGACGATGAACGTCGTTGAGATGGTCCTCGGCGGCCGGGTCAACAAGGAGATTGTCGGCAACATCAATCGGCTCGGCGGACGTGCGGTCGGCCTCTCCGGTAAAGACGGCGGGCTGATCACCGCCAAAAAACTCGAGATGAAGGCGGTCAACCCCGATACCCTGACCCCGGAAATTATCGACATCGGTATGGTCGGCGAGGTTGACATGATTAACCCGGCGATCATCGGCTCGCTCGAGGAGAGCAACTTCATCCCGGTCATCGCCCCGATCGGGGTCGGTGAAAACGGCGAAACCTACAACATCAACGCCGACCTTGTCGCCGGCCGCATCGCCGGTGCCCTGCAGGCGGAGAAGCTGATCCTGATGACCGACATCGAAGGGGTCAAGGACAAGGAAGGCAACCTGATCTCAACCATCGACGTCAGGCAGGTGCCGGAGCTGATCGACAACGAGACCATCACCGGCGGCATGATTCCGAAAATCAACTGTTGCCTCGATGCGATAGCCGAAGGGGTACAGAAAACCCACATCATCGACGGCCGGATGGAACACGCCTGCCTGCTCGAAATTTTCACCGACAAGGGGATCGGCACCGCCGTTGCGAGGTTCAAAAATGACTGAATCACAACAATGGATTGACCGGGGCGAAAACGTCATTACCAAGACCTACGGACGGTACCCGCTGGTCGCAGCCCGGGGTGAAGGGAGCCGGCTCTGGGATGTTGACGGAAAATGCTACCTCGACTTTCTCGCCGGTGTCGCGGTCAACAATATTGGGCACTGTCACCCGAAGGTGGTCACGGCGCTGCAACAACAGGCGGCGGAACTGCTGCACTGCTCCAACTATTTCCATATCCCGAAGCAGATCGAACTGGCGGAGATCCTTTGCCAGAACTCGTTCGGCGACAAGGTTTTCTTCTGCAATTCCGGCGCCGAGGCGAACGAGGCGGCGATGAAGCTGGTGCGCAAATACAGCTCCGAGCAACACGGCCCGAACCGGTTCGAGGTGATCACAGCCCTCGCCTCGTTCCACGGCCGGACCATCGGCACCATCAGCGCCACCGGCCAGGAGAAGGTCAAGGCAGGTTTCTCGCCGATGGTCCCCGGCTTCAAGTATGTCCCGTTCGGCGACATCACAGCACTGAAGACGGCGATCAACCCCAACACCTGTGCCGTTATGCTCGAACCGGTGCAGGGTGAAGGCGGGGTCAACATTCCACCGGCCGGCTACCTCAAGGCGGTGCGTGAAGTCTGCGATCAGAGCGACCTGGTCCTGGTCTATGATGAAGTACAGGTCGGTTGCGGCCGGACCGGAAAGCTCTTCGCCTACGAACATGAAGGGGTCGAGCCGGACGTGATGACCCTGGCCAAGGCGTTGGCCGGCGGCCCGCCGATCGGTGCCATGGTCGCCAAGGAGAAGTTTGCCGCCGCCCTCGGCCCGGGCACCCACGGTTCAACCTTCGGAGGCAACCCGCTGATGGCATCCGCCGGCGTCGCCGCTATGGATGTCATCCTCAACGACGGCATTCTCGAAAACTGCCGGGCGATGGGAGATTACCTACTGCAGCAGCTGCAGCAGCTCAGAGAACATTATCCCTTCGTCAAACAGGTGCGCGGCCTCGGGCTGATCATCGGTATGGAACTCGATATCGAGGGGGGCGACATCGTCAAAACCGCCCTCGACCGGGGTCTGTTGATTAACTGCACGGTCGGCAAGGTGCTGCGCTTTTTGCCGCCGCTGACTGTATCAAAAGAAGAGATCGACGAGGCGATGGATATCTTCGACGGGATTTTGAAGGAAATATAGAAGGCGGAAGTCAGAATACAGAAGTTAGAAGAAATACAACAAGGTTCAAGCATTCATTCTGACTACTGTCTACTGGATTCTGTATTCTTGGATTTTAGGAGTAAATAATCATGCAAAAAGACTTTCTCGCACTCACCGACTGGAAACGGCAGGACCTCGAGCGGATGTTCGAGCTGACCCGTGAGTTGAAGGAGAAGCAGAAGCGGGGAGAACCGCACCGTCTGCTAGAGGGAAAAACCCTGGCCATGCTGTTCGAGAAGAGCTCGACCCGGACCCGGGTCTCCTTCGAGGTCGGCATGTTCCAGCTCGGCGGGCACGCCCTCTTCCTCTCCTCCGGCACCACCCAGATGGGCCGCGGCGAGCCGATCAAGGATACCGGACGGGTCATGTCGCGCTACTGCGACGGCATCATGATCCGCACCTTCTCGCAACAGCTGGTCGAGGAGTTGGCTCAGTGGTCGGACATCCCGGTCATCAACGGCCTGACCGACATGTACCATCCCTGTCAGCTGATGGCCGATCTTTTCACCGTCTTCGAGCACAAAGGGGAGCGGTTTGACCAGCTCAGCTACTGCTGGATCGGTGACGGCAACAACATGGCCAACAGCTGGATCAACGCCGCCGCCGTTTTCGGTTTCGAGCTGCGGGTCGCCACTCCGGACGGATACCGTCCCGATGCCGAAGTGGTGAAACGGGCCGAGGAACTCGGCGCCAAGGTGCTCTACACCTCCGACCCGGCCGAAGCCGCCGCCGGCGCACATGTCCTTAATACCGACGTCTGGGCGAGCATGGGGCAAGAACAGGAGCAGAAGGAACGGGAGCAGGCATTCGCCGGCTACCAGATAAACGACAAGCTGGTCGCGGCCGCTGATCCGGATTGCATCGTCCTGCACTGCCTGCCGGCCCATCGGGACGAGGAGATCACCGACTCGGTGATCGAGGGTCCGCACTCGGTCGTCTTCGACGAGGCGGAGAACCGGATGCATGTACAAAAAGCGATCATGGCGACGCTGATGGGGAACCGTTGATGCTGACCATATCCTGTCCACATTGCGGCTTTGCCAAGCAGGTCGACCCGAGCCGGATTCCCAATACCGTCGTCCGCGTTACCTGTCCGAACTGCAACGAATCGTTCCCGTTCGGCCGCAATGCCGCCGATATCCCCGATGCTCCGAACGAGGAACACGAACTTTCAATCGGTGAAGATACGGTCGACGAAATCGCCGCCCTGCCGAAGGCCGGCTTCTGGATCCGGGTGGTTGCCACCCTGGTCGATGCCGTCGTCCTGACTGTTCTGCAGGTAATCCTCAGCTTCCTGCTCGGCCTGGTGACCAGCGGCTTCAACGGCGGCATGACCGAACAGGGAATGGTCGCACTCTCCCTGGTCTACAGCCTGTTCGGGACCATGCTGTCGATGGCCTACTACGTTACCTTCACCGGCCACGGCGGCCAGACACCGGGGAAAATGGCGGTACGGGTCAAGGTGATCCGAACCGACGGTGCCGACATTACCTACGGTCGCGCCTTCTTCCGCGAGGTCCTCGGCAAGTTCGTCTCCGGGGTTCTGCTCTGCATCGGCTACATCATGGTCGCCTTCGACTCGCAGAAGCAGGGGCTGCACGACAAGATCGCAGATACCTATGTAATTAAACTATAAAGAAGAAGTATTCAGAAGACAGAAGACAGGATGGAGACCTGAAAATCTATCCTGATCTCAAATATCAGAACAGGAGCAAAGAAAATTATGTCGAAACAAGTCAAAAAAGCGGTACTCGCCTATTCCGGCGGTCTCGACACCTCGATCATCCTCAAGTGGTTGATCGAAGAATACGGATGTGAAGTCGTCGCCTTTTCGGCCGACCTCGGACAGGGCGAAGAACTCGATGGCATCCCGAAAAAAGCCAAGGATACCGGCGCCGTTTCCTGCCATATCCTCGACCTGCGCGAGGAGTTCGTGCGTGACTTCGTCTTCCCGATGTTCCGTGCCAACGCCATCTACGAAGGCCGCTACTTCCTCGGCACCTCCATCGCCCGGCCGCTGATCGCCAAGGCGCAGATGGAGATTGCCGCCAAGGAGGGCGCCGACGCCGTATCGCACGGCGCCACCGGCAAAGGGAACGATCAGGTCCGCTTCGAGCTCGGCTACTACCACTTCGACCCGAATGTCAAAGTCATCGCCCCCTGGCGGGAGTGGGACCTCAATAGCCGCACCGCGCTGGAAGCCTACGCCAAGAAACACGGCATTCCGATCC
This sequence comes from Desulfuromonas sp., assembly GCA_002868925.1. Taxonomy (GTDB): domain Bacteria; phylum Desulfobacterota; class Desulfuromonadia; order Desulfuromonadales; family UBA2294; genus BM707. The sequence continues at coordinate 4,475 of PKTZ01000169.1, read as the reverse complement.
CGACCAGCAAGAAGTTCCCCTGGAGTTCCGACCGCAACCTGCTGCACATCTCCTTCGAAGGGGACGTGCTGGAAGACCCCTGGGCCGAGGCGCCGGAAGAGATGTATCTTCTGACCAAGCGCCCCGAAGACGCTCCGGACACCCCGGAATACCTGGAGATCGAGTTCGAGCAGGGCGACCCGGTAGCGATCAACGGCGAGCGCCTCTCCCCGGCCGACCTGCTGTACAAGCTCAACCAGTACGGCTACGAGCACGGCATCGGCCGCCTCGACCTGTTGGAGAACCGCTACGTCGGCATGAAGAGCCGCGGCGTCTACGAAACCCCGGGCGGCACCATCCTCGAAGAAGCGCATCGCGGCGTCGAGCAGATCACCATGGACCGCGAAGTAATGAACCTGCGCGACTCACTGATCCCGCGCTACGCAGCGATGGTCTACAACGGCTACTGGTTCTCCCCCGAGCGGGAAGCACTGCAGACCCTGATCGACGACACCCAGAAGACCGTTAACGGCGTCGCCCGGGTCAAGCTTTACAAGGGTCACTGCCGCACCGTCGGACGTAAGTCGGACAGCCACTCGCTGTTCAACCCGGAGTTCGCGACCTTCGAGGCGGACGAAGTCTACAACCAGGCCGACGCCGAAGGCTTCATCAAGCTCAACGCCCTGCGCCTGCGCATCCGCAGCATGATGGAGAAGAGCAGAGCATAATTGCGGCAGCGGACGAGACCAAAGACTTTCAACGCAAAGACGCTAAGTCGCAAAGAGGGTAAAAGCTTCGGAACTTGAAGTGAATTTTTATTGATTTCCCTTTTTCAAGAATGTCTTTGCGTCATTGCGGCTTTGCGTTAAGGAAAGGGTTTGCCTTTCTTTAAAGTGAAAGTATGGACTTTAAGAAACAGAGTATCAAAACCTGCGTCGTCGCCTGCATTATCGACGATCAAGACCGGGTGTTGCTGACCCGCCGCTGCATCGAGCCTTTCTGCAGCCAGTGGGTCATGCCGGGCGGCCGGATCGACAAAGGAGAATCGATCATTGCCGCCCTGCACCGCGAAGTCAGGGAGGAAGTCGGCCTCGAAATCCACGTCGAAAAACTGATCGATGTTTTCGAGCATCTGAACGTCGGCGACCGGGAAGACCACTACGTTATTCTCTACTACCGTTGCACACCGACCGGTGGTATTTTGCAACCGAACGGCAGTGAATGTACCGAGGCGATCTGGGCAGAACAGCAAGAGCTTGCGGCGATGGCACTACCGCCCGGTTGCCGACATATACTCGGCATCGTCTATCCCGATCTCGGGTGGGATGTCCGACTGGAACAGAAAGACGATATCGCCGCGGAGCTTCCGGGCGATCATTAATACTGATGCGATTTTCGTAAAGAGGGCATTATGGCAGAAAAGCTTTGGGGGGGACGATTCACCGCCCCGACCGACCAGTTTGTTGAAGAATTCACCGCCTCGATTATGTTCGACCAGCGGCTTTACCGTTACGACATCGAAGGCTCGATCGCCCACGCCCGGATGCTGGCCAAACAGGCGATCATCGGTGACGACGAGGCCGAAACGATCATCGACGGGCTCAAGCAGATTCTCGACGAGATCGAGTCGGAGAAGCTCGAATTCAAGATCAGTCTCGAGGATATCCATATGAACATCGAGGCGCGCCTGATCGAATTGATCGGGCCGGTCGGCGGCAAGCTGCATACCGCCCGTTCGCGCAACGACCAGATCGCCCTCGACGTCCGGCTCTACCTGCGTGACGAGATCAATGCCGTCTCAGACTACGTCAAGAAACTGCAGCAGGCGCTGCTCGATCAAGCCGAGCAGAATCTCGACGTAATCATGCCGGGATACACCCACCTGCAGACTGCGCAGCCGGTCCTGTTTGCGCACCACATGCTCGCCTACTACGAAATGCTGAAGAGGGACGCCGAGCGGCTCTGCGATCTTTACAAGCGGGTCAACGTCCTGCCGCTCGGGGCTGGAGCCCTGGCCGGGACGACCTTCGATATCGACCGGGAGTTCGTGGCCGAACAGCTCGGCTTCGCCGGGGTCACCCGCAACAGCCTCGACACCGTCTCCGACCGTGACTTCGCCATCGAATTCTGTTCGACGGCTTCGATGCTGATGATGCACCTGTCGCGACTCTCCGAAGAGCTGGTCCTCTGGTCGTCGGCCGACTTCAACTTCATCACCCTCTCCGACGCCTTCTGCACCGGCAGCTCGATCATGCCGCAGAAAAAGAACCCGGATGTTCCAGAGTTGGTGCGCGGCAAATCGGGTCGCGTTTACGGCAACCTGGTCAGCCTGCTCACCCTGATGAAATCACTGCCGCTCGCCTACAACAAGGATACGCAGGAGGACAAAGAACCGCTGTTCGACACCATCGACACGGTTAAAGGGAGCCTCAAGGTGTTCGCCGACATGATCCGCGAAATGCAGGTCAACGCCGAACCGATGCGGATCGCTGCGGCCCGCGGTTTCTCGACCGCAACCGATGTCGCCGATTACTGCGTACGCAAGGGGATCCCGTTCCGCCAGGCGCACGAGATCGTCGGCAAGACGGTCCGCTTCTGCGTCGAAAACGGCAAGGACATCCCGGAGCTCTCCATCGACGAATTCAAGTCGTTCTCCGATGCGATCGAAGAGGATATCTACGACTTCGTCACCCTCGAAGCCTCGGTTAACGCCCGCCGGGCGACCGGCGGCACCGCCCGCGAAGCGGTAAAAAAGGAGCTCGACCGGGCGCGACAGGAGCAGGTACAAAGCCACCCATGAACCGGCTGCTCGCATGTTTAATTCCGTTGCTGTTTATTATCACCGCCTGCGGTGTCAAGGGTGACCTGCGCCCCAAGGGAGAGCCGATTCCGAACGCCCCGACCGCCTTCTCATTCCGGCAGCAGGGCGAAACCTTCCTGCTGCACTGGAAAAGTCCGACCACCAACCAGGATGGGTCGTTACTCAAAGGCCTCGCCGGGTTCCGGGTCGACCTCTACACCTACACTCCTGTCCAGTATTGCCAGGAATGCCGCGACCAGCAGACCATCGCCGAGATCGACATTGGCTACCCGACCCCGGCGGTCATTCAAGCAAACAAGTTCTACCTGAGAGAATCGGGCATTGAGGCGGGACGGGGTTACCGGTATCGCGTTTACCCCGTCTCCACAAATGGCCAAACCGGATTGGCGGCCGAAGCGAAACGGATTGCTGCGATACCGCCTTACCCCCCTGACGCGGTCTCGATCACCGCATTCGATCGTGGCATCAAGCTCGACTGGTTCCTGTCGGAACCGGGAGAGATCGCCGGTGTCAATATTTACCGGGCGGTTGGCGATGAACTGCTTTCACCGGAGCCGATCAACCCGCAGCCGGTAGCCGGGACCAGCTTCGAATCATTCGGACTGGAGAACGGTACGCGTTACCGCTTCGCCCTGCGCACCGTCACCAAAGTCGGCGACAACAGTATCGAAAGCACGTTGAGCGAGGTCGTCGAAGCGATCCCGCAATCGGGCCTGTGAAACTTTACAAGCACCGCTTGTTATGTTAGGTAGTACGGTTCATTACAAATTCGGGGTTTTTGTCACTTTCAAGACTGTTTCAGGAACGAGGAGTTTTCATCAAGGTCAATAAAGAATCGATGCGACACGTGAGGCGTATGCTCCCAATACGCCGCAACACGGAGTAGCGATTCTGCAGTAGAGATTGATGGAAAGAACCGTTCCCATTCATGGAGGAGAATATGTTCCAGGGATCCATGGTCGCCATCGTCACCCCCTTCAAGGGAGATGGCAGCTTCGACGAAGAAGCATACCGCCAACTGATCGAATTCCAGATCGAGAACGGCACCGACGTTATCGTCCCATGCGGCACCACCGGTGAGTCGGCCACCCTCGATTTCGAGGAGCACGACCACGTTATCAAGACCTGCATCGACCAAGTCAACAAGCGGGTCCAGGTTATTGCCGGGACCGGCGCCAACAACACCGCCGAGGCGGTCCACCTGTCGAAGAACGCCAAGCAGTCAGGCGCCGATGGCCTGCTTCTTGTCTGCCCTTACTACAACAAGCCTTCCCAGGAAGGGGTTTACCAACACTACAAGCGGCTGGCCGAAGAGGTCGCACTGCCGCAGGTGCTGTACAACGTTCCTGGCCGCACCGGGATCAACATGGAAGCAAACACCACCGTGCGCCTGGCCGAGTTCGATAATATCGTTGCCATCAAAGAAGCGTCGGGCAGCCTGACCCAGGTCTCGGAGATCCTGGCCAATGCCGGTGAGAAAATAGATGTCTTGTCCGGTGATGATTTTCTGACCTTCCCGATGATCGCCTGTGGCGCCAAAGGAATCATCTCGGTCTCGGCCAATGCCATACCGGCCCAGGTCAAGCAAATGACGTCCGCCGCCCTGAACGGCGACTGGGAGACGGCCCGCAAGATGCACCTCGAGCTGCTCGCCTTCCATACCGCGATGTTCATC
>PKTZ01000126.1 GCA_002868925.1 Desulfuromonas sp. | reverse complement strand
TTGGTCCGAAAATCCTGCAACAGCGATTCGATCTTTTTCGACTCGGGAATAAAATAGGCGGGACGCATCACTTTTTCAATTTGATTTGAAGTAGGATCTTCCCCCCAGTGCTGTAACAGGTCCTTGGCATGGATAAAACCGACAATGGTATCGTTGTTCCCTTCGAAAACCGGGACCCGGGAATGTCCCGAATTGATGATGGTGTCGAGCACTTCGCGCAGGCTGCTGCCACTGCTGCAACTGACCATCTCGGTGCGTGGCACCATGATCTCGCGGACGATCGTATCTCCGAATTCGAAGATGGAATGAAGCATGTCCCCTTCGTCTTCGTTGATGATCCCCTGCTCTTCCGACTCGTTGATAATATCCTGCAACTCCTTTTCGGAAGAGACCCGCTGTTTTTTGGTCCAGATACGGTTGAACAGAGCGAAGAGAGCGCTCTTTTGCTTTTCCGGATTTTCGGCGTCCAAGCAAAACCTCCTAGTTGAAAATCAGATAAATGAACAGGGTCACCAGCGTCCCGATCACGGCGCCGGCGAAGACTTCACCGTGAGTATGAATCCCGAGCAGCAACCGGCTGTGACTGACCAGGAAGGCAACCAGAAAAACGAGACAGGTCAGGACAACCCCCGGCTGGGCCAGCAAAACCGAGAACGCGATCGAAAACGAAACCGCGGCGTGTCCGCTCGGCATACCGCCGTGTAGCGGCGTCCCCCGACCAAATCGTGACTTCATCAGGACCACAACAATTACAACGACGATCAGGGAAATAACCGAGACGATCGGAACGAGCGGCTCCCTTTTGCCGAGTTCCGCCTCGACCGCCGGGAAGAAGTGATGGGAAAAAGCGAAAAACCCCATGACCACGGCGCCGAAGCTCGCCACCAGCACGGCGCCGGCCGCCACGTCCTTGGCTCTTTTGGCCAGGGGATGGTACTCGGGTGAGACCAGATCGACCACCGCCTCGATCGCGGTATTGGCCAGTTCGGCAAAAAGGACCAGGGTAATGGCGAAAGCGAGGAGAATAAAATCGAGCGCCGAGAGACGCAGGACCAAGGCGATCAACAGGACGGCGATCGCGGCCAGAAAATGATAACGAAGATGACGCTGGCTGCCGGTCGCCCAGAGAATCCCCTCAATCGCACAATTGAGGCTCTCGAGCCAGTTCTTCGGTTTCATCGAGGATGTCATTTTGCCAGGTTGAATTCACGCTCCAGCATGGCGTAAACTTCCCTCTCTTTTTCTTCCATGGCAAGCGCCTCCTGCTCCGTGCCCCGCTCATGGTCGTAGCCAAGAAGATGCAGTATGCCGTGCAGCAGCAGGAAGCAGAGTTCGCTGGCAATCGGTTTTCCCACCTCCACCGCATCCCGGGCCGCGGTGTCGGCTGAGATTACAACGTCACCCAGTAATGACGGGTTGAGGCCGCTCCCCTCGCCCTCCTGCATGGCAAAGGAGATGACGTTGGTCGGCTTGTCACGCTGCAGATAATCGCGATTGATCTGCTGAATTTCCGCGTCGTCGACGATCAGTACGGAAAGCTCGGCGTCAGGGCATCCCAAGTCGCTTAAGATCCGCTGCGCCATCGTCTGCAGCATCGCCTCCGCTATCGGATGTTTTTTTTGTTTGTTCTCGATCTGGATCATTCTTTGTTTTCTTTTCAGCAGCTTTCTTCTTTACACCACTCTTCTTCTTGCCGTTGCCGTTTTTCTCAGAAACCTTCTTTTCGGGGGAATTTTCCTTGTAGACCGGTTCCGGGTAGTCGATCCGGTGGTGGAAAATACCTCCGAGTATTTTTTCGAAGCTGTGAGCGATCTTGTGCAGGTCCTGCAGGGTCAACTCGCATTCGTCGAGCTGCCCATCGATGAAGATGTTGTTGATAATTTTCTGCACCATGCCCCGGATCCGGGCCGGGGTCGGGTCGGTCAAAGTCCGGCCGGCCGCCTCGACGGCGTCGGCGAGCATGATCAGCGCCGCCTCGCGGGTCTGCGGCTTCGGCCCGGGATAGCGGTAGTCCCGTTCATCGACCTGCTGCACACTCTCATCGATCTGATTTTTCGCCTTATCATAGAAGAACTTCATTAGACCGGTACCGTGATGTTCACGGATCACATCGATGATGTCTTCACCCAGCTTGTGTTCACGGGCAATCTCGACCCCGTCTTTGAGATGCGCCATCAGGATCAGGGCGCTCATCGACGGCGCCAGCTTGTCGTGCTTGTTTTCACCAGCTCCAAGATTTTCGATAAAATAGAGCGGTTTTTTCATCTTGCCGATGTCATGGTAGTAAGCGGCGACACGGGCCAGAAGCGGATTGGCATTGATATCCTCCGCCGCCGCCTCGACCAGATTACCGACCACCACCGAATGATGGTAGGTACCCGGAGCCTGAATCATCAGTTCACGCAGAACCGGCGCATTCATGTTGGCCAGTTCAAGAAGCTTGATATCGGTGGTGTACTTGAACAGGGACTCGACCAGCGGAATGGTGCCGGTAACGACCACGGCGCAGATCAGGCCATTGGCCAGTCCGAAACCGAGTTTGTACAACAACTGTATGTCGAGATCACTTCCCGCCAGCAGTTGCAGGCCGAGAATAACCAGGACATTGACCATCGACATCCTGAACCCGGCCCGGTAGAGGGAAGAGCGTTCCTTGCAATGCCGTACCCAGTGGGCACCGGTCAAGCTACCGGCAAAAGCATAAAAGGTTAAAAACAGAGAGTTCCCGAAGAGGATCCCGACCAGCATCGAGACCAGGGCCAGGAAGAAGATCGCGACCTCCGAATTGAGAACGATCCGGACCAGCATCGCCCCGACGGCAAAGGGGACCGCATAATAGTAACTGCTCGAATCGATATACGGAAAGGCGCTCTCCAGGGCGGATGCGACGAAAATGGCAACCTTGATCAGGACGAACAGGCCGACAAAGGTCGTTGCCAAAAAAAGGAGGTCACGGTTATTCAGCCGATATTTCCTGATATTGATGCTGGCGTAGCGGTGACAGATAAAAAGCAGGACGATGGTCAGCAGTAGAAGGCCGACGGCGGTGCGGATATTCCGGGTATCGCTGCCGATATCCCGCAACGCCTTGAGACGCTCGACCTGATCGGCGGTGACCCGCTCCCCCTCGCGCACGATCATCTCACCCTGTTTGATCTGGTAGACAACCGCCGCCACCGATTCACGGGCGAGTTGGCGGCGTGCTTCGTATTCGCTCTTGTTGAAGGTCAGGTTGGGGCGGAGGATCTTGCTGAACAGCGCCTTGAGTTCCCGCTTCTGTCTCCGGTCAAGCTGCTTGCCGGAATCGAGCTGACGATAAAAGATATCGCCGGCACCGCCGAGTCCGACGACGTCGGAGATCTCTTTCGAAGCACTCTCTTCGTCGGTTTCAAGATCGCGAACGGCGATGCCACG
>PKTZ01000162.1 GCA_002868925.1 Desulfuromonas sp. | reverse complement strand
CATATAACCACCGCACCCGATGATCAAAAGGGCGACGAGGAAAAAAAGCGAGATACGAAGGTTACGGGTCGGGTTCATGAACACTCCATGGAATATAGCGGAGTTTAGCGTTTAAAAGCGTCGATAGCAAGAGCCGGTTTCGTTGATCCTGTGAAAAGAAAGGGGTTGACAAAACTTGTATACAGTATACAATTTTCAACATTCCATATAGTGAGGGCGGTAGTGTGAAAAAAAGACAGGTTGAACACCACCAGACGTTGCGGGAGAAGATCCTGGAAACGATCCGCGAGTCGATCCTCAAGGGTCAGCTCAAGCCGGGCGAGAAAGTCGCCGAACCGGAACTGGCGGAGCGTTTTGGAATCAGCCGGACTCCTATCCGCGAGGCGTTCCGGCAACTCGAAAGTGAAGGTTACCTGACCGTTATCCCCCGCAAGGGAGCGGTGGTAACAGCCCTGTCGGAGCGGGCGATTGAGGAGTTTTACGCCATCAAGTCGATCCTCGAAGGTTACGCCGCTCAGATGGCGGCCGAAAATATGGAAGAAAAAGATATCGAGAAGCTCGAGGTGATCAACCAGAAGTTACAGGATCTCGCCGACGACGGAGACGTCAAGACTTTCTTCAAGGTTCATAACGAGTTTCACGAGGTCTTCATCAGTGCTTCCGGTAACGAGAAACTGCAGGAGCTGATCAACCAGCTGATGCTCAAATTCAACCGCTTCCGTCTCGCTTCCCTCTCCCTGCCCGGCCGGATGGAAATTTCGGTCAAGGAGCACGAGAAAATGATCAAGGCGTTCAAACGCCGTGACGGAGCCCAGGCCGATTCCCTGGTGCGCAAGACGGCGTCGTTCGGCGGTCAGGTGCTGATCCAGAGCATGGCCCAATCGGAAGGCCGCCACGCTGAAAGCTCGATCCTCAAGAAAATCGTCGATGTCTGAGGATTGATATCTTAGACGTGTTTCGGCGAGACCCTGCGACAATTTTCTAAAAATTGTAAGCAGGGTCTTTGCTTTTTAAAATGATTCGGCTATCATGTCGTGCAATTCAAAATGAAATACAAATGAACAAGGAGGAACAGATGAAAAGATACCTACTCGTAATGCTCTGCCTGCTCTTTTTGCCGATGACCGCCAACGCCGGTACAGCGGCCCTCGAATTTAACGATGAAAGTGCCGAAATGAGACTCGACGTGCCCTTAAGTGAGGACAGCTACGGCAAGGTGATGGTCGGTGGCCGCCTCCTGTTTAACGATGACGAAGAGACCGAGATGGCCTCAGTCGAGTTCAAGGTCGTCGGTGATCCCGGTTCGGTGCCGGGACTCGAGGTTGGTGCCGGTTTCGTTGGATACGTCGGCGAGTCGCATGACGTCTACGACTTCAACAACGTCGGAATTGCTTTAATGGCCGATTACGCACCCCCGACACTGCAGGGTCTCGGTTTCTCGGTTCGTGCTTCCTACGCGCCGGACATCTTTTCCTGGCAGGATTCGGACGGACTGTTCGAGTTTAACACGCGGGTTTATTACGCGCTGACGCCGAAGGTGAAGGTCTATGCCGGCTACCAGAGTATCGAGGGTGAGATCGATGGTTTCAATCAAGATGTCGATATCGACAAGGAAACGCGCGTTGGCCTGATGCTTGTCTTCTAGGCTGGATCAAAAATGAACGTAAAAAGCGTGCCGGAACCCCCGGCACGCTTTTTTTGTGCATAACTCAGTTGCGCAGTCGGTAGCCTTTGCCGATCAGGATCGCGGCCCAGGTGAAGGCGGCCAGCGACATCCCCCCGGCGACGGTAAACGAGAGCCAGAGTGGCAGGTCGCCGACTCCGATCAGGGCATGGCGGAAGCCGTCGATCAGGTAGAAGATCGGGTTGAGGTGCGACAGGGTCGACCAGGGATATGGCAGCAGAGAGATAGGGTAGAAGACCCCGCCGAGGTAGATAAGCGGCAGGATCAGAAAGTTGGTGAACATCGACAGCGAGTCGAAGCTGTTGGAGTAGATGGCGGCGAGCAGGCCGAGTTGGGCGAAGAGGAAGCTGGTCAGGGCGGCCATGCCGATCACCGCGAAGGGGTGCGCCCACGGCAGCTGCGCGAAAAAGAGCGAGACTAGGCAGACGATGGTGCCTACCATCAGGCCACGGATCATCGCCGCCAGGGTATAGGCCATGATGAACTGCGGCGGCGTCACCGGCGTTACCAGCAGGTCGACGATGTTACCGAGGTAGCGCGACATGAACAGCGACGAAGCGCAGTTGGAGAAGGAGTTGTTGATCACCCCCATCAGGATCAGGCCTGGGACGACGAACTGGGCGTAGTTGAACCCCTCGAGCACGCTGATCCGCTCGCCGAGGGTGGCGCCGAAGATAAAGAGATAGAGCGAGGCGGTGATGATCGGGGTGACCACGGTCTGTGAGACGACCCGGAAGAAGCGACGCACCTCCTTAAACAGCAGGGTCTTGAACGGCAGCCAGGGGTTGTAGCCGTGCTGGCGCAGATCAGAGGGCATTGGTTCTCTCCTTGTCGTTGCTTCCGGTCAGGCGCAGGAAGATATCCTCGAGGTTCGATTGGCGAGTTTCGACATCAGTGACGGCGATGTCGAGACCACGAACCGTGTCGAGCAGATCGACCGAGGTCTGGTTTTCGGTGAGGGAGAAGGTGATATCGTTGCCGCCGTTTTTCAGGCGCGGCTTGAACGATTTCAGTTCCGGCGGCAGATCTTGCAGCGGAGTCGCAAGATGGGTTGTGACCATGCGACTGCCGAGTTTTTTCAGCAGCGCCACGGTAGTATCGAGGGCAACCAGCTGGCCGTGATTCATGATCGCGACCCGGTTGCACATCTGCTCCGCCTCTTCCAGGTAGTGCGTGGTTAACAGCACCGTTGTCCCCTGGCGGTTGATCTCGCGCACGAAATCCCACAGGGTCAATCGCAGTTCGACATCGACCCCGGCGGTCGGCTCATCGAGGATCAAAAGCTTCGGTTTGTGGATCAACGCCTTGGCGATCATGAAGCGGCGCTTGAGGCCGCCGGAGAGTTTGAGCATGACCTTGTGCAGGTGCTCGCGCAGACCGAGCCGGTCGATCAGCATGTTGCGCCACTCCGGATCGTCGGCCACGCCGTAGTAGCCGGCATGCAGGCGGAGCGCCTTGTCGATGGTGAAGAAGTTGTCGATCACAATCTCCTGGTGCATCACTCCGCACAGGCAGCGGGTCATGCGGTAGTCGGTCTGGTTGTCGTAGCCGAAGACCTCGACCGCGCCGCTGTCGATCCGGGTGACCCCGGAGATCATGTTGATGGTGGTGCTCTTGCCGGCGCCGTTCGGCCCGAGCAGGCCGAAGATTTCTCCAGTTTCGATCTCGAAGGAGATCGACTTTACGGCGTCCGTGCTGCCATAGGATTTAGCCAGATGTGAGATGGTAAGTGCCGGTTTCTGCATGATGTCTTCCTATATCGGCCCAACCTTGAGTTGTCAAGGAAATCACGGAAATGATTGACATTTCGTCCGGGGCGGGTACTTGTTTAATAATAGCATTACAAAACAGATGCCGCCACGGTGATGAAAGGATCTCGCAATGAAACTTTACCTGATGCAGCATGGTCAGGCTCTCAGCAAACAGGACGACCCGGAACGGCCGCTCAGCCGTGAGGGGGTGGAGCAGATCAAATGGACGGCCAAGGCGGTGCACCGGCTCGGGCTGAACTTCGACCTGGTCATCTGCAGCCCGAAACGGCGGGCCCACCAGACAGCGGCCCTGGTCTGCGAAAAGATCCGATATCCCTACAGCGATATCCGTGAGCTTGACGTTGTCCTTCCCGACCACGAGCCGAAGGAACTGCTTAAACACCTTGATCGCTTCGACGGCGAAAACCTGCTGATCGTCGGCCATCTGCCCCACCTCTCCCGTCTCACCTCCCGCCTGCTCGGCCGGGATGGCGACACGGTCCGCTTCGAAAACGGCGGCTTGCTCTGCATCGAGCTGCTGCCGGAAGGGAATCTTCTGACCTCAATGCTCACCCCGGACCAGCTGCGACTTATCGCGGGAGGTTGATATGGCATACAACCCGGAACTGGAGCGCTGCATCGACGTGATCGCCATGCCCTGGCCCGGCATCGACAAGAGGAAGATGTTCGGTGGCCTCGGCTACCTGATCAACGGGCATATCGCCTTCGGCATCCACAAGGATGAGCTGATCGTCCGCATCGGCTGCGAAAACCGGGCGAACAAAGCGCTGTGCAAACCGCATATCCGGCCGTTCGATGTGACCGGCAAACCGATACGTGGCTGGGTGATGGTCTCGCCGGCCGGATGGGAGGATGAGTGCGAGCTCTCGAACTGGCTGCATGAAGGGCGGGAGCATGCTGAGAGTCTGGCGCCGAAGAACAAGCCCTGATTCGTTAACACTGATTTCTAAAATAAGAAGGGGAGGACAGATTCTGTCCTCCCCTTCTTATCGTTTATTTCAATTTTAAATTATTCGGCTGGCGACTCAGTTTCGGTAGTCTCTTCTTCAGCTTCCGGCTTCTTGCCGAAAAAGCGGGCGACCCAGATCCCGACCTCGTACAGGACGACGAACGGCAGGGCGAGCGCCGTCTGGGAGAAAACGTCGGGCGGGGTCAGGGCGGCGCCGATGACGAAGCCGATCAGCAGGGCAAACTTGCGGTTCTTGGCGAGCCACTTGTAATCGACCACGCCCATACGCGCCAGAAAGAAGATCACAATCGGCAGCTCGAACACTAACCCGAAGGCGATCAGCAGCTTACTCGACAGCGAGAGGTAGCCGCCCATCGAGAGCATGGCGTTGATCTCGCCGGTGCCGGTGCCGAACTTGATCAGGAAGGTGAATATGGTCGGGAAAACGAAGAAGAAGCCGAAGTAGGTGCCGACGCCGAAACAGATCGAGCTGGCGATGACGAAGGGGAAAATGTACTTCTTCTCGTTTTTGTAGAGGCCGGGCGAGACGAAGGACCAGAGCTGCCAGAAGATGATCGGCAGTGAAACGAGCAGGCCGGCCAGTGCCGCGATCTTCAGGTAGGTGAAGAATGGCTCGGTGGCGTTGATGAAGACCAGCGAACTCCCCTCCGGCAGGGCCGAGCGCACCGGTTCGGCGATGAACTGGAAAAGCTGCTCGGCGAAGCTGTAGCAGGCGATAAAGGCGACCAGCCAGGAGGCCCCGGCGATGATCAGCCGCTTGCGCAGCTCTTCCAGATGTTGGGTTACCGGGAGTTGTTCATCCGTCATGGCGGGTCTCGTCGTCCGATTCGGAGGTCTCTGTCGACGTGGTCTCCGCTTCGGGTTTGATCGCGACAATCGGCGGTTCGCCCTCCTTGTCGACAACCGCCGCGGCCGGTTTTTCGTCCTTTTCGGCGTAAGGGTCGTAGGAAGGGTCGGGCGGTGTCATCCGTCCCTTGTTCAGAATCTGGTCACGGATGTCGGCCTGTTTGACCTCCTCGTTGAAGGTGCTTTTGAGATCGTCGGTCGCCCGCTTGAATTCGTTGAAGCCGCGGCCGAGGGCCCGGGCGATATCGGGCAGCCGTTTCGGCCCGATGACGATCAGGGCGAGTGCCAAAATGAGCAAAAGTTCCGGAAAACCGATACCGAACATAATATGACCTTATTCAAAAAACGGAATTTTTATCAGATGATAAGTCAGCAGAGAATAGCTTTTAAAGCCAGTAGTGTCAAGGGATAAGGGTTTGACATATCAGGGGTTTTGCAATAGACTACGCTCTTTAATTCTGATGAGGTTGGAGTCATGGCACAGAGTGAAATGAAACAGGAAATTCGCAGGCTGCTCGACGAGCACAACGGGCTGCTGCTGGCCCATAATTACCAGCGGGACGAAATCCAGGAAATCGCCGATATCGGTGGCGACTCATTGGCGCTGGCGATGGCGGCGGCCGAGACCGACAAGGACGTCATCGTCTTTTGCGGTGTCCACTTTATGGCCGAGAGCGCCGCGATTCTTGCCCCGGAAAAGACGGTCCTGCTGCCGCGTCTCGACGCCGGTTGCCCGATGGCCGACATGGTCACCGCCGAGGGGTTGCGTGAGCTGAAGCAGCAACACCCCGATGCGACGGTCGTCACCTACGTCAACTCGTCGGCCGCGGTCAAGGCGGAGAGCGATATCTGTTGCACCAGCTCCAACGCAGTCAACGTCGTCAATTCTCTCGACGCCGAGGAGGTTTTGCTGGTGCCGGATCGCAACCTCGGGCGCTACATCGCCGACCGCACCGACAAGAAGTGCTATTTCTGGGAAGGCTACTGCCCGACCCACGAGCGGCTGGCGGTTGAGGATATCGAACACGCCAAGAAGGATCATCCCGATGCTCTGTTCATGGCCCACCCCGAGTGCCCGCCGGCGATCCTGGAGATCGCCGACCATATCTGCTCGACCAGCGGCATGTACAGTTACGCCGCCGCCAGTCCGGCCAAAAAGTTCATCGTCGGGACCGAGATGGGGATCCTCTACCGGCTGCGCCAGGAGAACCCGGACAAGGAGTTCATCCTGCCGACCTCGAAACTGATCTGCCCGAACATGAAGCTGACCTCGCTCGAGGATGTCCTGCACTGCCTGCAGACCCTGAGCCCACGGGTGACGGTACCGGAAGATATCAGTGCCCGGGCGAAAGCGACCCTCGACCGGATGCTGGCGGTGCCGCGGGACTGAGCAGCTGATATCGATTTAACGATGGGCGTGTCCGGCAGCGAGCCGGGACACGCCCTTCTTCTTTGGAACGGATATGTCGGACCAACAACGCACCGAAATCAGGCATGCCACCCTGCATGCCGTCGCCGAGGGGGTGTCCCAGCATCGCCACCTCGAGGTGCACGGCCTGACCGATTCGGGCAACGCCCGCCTGCTGGCCGAACTGCTGGCCGAGTCGGACGCCACCTTCGCTATCCTGGTCGCCGACCAGAAGCAGGCGGCCCGGATCGCCTCCGATCTCTCCTTCTATCGTCGCCAACAGGACACCTTCTTCTTCCCGAACTGGGAGGTCGGCCCGTACGACCCGTTGAGTCCGCACCCGGAGGTCGAGGCGGAACGGGTGGCGGCCCTGGCGGCGATGCACGGCGGCCAGGCCCGCGCTGTCATCGTCCCGGTCCGCTCGCTGATGCAGCGGGTGATGCCGCGCCCGGCGCTGAACGAGCTGACTCTCCGGCTGCTGCTCGAAGAGGAGTACCCCCGCGACACCCTGAAAAAGAATCTGCTCGGCCTCGGCTACCTGCCGGTGCCGCTGGTCGAGGATCGCGGCACTTTCTCACTGCGCGGCGATATCCTCGATATCTTCCCGGCGGCCGGCGAGAAGCCTCTGAGGATCGATTTCTTCGGTGACTACATCGAGCGGATCCGCTACTTTTCGGTGGTCGACCAGCGCGCCGCAGAGAGCGGTCTGAAGGAGATTCTGCTGACCCCGGTCAAGGAGATGGTGCTGGCCGGTCCTTTGCTCGATCGCTTCCTGCAGCGGCTGAAGGAACGTTGCGATGAGCTCGACATGGCGCGCACCCGGCGCGAGGATATCCTCGACGAGGCGCGCGAATCGCTGCTCGCACCCGGCCGGGAGTTTCTGCTGTCGCTCAACTACGATCATCTCTCCACCCTTTTCGATTACCTGCCGCAGGCGAGCTGGGTGCTGATCGACCCGCCGGCGATTGAACAGGCGGCCGACCAGTTCGCGGCGGAGGTCGCCGACGGCGAAAAACGGATCGCCGCCAGTGGTGAACCGTACGTCGCCGCGCCGGAGTTGTTTCTCACCCCGGGTGAACTCCTGGAGGGGGTCGATTCCGGTCAACGACTCGACCTGACCCGACTGCAGCTCTACCACCTCGAGGCCGATTGGCCGCTCTACCGGATCGAGGCGGAGAGTAACGCCGACCTGAGCTATCGGGCCGAGCAGCAGGAGTCGGTCCTCGCCCGGCTGGTCGAGCGGCTTTCCGGCTGGCAGGAGGATAAATGGCGGATGCTTTTCGTCTGCCACCAGATCGGTCAGGCCGAGCGGTTGCAGTCGATGCTCGACGGCCACGGACTGACGGTGCCGTTGCAGCCGGAGGCACGTCTTTTGGACCTTGAACCGGGAGCGATGGCGATCGCGGTCGGCGAGGTCTCCTCCGGTTTCCGTCTGCCCGACGAACATCTTGCCCTCTTTACCGAGGAGGATATCTTCGGCGCGCGCGCCCACCGCCGCAGCCGCCGGGAGAAACAGCGTGCCCTGCTGCCGTCGCTGGCCGAACTGAAGGAGGGCGATTTCATCGTCCATACCGATCACGGTGTCGGCCGCTACCACGGCCTGCAGCATCTTGCAACCGGAACGACCGAGGGCGACTTCCTCATCGTCGAGTATGCCGATGACGACAAGCTCTACCTGCCGATCGACCGGATCGAGAAGGTCCAGAAGTATGTCGGGTCAGAAGGGCATCAGCCGAAACTCGACAAGATGGGGGGGAGCGCCTGGGAAAAGGCGAAGCTCAAGGCGCGATCGGCGGTCGAGGAGATGGCCCGCGACCTGCTGAAGATCCAGGCGAAGCGGCAGATGAACAAGGGCTACCCCTACCCGCCGCCCGACAACGACTTTCGTGCCTTCGAGGCGACCTTCCCCTACGAGGAGACAACCGATCAGCTCGCGGCGATCGAGGAAGTCCTGGAAGATCTGCAGTCGGAAAAACCGATGGATCGCCTGGTCTGCGGCGATGTCGGCTACGGTAAGACCGAGGTCGCGATCCGCGCCGCCTACCGGGTGGCGTTGGAAGGGAAGCAGGTGGCGCTACTGGTGCCGACCACGATCCTTGCCCGCCAGCACTGGGCGACCCTGCGCGATCGCTTCAAGGGGACACCGGTCGAAGTCGAGATGCTCTCCCGGTTGCGTCGGCCGGCCGAGCAGAAACAGATCCTGCAGCGGGTCGCCGACGGCAAGATCGACATCATTATCGGGACCCATCGGCTGTTGCAGCGCGATGTCCAATTTAAAGAGCTCGGCCTGGTCATTATCGACGAGGAGCAGCGCTTCGGTGTTTCCCACAAGGAGAAGCTGAAGCGGTTCCGGGCCGAGGTCGATGTGCTGACCATGACCGCCACTCCGATCCCGCGCACCCTGCAGCTCGGCATGCTCGGCCTGCGTGCCCTGTCGGTCATCGACACGCCGCCGGTCGACCGGCTCGCCATCCGGACCTACGTCTCCCGTTTCGACGACGACCTGATCCGGCAGGCGAT
>PKTZ01000083.1 GCA_002868925.1 Desulfuromonas sp. | reverse complement strand
CTGCATCGTCCTCTTCTTTACCGTCTGGCGCATGGTCTCCGGCCTCGCCGGCGAGCCGAACGGGCTGTACAAGGGAACGATGGCGATGGTCGCCGGCAACTACGCCATCAGCTTCTGGTTCTTCGAGATCTTCCTCGGCATGCTGTTGCCGCTCGCCCTCTTCATCATGGCGGGTAAGGAGAACCGGGCGATGATGTTCGTCGCTGCCTCCCTGATGTTTATCGGCGTCTTCTTCATGCGCTACAACATGGTCATCGTCGGCCAGACCATCGATGTCTACAGCTCGATCGGGGTGACCGGAACCCAGTCGCTGCTCGAGTACTTCCCCTCATTCAATGAAATGATCGTCACGCTCGGCGGTTTTGGTCTCACCGGTTTCCTTTTCATGCTGGGCGAGAAGGTATTTGCCGGACACAAAGTCACTGACGACCATCATTAACCAGACGGCAAATCAAGACAGGAGAGACAAAATGAAAATCACCAAATCTCAAATAGAAGCATCAAAGAATGAAGGGACCGACAACATCTCGTCCGAGGAACGGCGCCACTTCCTGAAAATGGGCCTGGCCGTCACCGGCGTCTTTGCCGGCGGCACCATCCTCTCGGCGGTCTCGACCGTGAACAAGACCTACGCCTGCACCGGCGATTTCGTCGAGCACTACCCCTACAAGCCGCATTACAGCATGCTCATCAACATCAGCAACTGCATCGACTGCGAGCGCTGCAAGAAAGCCTGTGCCGAAACCAACGACGTTCCGAGCTACGGGTTCCGCACCACCATCCTCGAGCGCGAGATGCAGCACGCGATCGGCCAGAAGCGGGAATTTATCCCGGTGCTGTGCAACCACTGTAACCTGCCGCAATGCACCCGCGTCTGCCCGACCAAGGCGACCTACAAGAACAAGGAGAACGGCATCGTCATGATGGATACCAGCAAGTGTATCGGCTGCCTCTCCTGCCAGATGGGCTGTCCGTACAATGCCCGGTACTTCCACGAAGAGAAGGTAGCGGTCGATAAATGCAACTTCTGCTTCGACACCCGCCTGTCGAAGGGGAAGAAGAAGACCGCCTGCGCCGATGCCTGCCCGACCGGAGCGCGGACGTTCGGCGACATGTCGGATCCGGGCAACTTCGTCTACCAGCAGGTTCACCAGCTGGAGAAGCCGGTCTGGGTTCTGCGCGAGTCTGCCGGCACCAAACCGAACGTATTTTACACGAAAGCTTAACCCTGGGCCCGACAGAGGCAGGAGGATATTATGAACCGAACGAAACTGACGATACTTGCACTGGCTGCTCTTTTTGTCGCCGGCATCACCGGACAGGCACTGGCCGAGGGCGACATCATCTTTACCGAACCGGTCATGGGCGTCATCTTCAGCCACGACGTTCATGTCGAAGAGAACGGCATGGATTGCGAAGAGTGCCACGACGACCTGTTCGAAATGGAGGCGCTGACCGCACAGCAGAACGATGACTTCACCATGCAGTCCCTCTCTGAAGGGAATTACTGCGGAGCGTGCCACGACGGCGACATGGCTTTCGATTCCGACACCCGCTGCGCCAGCTGCCATATCGGAGTAATCGGTTACCAGAAGGCGACCGGCACCGCCGAGCGGAGCACACACCACTAGTAAAACGGCTTGTCGTAATTGCGACAAACAGCCTATTCAAGCCGCCCGGCGCATTATTCGCCGGGCGGCTTACCATTTCCGGTACCCCTGCTCATTAGTTTTTCCCAATAATTCAATTTCGAATATACAAGCTCAAAGTCCCGTTTTATCAGGATTTTTCTATTGCAATTTCCTTTTTCTTGATGTAAACAGTAGGGCGTTTTAATTATTGCCACTTCTCGACTTGATTCCGCAAAAAATCTCAAGAAAAGGAAGATGAAAAATGTTGTTACGTTTTATTGATTGGTGTAAGCGACACATCATTCTGGTCACGGTACTCGCCGTAATCCTGGTTGCCGCTTTCGGATTTGTTAACATCCAGATTCTGCATATGACCTCCGAACCCGAGTTCTGCCACCTCTGCCACCCGGCTAAAGGTTTTGGCGCCCTGGCCGAGGTCGACTCCTGGGAACACTCGGCTCACGGCGATGCCGGCGTCTCCTGCCTCGACTGTCATGGTCGTCCCGGCGTTGTCGGCTACATGAAAGCCAAAATGGGAGGCCTGAAAGACACCTACATGCAGCTGACCATCTCCAAGGAAGAGAAACTGGAGATCCTCAATAATCCGCCGGAAGATCTGGTCCCGGCCTGGCACTGCATGTTCTGCCACTCCGATGAAGGGAACAAGGAGGTCCGTGAAGCGACCGCCGGCCCGATGAAGCTGGTCAAGATGCGGATGCTCGACGATGTTGTCAATCCCGAGTTCCGTATGCGTAAGGGCCTGCCCGACATCATGACCGACACCTTCGTCGGCGGCACCTACTTCGACCACGAACTGCACATGGAAGGCTTCGACTTCGTCTGCCGCGACTGCCACTTCGGCGTTGTTCACAACCCGGCGACCAAGACCGACCGGATGAACTTCTGCCTCGCCTGCCACGCCGAAAACGAGGACTCGGCTCCGCAGATGTCCGATTGCGACACCTGCCACCAGGCCCAGTTCTCGATGAACGAAGGGACCGGAGCGAAGGGTGTCGAAGGGGATGCGAGCCTGATGTTCGGTGCCGATATCGGCTGTGAGGATTGCCACACCGCCGTATCCAGCGGCATTTTCCGTCCGACGAAGGAATCGTGTGTCGACTGTCACGATGAGGACTACATCGGTATCTTCGAAGAGTGGGCCGGCGACACCAAGGCCAAGATCGCCGAACTTCGTGAAATGCGGGTTAACGTCGAGGCGGCTCTCAACGACGCCGACCGGACCAAGCGCGACACCACCGAGCTCTGGCAGCGTTACGAGAAGGCGCTCTACAACCTCAACTTCGTCGAGGATGACGGCACCAAGGGCGTGCACAACAACGATTACGCCATCTCTGTTCTCGACAGCGTCAAAGAGGACTTCAAGGGCGTCATGGCCACCCTTGACTCGCAGTGGTAATCGTAACTTGATCGAAATGAAAAGGGGTGCTCGCAAGAGCACCCCTTTTTTGTTTGCTTACCCCTGAAACGACCCTGTTAATCTTCCGATGTTTCCCCCTTCTTCAGCGCTTCCTTCTTCTTGCTCCACCTGCGATTCAATACCTGGTTAAAGACCGCGATCGAGCCGAAAGCGAACAGCGAGACCATCAGCGGCATCCCCTTGATACTGACGATGTCAGAGAGAAAGACCTTACAGGCCCCGGCCAGCATCAGCAGGATACCAACGGTGCGTAGCTCCCGGTTCATCTTGCGCACGCTCAGGTAGGTCATCAACGCCGAGGCGAGAATGATCAGAACCGACTGCCCGCTGGAAAACGCATCGGAGCTCCGGAAACCGACCAGCGCCAGTCCCTGGAAGATGCCGACCCGCAGGGTGAAAAAACCGCTTAACAGGGCCGCGATGAGAACGACCGCCGCGCCCTTATCCTTGCGATCGAACGACTTGAACACCTTCATCTCCGGTTGCGGCGGATTCTCACGGCACCAGTAATAGTGCCACAGGGCGATCCCTGCCATCAGTGCCGAAGCGGTCGCCCCGAGCAGCGACGGACGGCTCATCTCGGTCGTGCGCAGCGCCAGGATCAGCACGCCGGCTGCGTAGATCTGCATCAGGTAGGAGATATAACGGACCCCGCCACTGCTCCACTGCTGCGCCAGCCAGGCGCCGCCAAAGGCGATGACGGAGAGGATCGTCGCCGAAACCAGCGGGTTGCCGATTCCCATCGGCAAAGTCAGCGCTAGCAACAGGCAACCGCCGAACCCGATCGGCGCCGCCCCCTGCTTGGCCGTCCCCTCTTTCCGCCCGAGCACCCAGGCCAGCGCCAGGTGACCACCGGCGATCAGTGATGCGACGATGCCGAAGGTGACCGCATCGCCGAGACCGTGCGCCAGCGTGTACCGCGCCAGGACAAAAATCCAGATGACGTTGATCGCCGGCAATACGACATCGAACTTGGAGACCCGTTCCTGGATCTTGCCGATAACGCCGAAATAAGCAATCCCGAGGTACATGGTGCCGATGACGATGATCGACGGGAAAAAGCCGCTGATGGCAAACTCGAGGTCTTCCTGTGCGATTTTACCGAGATAGATGGTCAACTTGAGCGCCCAGATCTGGAACATAAAGATGGTCAGCACCAGCAGCAGCCAGCGGATCCAGGAGGCGCGCATCAGGCTGGTCGCGAAGACGGTCAACAGGTTAGCCGTAACCAGTAACACGACCAGGTAGGGGAAGACCGGGTTGGGATAATCGATGGCAAAACCACCAAAGCTCATACCGAGAGTGCCGGCAAAGATCGGCAAAGCGACATTATGCTGGCGGCTGATGGCGGCCGTCGCCATCCCGAGCAGAACCAAAGACATATATGCCGGTTCGGTCGGAATCGCTTCGAAAACCCGGTGCGTCTCAACCACGATCGAACACATAACGATCGTTCCCCATAGGGTGAAAACAGGCGCCTGGATGCTCTGGCGACCGTAACCGGCCCAACCAATAATAAGCAGGATAAAACCGTAACCCATACCGAGGCCGGCCCCGAACTGCTCATCGATGGTGCCGCTGTCGGTCAGGGTCCGCAGGGCAATGGCGAGGACCAGGATAAAACTGGTGGTGGCAATGCGCGGCAGGAAGTAGGCGGTGTCGATCCAGTTCAAAACCTCGTCCGAACCGATCTTGGAAGTCGGCTTTTCCGTCGCCTTCTTGACCTTGGCCTGCTTTCCTTTTGCGACCCGGGAAAGCTGTTTCTCGACATCCGACAAACGTCCCTGCAAGGTCTCGACCTGCCCTTCAAGCTCCCTTACCCGGTTCTCAAGATTCGCGTTTTCCACACTCATAGAAGGCATCTCCACTGGCGAAGAACTTTTGTTTATTCAAAATATAACACTATTTTAAAATTTTGTCGACAGCGACAAAAACCAAAACAAAACAACACCTTTTTCAGAATAAAATCCATACACTATCGATTAACCGCTAAAAAAGCGGGGCTAAAGCATGCAATCTATCTTAACAACACCCCATAAACAACTCATAATTAAATGTTTTTATTTATAAAAAGGTTTTCTTGATCTCTCTTATAGTATATATTTCGAAACCAGTTGGCAAAAATAAAATGTTGTTATTATATTAATTAACATATACCCTATATTGGTTAACGCCTTACATGTCATGCTTGATCAGAGCTTCAGAGGGCTTGACATCAACCCGTGAATAGATACTTTATTATATTCGACAATGTTAACTATTTCTAACAAACCTACAACTATAAGGGGGTAGCACGTGAAAGGACATGTTTGGCGACCACTATTTGTGGTGATTGCTCTCGTTGTCTTTATCCTGCTCTTCAGGGCCGTCTATGTGCCGGATGATTTCGGCGTACAGGACCGGGGATACACTTTCGGGTTTCACCGCCTGAGCAACGAAGACGAATGGAAAGAGTACCCGGCCAAGTACAAGGGGACCGAGTACTGCAACGAATGCCACGATGACAAGGTCGAGGAGGTCAGCATCTCCTCACACGAAATGATCAACTGCGAAAACTGCCACGGTGCCGCATTCGATCATCCCGACGATCCGGAAACACTCACCATCAACCGCAGCCGCGACCTCTGCATCCGCTGTCACTCGGCGCTCTACATGCCATCGAGCGGTCGTAACGACATTCCGGGTATCGACCCGGCCGAGCACAACACCGAATACGAATGTGCCGATTGTCACAACCCGCATAACCCGAGTCTGGAGGAGATGTAACCATGAAAAGACGCGATTTTATGAAGAATGCTCTCGTCTTTGTCTCCGGTGCCAGCATCTCAGCTTCGGCTCTGGAGTTCATCGACCCGAAAAAGGTCCTTGCCGACAACCCCGACTTACGCTGGGCGTTCCTGGTCGACACCCACAAATGTGTCGGTTGCGGCTTCTGCGTCAAGGCCTGCAAAACCGAAAACGACATTCCGATGGGAGCGAACGTCACCCGGACCTGGGTCGAACGCTATGTCACCAAAAAGGATGGCAAGACCGTCAGCGATTCCCCGAAGGGTGCCCTGAACGGCTTCACCAACAAGAAGATCGACCAGAACCATTCCGGCATGCTCGAAGTTCCCGACGAGGATATCGCCCAGGCGTTCTTCGTCCCGAAGCTCTGCAACCACTGTGAAATTCCGGCATGCGTGCAGGTCTGTCCTGTCGGCGCCACCTACTCGACGAAGGACGGCGTCGTCCTGGTCGACCGTAAATGGTGCATCGGCTGCGGCTACTGCATCATGGGTTGCCCCTACGGTGTCCGCTTCTTCCACCCGACCGAACACGTCGCCGACAAATGTACCTTCTGTTACCACCGGATCAGCAAGGGCGGCAACACCGCCTGCGCCCAGGCCTGCCCGTTCGAAGCCCGCCGCATCGGCAACCTGCGCGACCCGAACGACCCGGTTGCCAAGGCGGTGCTGAACCAGCGGGTCGGCATCCTGCGTGACGAATACGGAACCAAGCCGCAGGTCTACTACCTCGGCCTGAACAAGGAGGTGCACTAGTCATGGTTGAACAAGTTGCCCAGATGGTTGTCCATGGTGAAGCCTGGACGATGAAGGACCTCTTTGTCCTGCCGAATGAGTATGTCTACTGGTCGATCCAGATCGTCCTCTACCCTTATATGACCGGTCTGGTTGCCGGTGCCTTCGTCCTCTCCTCCCTCTACCACGTATTCGGGGTCGAGAAGCTGAAGGAGATCGCCCGCTTTGCCCTGGTCTTCTCCTTCGCCCTGCTACCAACGGCGATGATGCCACTGATGCTACATTTGCAGCAGCCGCTGCGTGGTATCCATGTCATGATGACACCGCACTTCACCTCGGCCATCTCAGCCTTCGGCATTGTCTTCATGACCTATGCCTGTATCGTCGGTGCCGAGATCTGGTTCGTCTACCGCAAGTTCATCGTCGAATCGATCGAACGGCTCGGCAGCAAAGCCAAGCGTTCTGCCATCGAGAGCCTGCTGCTGCCGATCTACAAGCTGATTTCCCTCGGGGCGCGCGACATCAGCCCGGAGGCGATTCACGCCGACCACAAGGCGACCAAGATCCTCGCCGGCATCGGCATCCCGGTCGCCTGCTTCCTGCACGGCTACGCCGGATTCATCTTCGGCTCGGTCAAGGCGAACGCCCTCTGGATGACACCGTTGATGCCGGTCATCTTCATCATGTCGGCCGTGGTTTCCGGTATCGCCCTCTGTATCATCAGCTACGCCATCTTCATGGAACTGCGCAAGTGGGCGGCCCGCCGCGGCAAGAACTGGCTGCTTCCCGACGCCCTGGTCCACGGCGAAATGACCGTCTCCGAGAAGCAGCTGCGCGAGGTCCAGGAGCACGAGGTCACCATGACCTCCAAGTACCTGCTGATGTTCATGGTTTTGGCCATCACCCTGGAGCTGCTCGACATCATCTTCCGCGGCTATACCGCGGTCAAATCGTGGGACATCCTGCGCGACGTCATCTACGAGCATGACTTCGTCAAGATTTTCGTCCTGCAGTACGGTATCGGCAACGCCCTGCCGTTCCTGATGCTGTTGATACCGGGCATCACCACCCGCCGGGCGTGCCTGGCCTGTATCTTCGTACTGTTCGGGGTCCTGATGATGCGTTGGAACGTCGTCATCGGCGGTCAGGCCTTCTCTCTGACCTTCAAGGGGTTTATGCACTACACCCTGCCGATCATCCCGCACGACATCGAAACCTTCAAGGAGGGGCTCGGCGGCTGCCTGCTGGTCGGATCGGCACCATTCGTCATCTTCTACTTCATCAACATGATCTTCCCCGCCTTCTACAGCGAAGAGGAAGAAGCGCATTAACCATCTATATACCTAAAATAATTAAGGCCACGCCCATTTCGGGCGTGGCCTTTTTACTGTTTGACACTACCTGCCATTAGTGCTAATTAATTGGTTTTAGTCAACTTTTTCGCGGGGCGCCACTGCATGAAGAACCTCTCCGATCTCATCGCAACCTTTGCCAACGGTATCGCCCACAGCCGGGCCGCTCTGATCGGGGCACTGATCGTCACCTCGATTTTCCCGTTCCTGCTCGGCGCTGTCCTCTACGACATCATCTGGGATATGCGCAACACCTACTTCGCGGCGCTCTCCTACCTGGTGCTGGGGCCGATGGTCCTGATCGGGCTCTCCCTGATATTCGTTGGACTCTTCTTCTTTCGCGGCAAAGAAGATGTCCGCCTCTTTACCCTGACTTACCTGCGCGACTACTTCACCAACCCGGACCGCTTCTACCGGATGCGCAAGCTCCTTTTCGTTTTTGTTTTCATCAGCTGCACCATGTTCTGCATCTTCGGTATCGTCACCTACCGCAGCTACACTTACATGAACACCACCAGTTTCTGCGCCACCTTCTGTCACATGGTGATGGAGCCGCAACGGGTCGCCCACAGCAATTCGCCGCACTCCCAGGTCAGCTGCGTACAGTGTCACCTCGGCGGCAACGCCAAATGGTTCGAGAAAGCGAAAATTTCCGGTCTGCAGCAGGTCGTGAGCGTCCTCGGTCACAGCTACTCGCGGCCGATCAAAACCCCGATCCACCATCTGCGCCCCGACCGTTCGGTCTGCGAGGAGTGCCACCGGCCGGGGCAATTCCACGGCGACAAGCTCGAAGTCATGGAGAGGTTCCGCCCGGACGAGCAGAACACCAGCGTCAAGACGGTCATCCTGCTCAAGGTCGGCTCGGCCGGCGATCGCTCCTTCAGTCCGAATGGCTACCACTGGCACATCGCCCCCGAGAACCGGATGCTGATCACCACCACCGGCCCGGACGAGCGGGAGATCGTCATGGTCAAGTTCAAGGAGAGCACCGACCCGGAAAAGGTATTCATGGTGAAGGATGCCGACAAGCTGATAGCGAAGAACAGCGAGCAGGTCATCACCCGGGAGATGGACTGCATCGACTGCCACAACCGGCCGACCCACAACTACCTCTCCGCCTCGCAGGCGATCGACATGAAGCTGCTCAACGGCGAGATCCCGCGCGAGATTCCGTTCATCAAGCGCCAGGCACTCGAAGTGGTCAACGAGCCCTATTTCTCACAACAGGAGGCGATGGTCAAGATCGCCGCCGGGCTGCGCAGTTGGTACCGGCAGAATCGGCCGGAAATCGATGTCAACGACGACCTGCTCTGCCAGGCGATTATTGGCACCCAGAACGCCTACCGCGAGAATGTCTTCCCGGCAATGAAAGTCGGCTGGGACACTTACATCGACCACATCGGCCATGGTGAAGAGTTTGACCGGGGCTGCTTCCGCTGCCATGACGGCAAGCACCTCAACAGCAAGGGCGAAGCGATCTCCAACGACTGCAACACCTGCCACGTAATCCTCGCCAAGGACGATCCTAACCCGGAGATCCTTCAAAAGATAGAAGGGCGTTGAACAACGAGTTTGCAGCCAAAAGAGGCAGGACACGCAAACAAAAAGAACACAACAAAAGTAAAAATCTGTTTCTCACGCCAAGGCGCAAAGTCGCCAAGGAAGGCGATAACCACAAAACCTTTTTTAAGGTTTAAAATCAAAAGCTTAGGTCCTTTTTTAAGATTTTGCCTTTCACTTCAATCCCGGTTTTTTCTTTTCTTTGCGTCTTTGCGTGAAAAATGCCTTTAAGAATCAGATTTTCTTCCGGGGCGATAAGCCTCTATGTTGATTAGAGAATCAAATAAAAAGCGGGAACCGAACTGAACGGCTCCCGCTTTTTTACGGTTACAGGTGACTGGGGCTTACCAGAAGATATTGAGCGGATCGTTCTCGAGGTAACGGATCAACCGGGTCATGTCGAGGGCACCTCCCGCTTCCGGCACATAGCTCCAGCGATTTTCGGTGCGGGGCCGATGCAGGGTCCACTGCCCCAGTTCGCAACTGAACAGCAGACGAGCCAGGGGAACGAAGGTAACCTGCCCGCATGGCGTGGCCGAAATTTCAAACCCGTCGTCGCACTTGCGCGAAGAGAGGCAGTACTCCAGACCGCTCCGGTTAATCTGCTGCTGGCATAAACCGTGGATCGTCTTCTCGGCCCGCTTGCGGACCAGCTCCGGGATCTCCGACATATCAGGGCAGACAGCCGGCACAGACCGAGCGGAACAGGTTAGTGCTGAGATAGCGGTCGCCCCGGTCCGGCAAAAGGGTCACGATAATCCCGCTTTCCATGGTCTCGGCGACCTTGATCGCTCCGGCAACGGCGGCACCGCTCGACATCCCGACGAACAGGCCCTCCTCCGCTGCCAGCCGGCGGGCCGTTTCGAAAGCGGTCTCGTCATCGACGACCACCTTGCGGCTCAGTTCGTTCTCGGCGTAGATGCCGGGGACAATCGCCTCCTCCATGTTCTTCAGCCCCTGAACCTTGTGACCGAGCACCGGCTCGACCCCGACGATCTCGATCTCCTGCTTCTGCTCGCGCAGGTAACGCCCGACCCCCATCAGGGTACCGGAGGTTCCCATACCGGCGACAAAAACATCGACCTGGCCCTCGGTCTGGCTCCAGATCTCCGGCCCGGTCGTTTCGTAGTGGACCTTCGGGTTGGCCAGGTTGTCGTACTGGTTAGGCATGAAGTACTCGTCCGGCGATTCGGCGAGGATCTTGTGCGCCAGCCGGATGGCGCCGTCGGTCGCCTCCTCGGCCGGCGACAGGACGACCTCGGCACCGTACGCCTCGAGTACGCTACGCCGCTCGATACTGACGCAGGCCGGCATCACCAGCTTGATCCGATAACCGCGGGCAGCACTGATCATCGCCAGGGCGATGCCGGTATTGCCGGAGGTCGGCTCCAGGATCGTCTTGTCCGGGGTCAACACCCCATCCTCCTCGGCGTGGCGGATCATCCACCAGGCGGTGCGGTCCTTGACCGAGCCGCCGGGGTTGTTCCCTTCGAGTTTGCCGAAGATGCGAACCTTACTGTTGGTATTGATCCGGGAGAGTTCCACCAGGGGAGTATTGCCGATCGATGCCGGCAGGGAATATTGATTCTGCTTCATGATACCTGACCTCTTTTCTCGGGATTAGCCGCGCCATCATAACGGAAGCGTATAAAAAAGGCAAGAAGGAGAAAAAGAGGGAATGCGGATGTATTCGACGGCGGGTCAAAAAGACTCAGATGCAAGGCGCCGGCCGGGTACGGAGTGAGCCGGCGCGAGCTACGTCGCAGCGACGAAGCCAAGGGGAACGCCGCAGATCCCTTTTTCATCCGCCGCTAGATAATACCAGACAAAGGCTGCCCTTTTGCCCCCAGCGCATCGACCCGCTTCTCGAGCTCCGGGTCGTCGATCAACGGCGGAGCGTGGTGGGCTTTACTGCGGGCGTCGATCACCAGAGCGCCGCGGCAACCCCAGTGCTTGGCGTGCAGTTCGGTGCCGATGCCGTAGACATCGGTCGCCGGGTTGGAACGGGTAAAAACGGCCCAGAGGAAGTTGTCGAAATCGGCGGCGATGAACTCGCTGTCATCGACCAGCAGCAACAGCGGGAAACGGTTGAGCGGTGCATCGACCGGAATCGCGGCGCAGAGCTTTTCGATCGCCGGGTCGCTCTCGCCGCGCGGCGACGTTGCCGGCGGTGCACAGATGGCGAGGATGCCGGGAGCGACTACCCGCGGCTTATCGAAACCATCCGACAGATCAAGGTTGTCCGGCAGTTGCATCGGCAGCTCCCGGACCTTGGAACCGGCGGCGGCGATGACCAGCTTGGAGCCGAGATTGAGGGCGTGCCCAGAGTAGTCGAGGGTATCGATGGTCGTCCGGGTCGAGAAATGGAGATCGCGGCGCCAGTCGACCCGTTCGAGGATGTAGCGGAAGAAGGCCGGCACGTCGTGGATATCGGGAACACCTTCCTCCTCGGCGGCGATCAGCAGGTACTTGGCAAGGGAGAGCTGGCCGTTGCCGAGAATGGCGCTGGCCTGGGTCAGGATCTCTTTTGGTTCCTGTTGTTCGTCGTACGGAGTGTAGCGTTCGCTGCCGATCGCGAGCAGTAGCGGGTGCACCCCGGCGGCGTCGACGGCATGAACCGCCCGCACCCCGGGTAGGAAATCGGGAATCAGTTCACCGGTCAGTTCGTGAATGAAGGCACCGAAGCTGGTATCTTCCTGCGGCGGCCGACCGACCGTGGTGAACGGCCAGATCGCGCCGGGCCGGTGATAGACCTGCTCGACCTTGACTACCGGGAAGTCGTGCTTGAGGCTGTAGTAGCCGAGGTGGTCGCCGAACGGCCCCTCCGGCCGGGTGGCGTGCGGATCGATGGTACCGACCAGGCAGAAATCGGCCTCGGCCGGGATCGGCAGCTGCCCGGGCTGGGAAACCATGCCGATGCGATGCCCACCGAGCAGACCGGCAAAAGAAAGTTCCGGCATCCCCTCCGGCAACGGCATCACCGCCGCCACGGTCATACTCGGCGGCCCGCCGACGAAGATGTTGACCGGCAACGGTTTGCCGGCCGCGACCGCCGCCGCGTGGTGCACGCCGATACCGCGATGGATCTGATAATGCAGACCGACCTCGCGGTTCTGCTCGTAGTCATTACCGGAGAGCTGCACCCGGTACATACCGAGGTTCGATTGTTTGAAGCCGCCCCCGTCCGGGTGTTCGGTATAAACCTGCGGTAGGGTGATAAAAGCGCCGCCGTCATCCGGCCAGGAAACAAGCTGCGGCAGGGCGTCGACCGTCGTCTGCTGTTCGAGGATTGGACCGTTTCCGATCTTCTTCGGCAGCAGGTTGAGCGCGGCCAGACCGAGACCGGGCAGTTTAAACGGGTTCTTCAGAACCGAGGCCGGATTGAGCTTGCAGGTGACCATCTTCTCGATCACCGGCAGGGTGTCGCGAAACAGGAACCGGGTCCGCTCCAGGGTACCGAACAGGTTGCCGAGCATCGGGAAAGAGCAGCCCTTGACCCGGGTGAAGAGCAGCGCCGGACCACCGGCCGCGTAGACGCGCCGCTGGATCGCCCCCGCCTCGAGCCGCGGGTCGATCTCCTGCTCGATCCGGATCAACCGACCGTGCCGTTCTAGATCGGCGACCGTTTCCTGTAGATTACGATATCCCATGACAACCCCAATATCTTGAGATGACAGTTTTTATAACCCAAACAAAGCTTTATTACCACGAAGAAAGGCTGATTCTTAAAAGCATGCCTCACGCCAAGGCGCAAAGCCGCAAAGAGAAGCAAAAATCGGGGTTAAGGTTAAAATCAATATCTTAAAAAGCAAAGCTTAATAAGGTTTTGACTTACCCCATAAAAGAGCTTTTTGTGTTTTTGACCTTCTTGGCGACTTTGCGTCTTTGCGTGAGAGAATGATTTTGATTTTCTTCGTGCCCTTCGCGTTCTTCGTGGTGAAAACAGAGCTCGCTTACTGCTCCTTGCTCTTCTGCTCCCGCCTCTCCTGCATGATCCGCTGGCGATCGCGGCCGAAGGTCTCGTACTGCATCTCAATCACCATCTCCTTCTGCTCCACCAGCAGCAGGAAGCGGGCATCCTCGTACTCCGGCTGTTTCCGTTTCAACCGCGGGTTGAGCGAGAGGCCGAACCCCTCTTTCGGGATACCGACCACGTTGCTGTTCATCCGTCCATCCCGGTTCTCGTCATGCAGCACGCTGACGGCGTAAGCACCATACGGCAGGTCGGGAATCTCGAACCGGGCAGCGTGGTCGGTAATTGTCGCCGTCAGGTTGAGATAGGCCGCCCCGGTATCGTTCGGAAATCCCTTCTTGTCATTGAAGACCGAGACCAGCACCTCGCCGTCATCGTTGTGAAAACCGGTGATGTCGATCATCAACGTTCCGCTGCCGGAGGGAGAAAAGTCCACCTTGTCCGCCACCGGATGTCCGGCACAGGACACCAGAAATAGGGCACATATGAGAAAAACGATATATTTCAAGGATGCACCTTGTTTTCATTAATAAAAGGAGTATATTGAATTACATACATTGATTGCCTGATACACTTCTTTATCTTCTTAAAACAATGACATATCCACAAGGATAGCTATGAAAAAGCTGACACTGGTCTTTATTACCCTGTTGCTTGCCGGCTGCATCGTCCGCATGGGCGCCTTTGCCCCACACCGCCCGGACACGGCTGACCACCGGGGCGTTACCCAAAATGCGCAATGCCTCGAGTGTCACAAGATCGATAAGATGTCCGATCATAAACCCGATGACAACTGTATGCGCTGTCATCGTATTGTAAAGGGAGTCTGACATGCGTGCAAAGTTTTTCCTGACCTTGATACTGATGCTGGCGCTCACCGCCTGCGGGCCGATGTTCGGGTCGATGATGCTGAAATCGAACGGGGTCAAGGACTTCAAGGTCGTCACCGGACAGCTCTCCGACCTGAAGCCGGGGAGCAAGGTGCTGGTGATCGCACCGTTCACCATAACCGCCGAGTCGTTCTATATCTGCCGCGGTGAAGACGCCACCATGTTCGTCGACGAGTTCAACAAGAGCGGCCTGTTCATGGCCGACTACCACATGGCCGACCAGTTCGGAGACAACACTGCCCTGATCAAGAGGCTCAAGGGTGAGTCGCCGATGCAGATCCAGACCGAACTCGGGCTGGCCGAGGCGCCCGACTACCTGGTCACCGGCACCATCATGAAACGCGAAACGGTAGCCGCCCCGACCAAGGGGGTGCTCATGCGCGCCACCTACCGGCTCGAGTTCACCAACCTGAGCAACAGCAAGAAGACCATCCTCGAGATCAATGCGCAGGAGCTGTTCCAGGATACGATCCCGGCAGTGGTCAAGGATCTGGTCAAGCGGATGACCGGAAGATAAGGAAGATTTTAAATCAACGATTGAAGGGGTCGGACAGCACGTCCGGCCCCTTCTTTTTTAGGATCGTATAAGTGACAGGAGTTTTTAACCACGAAGGGCACGAAGAAAGGCTTGATTCTTAAAAGCATGTCTCACGCCAAGGCGCAAAGTCGCAAAGAGAAGCAAAAATCGTGGTTAAGGTTAAAATCAATATCTTAAAAAGCAAAGCTTAATAAGGTTTTGACTTACCCCATAAAAGAGCTTTTTGTGTTTTTGACCTTCTTGGCGCCTTTGCGTCTTCGCGTGAGAAACAGATTTCGGTTTTCTTCGTGCTCTTCGTGGTGAGAAATCTTTACTCCCCAGTTAAACAATCGGTAAATTCATCCTCTGACACAACTCCCTCGCCGCCATCCTCACCCCATCACTCAACGACGGGTAGACATGCACCGTCGTCGTCAGGTCGGAGACGGTCAGGCCGAAGCGGACCGCCAGCGTCACCTCGTGGATGATGTCGGCGGCGCGCGGCGCCAGAATCTGGCAGCCGAGGACGCGCCCGCTCGGCCGCTTGGCGACAAGCAGGAAACCGCCCTCGAAACGACCCATCACATGCGCCTTCGGCACCCGGGCAAGATCGATGTAGGCCTCTTCAACGTCGAGCCCCTTCTGCCGCGCCTGGTCGGTGGTGAGGCCGACGGTGGCGAACTCCGGGTCGACGAAGACCGCCATCGGGCTCAGGGTGTGGTCGATGGTGCGACCGGCGTTCGGGTCGAGGATGTTCTCGACCGCCACCAGCGCCTCGCGTGCGCCGGCCGGGGCGATCAACGGCGGCCCGGTCACGTCGCCGGCGGCCCAGATATTCTCGACCGAGGTCCGCAGTTGGTCATCGACGGTGATGAAGCCGTTCTCGTCACAGGCGACCCCCGCCTTCTCCAGGCCGAGGTCATCGGTCGCCGGGCAGGTGCCGACCGCCAGCATCAGCCGCTCGGCGCAGAGCCCGACCGGAGCTCCCTTCACCGTCGAGTAGAGGCAGATCCCCTCCGGCCGGCTTTCGACCCGCTCCGCCTCGACCTCGGTCATGATGTGGATCCCTTCACCGCGCAGGATATCGGCAAAGGTCCGGGTCAGGCGCAGGTCGAACTCGCGCAGCAGGCGGTCGCCCCGCTCGAGGATGATCACCTGGGTGCCGAAGCGGGCGAACATCTGTCCCATCTCCAGCGCGATCACGCCGCCGCCGAGCATCAGCACCGACTCCGGGAACTCCTCGAGGTGCAGAGCGCTGTAGCTGGTCAGGTAGTGACACTGGTTGAGCCCGGGCATCGACACCACCCGCGGCCTGCCACCGACCGCGATCAGCATCTTGTCGAAGGGGAAGGTTTCGTCGCCGACCCGTATTTCGCGCGGCGAAACGAAGCGGCCACGGCCGTGCACCAGGTCGATATTGGCAGAGTTGGCCAGCTCCTTCTGGTAGTGGGTCTGGCGCACCGTCTCAACCGCCTCCTTCTTGAGCCGCATCAGGGTGGCGGCATCCGGCTGGCCCGCCTCGAGGTTGAGCCCCCAGTCGCGGCCGCGACGGGCGGCGAAGTAGAGTTCGGCCTTGTCGATCAAAGTCTTGCTCGGCACGCAGCCCCAGTTGACGCAGGTGCCCCCAAGGTGGCTCTGTTCGACCATCAGCACCCTGACGCCTTTTGCCGCCGCCTGACGGGCGGCGGCAAAGGCGGTGGTGCCGGAACCGAGAATGACCAGGCCGTAGTGCTGCGCCATCAGCTACTTCTCCCCCTTCTCTTCGGTCCGCCAGGTCGAGACGATGTTGTCGTCGAGCCAGGCGTATTCGCCGTTGAGCACGTTGCGGGCGGTACGGTAGGCGGTGACGTCGTCGTTGCAGTAGATCGCCTTGTGCATCCCGTTGACCCGGCGCCGCGCCTGGCGGCAGAACAGGTCGGCGAGGTCGGCGGCGTTGGTCGGCGCCCCGGGCGAGGCGCAGCGCGAGAGCGCCGCCATCATCGCGAACAGCTCGGCGCCGCTGTCAACCAGGCGGCCGAGGATCTGCTGCTTCTTCTGCAGCCCCTGGCGATGCATCCCGATCATATGGAACAGGTCACGGGCCAAACGGCGCGAGGCGCGTTCAACATAGCGCAGGTGGCGAGAGAGTTTCCACGGCAGGTTGACATCGAAATTAATATTGCGCGGCAGCCAAAGCAGCGGATACCACTTGGCGTAGAACTTTGCGGCGCCGACGAAGTCGACCTTGTCGGAGGTGGCGGAGGCGCCGGCGATCTTGAGATGCGGGTCGAGCGCCTCGCGGGCGATGAACAGGCGCATGATGTCGCTCGTCCCCTCGATGATCAGGTTGATCCGGGCATCACGCAGCAGCCGCTCCATCGGCATCGGCGTCTCGCCCCGCCCTTTGAGTGAATCGGCGGTCTCGTAGCCGCGGCCGCCGCGGGTTTGCAGCGCCGAGTCGATACCGCGCCAGAGCGCCTCGGTGCAGAACAGCTTGGCCATCGCCGCCTCGAGCCGGATGTCGGTGTCGGCGCGATCGGCCAGCGCCGAGGTCAGCCAGGTCAGCGACTCGACCGCGTAGAGGTCGGCGGCGAGGGTGGCGGTGCGGTTGGCGACCGCCTCGTGGTGACCGACCGGCGCCCCCCACTGCTGGCGCTCGTTGGCCCACTCGATCACCATCTCCAGCGCCTGCTTCATCGCGCCGCCGCAGGCGGCGGGCAGGGTCAACCGGCCGGTGTTGAGGGTCCGCAGCGCCAGCGCCAGGCCGCGCCCGATCCCCTCGACGATATTCTCCTTCGGCACCTTGACGTTATCGAAGTTGAGCAGGCCGTTCTGCAGCCCCTTCAACCCCATGAAGTCGCAGCGATGGGCGGTGGTCAGCCCCGGGCTGTCCCCCTCGACCACGAAAGCGGTGATCTCCGGCCGCTCCTCCTTCGGATCGTTGGTGCGGGCCATCACGATCAGCAGGTCGGCGACCGGGCCGTTGCTGATCCACAATTTCTGGCCGTTGATGATGTAGTTTTCGCTGTCGTCGTCGAGCACCGCCGTCGTCGCCATCTTCGACGGGTCAGAGCCGACCCCCGGCTCGGTCAGGGCGAAGGCGCTGAGCTCCCCCTTGGCCAGGCGCGGCAGGTACTTCTTCTTCTGCTCCTCTGTGCCGAACATCTTCAGCGGCTGCGGCACGCCGATGCTCTGGTG
>PKTZ01000084.1 GCA_002868925.1 Desulfuromonas sp. | reverse complement strand
TTGCTGACTGCCGCCTCGATCGTGTATCCCTGGGCCAGCAGGGTTGCGATGGCGGCGGCGTAACTGCAGCCTGTGCCGTGGGTCTGGTCGGTATCAATCCGTTCGGAAGAGAGCCAGGTGAAGTTGCCCTCGGTCAGCAGCAGGTCGTCGGCGGCGTCAACCAGATGTCCGCCCTTGATCAGGACGTGACGAGCACCTATCTGCTGCAGGGCAGTGGCGGCTCGCTCCATATCATCTGTTGTCCCGACCGGGAACCCGACCAGTTCTTCCGTTTCCGGCAGGTTTGGTGTCAGCAGGAAGGTTGCCGGCATTAGCTCTTTTTTCATGGCTTCGACCGCATCCGTTTGCAGCAGGGCAGCGCCCCCCTTGGCGATCATAACCGGATCGACAACGGCCGGGATGGATGTTTTTCGCAGTCTTTGAGCGACGAGTTGAACGATCTCGGCGGAAAAGAGCATTCCGGTCTTGATGGTATCGGCGCCGAAATCCTCGAGCACGGCGTCGATCTGCTGCCCGACGAAATCGGGCGGGCACGGGTGGATGCCGATTACTCCTTGACTGTTCTGGGCGGTCAGCGCGGTGATCGCCGACGTGCCGTAACTGCCGAGCAGGGTGATCACCTTTAAATCGGCCTGGATGCCGGCGCCGCCGCCGGAATCGGAGCCGGCGATGGTGAGGATCTTGCCGTTCGGACGGGCCTGATCGCGATTAAAGAGGAGGGATATCTCCCGCGCCGCCAGCCCCGGATTCTGATCCTGCATGACCGCCGAAATAAGTGCCAGGCTGTCGGCCCCCGCGGCGAGAACCTCGGCGGCGTTTCTCCGCCCAATGCCGCCGATGGCGACCAGCGGCAGGTCGGTCAATTTCCGGATCTCCCTTAACCGTTCCGGACCGACAAGCTCCGCGTCATCTTTACTTCCGGTTGGGAACATGCTGCCGACAGCGATATAGTCGGCTCCGGCCTTTGCCGCTTGTACGGCCTGCTCGACGGTGCGGGTCGAAATTCCGATGATCTTCTTCGGCCCGAGCAGTTTTCGTGCTTCTGCCAGCAGCATATCCTGCTGGCCGAGGTGCACCCCGTCGGCTCCGACCGCCACGGCAAGCTGCGGCGAGTCATTGATGAGAAACAGGGCCCGGTGTTCTCGGCACAGTTGCGCCAGTCGGCGTGCCATCCGTTCCTGCTCAGTTAGGTCGGCACTTTTATCCCGATACTGGACGATCCGGGCACCGCCGCGCAGAGCGGCTTCAATCCGTTCTTCCAGTCTGCCGTCCCGGTTGCTGTCGGTAATGATGTAGAGGCCTGATATCTTCATCAATTTGCTCTAAACGAGGCTCTAAATAAAATACGCCGCATCCAATGAGAGTGAATGCGGCGTGGCACGTGTCAATATCTGAAATGCGTCGCCGCTTCCCTACGCCGGTATCATCCGGATCAGGTTCAAAGGGTCGCCTGCCTCAGCAGAACTCTCAGTGAATCACTCCCCTAGCGGTATGTGTTTAATTGTCCAGAGTGGATCGCTGCTGTCAGCTGACCACGATCCGGTTGTTCAAAAAATCGATCTCTTCGATCGTTCCGGCAAACTCGTTGCTCTTGCCGTAAATATCGATCATCTTCAGGCCCTCTTTGCCCGGGATGACCGTGGCAACATTTTCGAGAGAGGTTTCTTTGTCACCCTGAACGAGAAGAAAATGTCCTTGGTTGAAGCACATGGTAATATCCTTTTCTATTTAGCTGAGTCAGCCTATCGGAACTTGCGGCGCCGTGTCAACTAAATATCGGGAGCAGCGCCGGAATCGGCCGCTTTCCTCTTTACAGTTTTGTCGGCTGCATGTTAAGTCTTTTTATTCTTCAAAAAGGATGAACAAGGACATGCCTGATTCACAATTCCGACCGACCTACGCCGAGATTAATCTGGACGCTGTGCGTCACAACTTCCGCCTGATCAAAGATGCCGCCGGTTCCGCAACCGAACTGCTGGCGATCGTCAAAGCGGATGCCTACGGTCACAGTGCGGTCGAAGTGAGTCGGGTCCTTGCCGCCGAAGGTGCAAGCCTGCTGGTGGTGGCGATGGTCGAAGAGGCGATTGAACTGCGTCAGGCCGGGATCGAGCAACCGATCCTGGTGATGGGGGCGGTCTGGCCCGGACAGGAGACGTATTATCTCGAATATAAGTTGACACCGTACCTGTTCGACATCGAGACCGCCCGTCGCCTCGATACCTATTGCAAAAGCGCCGGCACGGTCTGCCCATATCATCTCAAAGTCGATACCGGGATGGGCCGTCTTGGCGTCCCGTTCGAAAGCATTACGGAAGCGCTGGAGTCATTGTCGCAGCTGAAATCTTTGCGGATGGAAGGGGTGATGACCCACTTCGCTTTGGCCGATGAACCGGAAGAGAGGTTGACCGACCTTCAGGTTGAGCGGTTCCGATCCGTTCTGGAGGCGGTGCGTGATGCGGGATTCGATCCCCGTTATATCCACGCCGCCAACAGCGCCGGTATCTTTACCCGCGAACTGCCGGAATGCAACCTGGCCCGACCGGGGATCGCCCTGTACGGGGGATGGCCGTCGCATCATTTCGAGCATCTCAACCTGGTCCAGGTGATGAGCCTGCGCACACGGATCGCCAAGATCAAGACGGTCCCGACCGGGGCCGGGGTCTCCTACGGGCACAAGTTCCGGGCCGATCGACCAACCCGGGTCGCAACGCTACCGGTCGGTTATGCCGATGGGTACAATCGCCTGCTGACCAACCGGGGCGAAGCGCTGGTCAGGGGACAGCGGGTGCCGGTGATCGGCACGGTCTGCATGGACTGGATCATGCTCGATGTAACCGATGTCGACGGGGTAGCCGTCGGCGATGAGGTGACACTGCTCGGTAACGACCAGCAGGGCAACGTTATCCGGGCTGAAGAGTGGGCCGCCAAGATCGGAACGATCAATTACGAGGTTTTCTGCGGTATCAGCAAGCGGGTGCCGAGAGTTTTTTTAACGACTCGAATTAAGCCGGGTTCAGATTTGATCTGACCACAGCCATTCGGAGATACAATTGCCAGTCAATCTCGCTTTGGATCTTGGCACCACATCCCTGGCAGGACGTCTGCTCGATCAAGCCGGCCGATGCCTGGCCGAGGGGCAGGTGCCGAATCGGCAGGCGAAATACGGCGCCGATGTTTTGCGGCGGCTCGAAGCGGCCCGTGCCGGCAATGGCGCAAGTCTGCAGTCGATTTTGGTCGATTGCGTCAATGAACTCGTCGACGGATTATTGCAGTCAGCCGGCAGCGATGCCAACTCTATTCAGACCGCGGCAGCGGCCGCCAACCCGGCAATCAGCCTCCTGTTCCAAAACCGACCGGTCGATTCCCTGCTGGTGCCGCCGTATAAGCCAGCCGATTGCAGCGCGGTGCACGTAGCTGCCGATGAAGTTGGTCTTCAACTCTCCTGCCCTGTCTATCTCTTCCCCCTGATCAACGGTTTTGTCGGTGGTGATCTGGTCGCCTTTCTTTTTGGTCAACCGTCGCCAAAGACGCCGACCCTTTTTGTCGATGTCGGCACCAACGGCGAAATCGCTCTGTTTGTCGACGGTCAATGGTGGGTCACCTCCGTCGCCGCCGGCCCCGCCTTCGAAGGGGGCGAGATCGGTTCCGGCATGCTCTATGGCCCGGGGGCGATCATGGGGGTCAAGGTACAGGGCGATCGCTTTGTCCTCGATGTCGTCACCGGGCAGCCTCCTGCTGGAGTGTGTGGTAGTGGTTTGGCCGAGGCGGTCGCGGTCGCTATCGATGCCGGACTGATCGACCGACACGGTTCGATCGTTTCACCCGGAGCAGTCGAGAGTAACCTCTCCCGCTATCTGGTGCCGCATGGAGACGGTTTTGCCATCAGCCTGTACCGCGATGCCCATAAACAGATTCTGATTGAACAAAAAGATGTGCGCAATTTCCAACTTGCCAAAGCTGCGGTCCATGCTGGGGTCGAGTGTCTGTTACAAAAAGCGGCTGTCGAGACATCGGATATTGCCGAGGTTGTCCTTACCGGCGCCTTTGGTTTTTCGCTCTCGAAAGAAGCCCTGAAAAAAGTTGCCTTATTACCGGCAAACATGGTAGATAGGGTGCGTTTCGAGCCGGGTGGCGCTCTTGCTGGTGTAAGTAAAATGCTATGGCAAGAGGATGGCCGGATGCAGGTCGAGGCGCTTGCCAAAAAGTTGAAGCCTTACCCTCTCTCCGGCAGCCCCGAGTTTGAAAAAGCTTTTGTCGCTGCTATCGATTTTTAATTGCCGTATCCGGAATAGTTGCTGGTTATTCCCGTATCGGCAATTCGTGTTTTTAAGGCTGAAAATTCATTTATCGTTTTTGATGGAAAGGAAGGGAAAATGGCCACAATCAAACGGGCCCTGATCAGCGTATCCGACAAGGCTGGAATTGTCGATTTTGCAAAAGAGTTGAACCGGTTCGGCGTCGAGATCCTCTCGACCGGCGGGACGGCGAAAATGATGCGCGATGCCGGCTTGAACGTTAAGGATGTTTCCGAGTTTACCGGATTTCCGGAGATGTTGGATGGCCGGGTCAAAACCCTGCACCCGAAGGTGCATGGTGGCCTGCTCGGCATGCGCGAGAATCCTGAGCATGTCGCCAAGATGCAGGAGCACGGTATCGAGCCGATCGACATGGTGGTGGTCAATCTTTATCCGTTCGAGGCAACGGTCGCCAATCCCGACTGCACCCTCGAAGATGCGATCGAGAATATCGATATCGGCGGACCGACCATGCTTCGCTCGGCCGCCAAGAATAATCGTGACGTCACCGTCCTCGTTGACCACAATGATTATGCGGCTGTTTTCGAAGAGATGAAGGCGAACGATGGTGCGGTCTCCCGCGAGACCAACTTCAAGTTGGCGGTCAAGGTCTATCAGCACACCGCGGCCTACGATGGCGCCATCTCCAACTGGCTCGGCTGCCGGACCGGTGACGGCGTCGCCGACTTTTCCGACACCTTGACCGTGCAGTACCGGCGGACCGAGGTGATGCGCTACGGTGAGAACCCGCACCAGAAAGCGGCCTTTTACGTAGAGAAGAATATTGCGGAATCCTCGATCGCAACCGCCAAGCAGTTGCAGGGGAAGCAACTCTCCTACAACAATATCGCCGATACCGATGCGGCGCTCGAATGTGTCAAGCAGTTCGACCAGGGGCCGGCTTGCGTTATCGTCAAGCACGCCAACCCGTGTGGCGTCGCCTATGGCGATAACCTGCTCGATGCCTACGAGCGGGCGTTCAGCACCGACCCGGAATCTGCTTTCGGTGGTATCATCGCCTTCAATCGGAAACTTGATGCGGCAACGGCACAGGCGATTGTCGATAGGCAGTTCGTCGAGGTGATCATCGCTCCGGAAGTCGACGAGGCAGCGGTCGAAATCGTGGCGGCCAAGAAGAATGTTCGCCTGCTTGAGTGCGGTTTGTGGCCAGAAAATCCGTCGACACGTCTCGATTATAAGAAGGTCAACGGCGGTATTCTGGTTCAGGATTGCGACCTCGACCTTTATGCTGACCTGAAGGTGGTGAGCAAGCGGCAGCCGACTGAAAAAGAGCTGGAGGACCTGCTCTTTACTTGGCGTGTATCGAAATTCGTCAAGTCGAACGCAATCGTCTACGGCAATGACGGCATGACCATCGGCGTCGGCGCCGGCCAGATGAGCCGGGTCAACTCGGCCCGCATCGCCGCGATCAAGGCCGAACATGCCGGCCTCGAGGTTAAAGGGTCGGTCATGGCATCTGATGCCTTCTTTCCGTTTCGCGACGGTATCGATAACGCGGCCGCAGCAGGAATTGCCGCCGTGATTCAGCCGGGCGGATCGATCCGGGATGAAGAGGTAATTGCCGCTGCCGATGAACATGGAATGGCGATGGTATTTACCTCAATGCGGCATTTCAGGCATTAAACCTCACTTAGTCGAGACGAATCGTATGTTTTTCCGGAAGCATAAAAGAGTATTTCGGGAGGGGTCTTACCTTCCGATTTTCTTTTTTCTGTTTTTTGTTGTGACCGTGCTCAATCTGAACACGTTCGATAATGCTTGGACGTTCGATGACCTAGGACTCGTTGTCAACAATCCTGATGTTTTAAGTCTGAAGAACTTTTTTAAGAATTCTTATCCCGGTCGCCCTATTCGCGAATTGTCCTACATGCTTGACTACAAGCTGTTTGGGTTTAAGCCGACCTGGTTTCATATCCAACAGGTTCTATGGCATGCCCTGAACGGTTGTCTGCTGTATTTGCTTTTTGTCCGAATCGGTTTGACAAAATGGGCCTCTCTTGCCGGAGTTCTTTTGTTTCTGGTGCATCCTATCCAGGTTGAATCAGTAGCCAGTATTGGTCATCGCAAGGAACTGCTCCCGCTCTTTTTTGCTCTTGTGTCTTTGGTTCTCTACCTGAAGGCGGCTTTGCTGAACGGGGTGAAACAATGGGGTTTATATGTTCTATGCGTGTTGACCATGGTCGTCGCTTACTTATCCAACCCAACTGTCGGTCCATTTCCGATTCTTATTCTGCTGTTTGATAAGTTTTTTCAGGTTGAATCGGAGCAGGCACTGGGGCGTTACGAAAAAGTTGTGTTCCTGGGTGGAGTCGCTTTTGCCTTATTCGGTTTCTTGTTGGTTTTTAACCCTCAAGATTTTCAGCAGAATCTCGGGATTATTTATTCACAAAACATCGCGTCTTCCAGCCCTTCATATTTGGGACTTATTCTCGGTTGCTTGTCTGCTATTGCTCACAACGCATGGCATATCATCTGGCCCACGCAGCTTTCGCTGCTTTACGCTATTCCCTTTTACGACACACCTTGGCATGCCTCGGTTTTAACTGGTGTCGCAATAGTGTTTGTATTTTTAATTGCCATGGTCTTGTGTTGGCAACGTAACCGAAAGATTTCCTTTGCATTGGCCTGGATAGTGTTGATGTATCTGCCGATTTCAAATTTTTATCCATTGGCCTACCTGCTGTCGGATCGCTATCTGTATCTTGTCATGCCGGGGGTAGCGTTGCTTGTTGCATCCATGCTCGATTGTTATTCTTTGGATACGCATGCTGGCAAAGCGGTGTTAGTATTCACTGTAATTATATTGACTGCTTGTTTTTTCTTAGCGTTCGAACAGAATGACGTCTGGCAAAACGATGTGACACTTTATATACAAGCAACCCGGGTAAACCCCGAATCGGCCGATGCCCAACACATGCTCGGTTACTCGTTTCTCGAAGCAGGCAAGCCGTCTTTGGCTAAAGTTCACTTGAAAGAAGCGATTCGGTTGAATCCTTTCCTCGTTTCGGTATATAAATCTCTTGCCGATGCTGAGCGTCAGCTTGGTAATATTGCTGCCGCACAAGAATATTTTCGAAAGCATGTGCGATACTCCCAACTTAAAGGCGGGTTGTGATATCCTGCATAGCATTTAACGAGCAGATGGATGCTATTTCCAATATTTAAACTTGTTCAGGAGTTTTAAATGAAAATACTGGTTGTCGGTGGTGGTGGTCGTGAACATGCTTTGATCTGGAAAATCAAGCAGTCGCCTCTGGTTGAGGAAATATACTGTGCTCCCGGCAATCCGGGAATTGCGGGATTGGCCGAATGCGTCGCGCTTGCTGCGGATGATATCGATGGCCTTCTCGCTTTTGCCAGGGAAAACGGGATTGATCTGACCGTGGTCGGTCCGGAAGTTCCGCTGACCATGGGGATCGTCGATGCTTTTCAATCCGCCGGGTTGAAAATTTTCGGTCCGAACAAGGCCGCAGCCCAGATCGAGGGG
This sequence comes from Desulfuromonas sp., assembly GCA_002868925.1. Lineage (GTDB taxonomy): Bacteria > Desulfobacterota > Desulfuromonadia > Desulfuromonadales > UBA2294 > BM707. Next base: position 1,735 of record PKTZ01000084.1, on the reverse strand, counting down.
AGCAAGGGGTTTTCGAAAGACCTGATGGCCCGCTACGATATTCCGACAGCCGCCTACCAGAGCTTCACTGACCGCAATGCCGCGGTCGCCTATATCAAAGGACAGGGCGCCCCAATCGTGGTCAAGGCGGACGGACTGGCTGCCGGTAAAGGGGTCATCGTCGCTATGGATGTCGAGCAGGCGATCAGTGCCGTTAATGATATCATGCTCGACAAGGTCTTCGGGGCAGCCGGCGCAAGCGTCGTCATCGAGGAATTCATGGATGGAGAAGAAGCCTCCTTTTTTGTTTTTACCGATGGCGAAAACATACTGCCGCTTGCGTCCTCGCAGGACCACAAGCCGGTCTACGATGATGACAAAGGGCCAAACACCGGTGGTATGGGCGCCTATTCGCCGGCGCCGGTGGTGACCGATGAGATAAGGGAACAGATCATTGAAAAAATCGTCAGGCCGACGATCGCCGGTATGGCGGAGGATGGTTGTCCTTACGCCGGGATTCTCTATGTCGGACTGATGATCAAGGATGGCGTTGCGCGAGTGGTCGAATTCAATGCCCGCTTCGGCGATCCGGAAGCGCAGCCCCTATTGGCGCGGATGAAGTCGGATATCGTGCCGGTGTTGGTTGAATGCGCCGAAGGCAAACTGACCAAATCGGAACTCGAATGGCATGACAAGGCAGCGGTCTGCGTGGTCATGGCTTCTGGCGGTTACCCGGGCACTTTCGAAAAAGGGCTGCCGATTTCAGGTTTGGATGATGCGGCAAAGCTCGATGACCTGATTGTGTTTCATGCCGGCACCGTGGCAAAAGATGGCCAGGTTGTTAACAACGGGGGACGGGTACTTGGCGTTACCGGGTTGGGTGGTTCCGTCGCCTCGGCGATCGATAAAGCGTACCAGGGGGTCAAGTTGATCACTTGGCAAGATACCCATTTTCGCAGTGATATCGGCCAGAAGGCCCTGAAGTATTTTGCATAAAGGAGTAATAAGATGGCAGAAAAGCCGCTCGTAGGCATTCTCATGGGGAGCGACAATGATTATGAAGTCATGGTCGAAGCCGCGAAAATACTGAAACAGTTCCATGTCCCGTTTGAAATGACGGTCTCGAGTGCGCACCGGACGCCGGAACGGACGGTCGAATATGTCAGTACGGCCCGGGATCGTGGCGTCAAGGTGCTGATCGCGGGCGCCGGTGCTGCCGCCCATCTGGCCGGTGTTGTTGCCGCCGAGACGACCCTCCCCGTTATCGGGGTGCCGATCGACAGTTCATGCCTGGAAGGGCTCGATGCCCTGTTGGCAACGGTGCAGATGCCGGGTGGCATACCTGTTGCTACAATGGCGATCGGAAAAGCGGGAGCGCGTAACGCCGGTATATTTGCTGCCCAGATTCTCGGCGCGACCGATCATGAGGTCGCCGGTCGACTCGCAACGTTCAAAAAGGAAATGGCACAGTCGGTCGTGAAAAAAGCTGATGCGATCAAGCTGAAGCTGGAGCAGGACGGTCTCGCATAAAAAATTGGTTCCATTAATACGAACTGTGCTGATGCACATTGACTGGCAAGTGTGAAGCGGTTTAAATTGAAGACCCAATTCGTAATGTTTAAGCTTCCTGCATCTGATTGTTGCGATCGCAGGCTCAGGAGAAACGACTTTGAGTAAAAAGAACGAAAGCCCGGTCACAGTGGCGTGGGATTTTTTCTGCTCACTGAAACTGACCATCATTACCCTCATCCTGCTG